>JANNEU010000363.1:0-1849 GCA_031379035.1 Hyphomicrobiaceae bacterium | reverse complement strand
CGAGCCGCATGGTCAGCGGCAGATGTGCTGGCCACACGGCGCGCACTGCATCCAGTGCCTCGCGATGGAAGCGCAGTCGCTTCTCGCGGCTGCCGCCATAGGCGTCCACCCGTTGGTTGCCGAGCGGCGAGAAGAAGCTGGCTCCGAGATAGCCGTGCGCGAAATGCATCTCCAGCCACTCGAACCCGCAGTCGGCGGCGCGGCGTGCGGCACTGGCGAAGGCTTGGTGGATCTCTTTGATTTCAGCGATGCTCAGTTCCTGAACGGGTAGCGTATAACGACGCCCATGGGGAATCGGCGAGGGGCCGCGCACTTGCCAGCCATCCGGATCGCTTGCGGGCAGCTGCGTTTTGCCGTGCCACGGCTTCTTCTCGCTGCCGCGACGGCCCGTGTGGCCGAGCTGGATGGCCGCAACAGCGCCCATGTCCTTGATGATATTCACAACCCTGCTCAGGCTCTCTTTCTGCGTGTCGTCCCAGATGCCCGCGCATCCCGTGCTGGTGCGGCCATCGGGCTGGATCGCGATCTGCTCGGGAAACACGAGACCAAAGCCGCCGGCAGCTCTCGAGCCTAACAGCATGACGTGGAAGTCCGACATTTCTCCGTCGGTCGACCGGTACATGGTCATTGGTGACATCGCGATACGATTGCGCAATGTCACGCCTTTGAGTGTGAACGGGGAGAACAGGTTGGGCATTGCATCGGCACCGGTTGGCTGTTTCGCGACATCGCGACAGTGCATGTTGGCCGACATGAGTGTCAGATGCAAAGGTCGCGACGTGATTTTGCGCCAGTGCTTCGACTGTGACACCAACGGCATGTTCTGCGATGCTGATCCAAACCATACTGGAGATTACGCCTGATGATCACCAAACCGGAATTCGAAGCGGCACTCATCGTCGATGGCTACGTCGAGATTGAAACAAAGACGCTCCCACCCCGCCCCGCAAACGGCGACCATGGCCATCACTACGCGGTCAAAGGCTTGGTGCTTGACGGGGTCTTTACTGTTGTCCGAGCTGGTGGGACCGTCTCCTATCATCGCGGGCAGATTTTCTCAGTGGCGGCCGGTGACCTTCACCATGAAGAAATTGGCCCCGAGGGCGCCGAGATTTGCGTCGGACGCAAGTACTGACTGCTCCTGTCGAGGTTTGGGCGTTCCCTGCGGCGGCGGTGCGCGATGCCTTGGCCCGCATCGAATTTCCCGACGCATAGAGCCACTGTTGCCGTTGGCCCCGGCTGGAACCTGGCCGGCATCCAACGAGCCAGCGCTCAGTTGCGTCCCGGCTCAGCGGAACCAGCGGGGGATCAGGCCTTTGTCTCGCGCCGTACGCTCGAGGCCCTCGCGGAAGTCCGGGTGCGCGATCGAGATCAGCGCCAGCGCGCGCTCGGCAACCGACATGCCCTTGACGTTCACCAGGCCGTACTCGGTCGCGACGTACATGATGTCGGTGCGCGGGGTGGTCACCACATTGCCAGGCGTGAGCTCGACAACAATGCGGCTCTCTGCGTTGCCGTTCCGCGGGTATGTTGAAGAGAAGCACATGAACGACTTGCCTTCAGGCGCGGCATAGGCCCCGCGCACGAACTGCAGCTGGCCGCCCGTTCCGGAGATGTGGCGATGGCCCGCACTCTCGGAGGCAGCCTGGCCCTGCAGATCCATCTGCGTCGTGTTGTTGATCGAGACCGCGCGTCGGTTTTGCATGATGATGTGCGGCAGGTTGGTGTAGTCGACCTGCCGGCAGAGGATCTCGGGATTGTTGGCGATGAGCTGGTACTGCCTCTTCGAGCCGAGTGCGAAGGTGTAAACGGCCTTGCCGCGGTCGACGGCTTTGCGCGCGCCCGTGAT
>JANNEU010000310.1:0-5059 GCA_031379035.1 Hyphomicrobiaceae bacterium | reverse complement strand
CGGGATGACGAATTTCGATGGTCTCGCGGCCGAATACGACGCGGTCCTGGTAGGCCGCCGACCAGATCGGTCCCATCGTCAGCGGCACCGCCGGCTGGCGGCCGCCCATCATCCAATGCAGAACCGTCGTGATCTCTGACCAGACGAGACCATCGCGTTCGATGAGCCCCAGCGTGCGGGGTCCGATGTTCGCCAATCCCGCTGTCAGTCCGAGCACCTTATCTTTATGCTGGGTGAGGTCGTCATCGCTGATGACGGCAAAACCCGCACCCCGAAACCGGCTTGCCGTCCAGGACACGGGATCGGCAGGTGTGAGGCGCACGACTGCCAAAAACAGCCGGTTGCGATACAGCGCTGTCGCGTTCATGCGCGCGCCATGCCGGGCGTCGAGGTCCGCGGCGAACGCATTGCCGAACGAGGCAGGCGCGTATTCCTGGACGCGGCGGCGGATCAGAACCGACCACAGACCCACACGCTCGTCGGCGAGATTGAGCCAGAGGCTATTGAGCATGCGGTGGTGTGCGTTGATGTCGGACATGCCGGCACACTCATGTGGCAGGCCACCGACTTCGATCATCGACAGCAATTCACCATGGGCCAGCGCAACGGTGTGCGCATCAACGTGACGCACATAAGGAATATGCTCGAGGCCCAGAACCTCTCGTTTGGTAGCGGCGTTATTGGACATGGGTGTCATCCCGCATGGCGTAGGTGTGATGGACGCGCGCGGGTGAGCATGACGAGCCGCCCCAGTATGATCGATTGAGCTGTTGGCCACGGACTTCGATCCAGGATCGAAGGACGGAAAAGCGGTTGTGGTCATGCCAGGCGATGGCTCGGAACAGCAGATGAAGCGGGAACACGATCAGCCCATACTGGATCCCGAGCAGAATAAAGCAGCACATCGAGACCACGAGGTTGACGCCGACACCCTCGACCGGGACACCGAGCAGCATCACTGGCCGGGTCAAGGCAAGAAAGCAGACGTCCTCGATCTCGTGGGGTTCCCGGTCCATGGGTGTCAGGTCCCGGGGTTTCAGGCCCCCCACAGCGCACCGACGAGCTGCGGCGCACCGACGATGATTGCAATACCGGCAAGCACGATCAGCGCCTTGGTCCATTCAATCCGGCCGAACACCGCGGCGAGGCCGACTGCGACAACGGCAATGGTGGAGACAAGCTTGCCGGTCGTGCCGGTCAGGGCATCGACGATCTTTTGCAAGAAACTGTCGGCTTTGCCGAGCACACTCTGGGCGTGGGCGGTATCGCTCGCGATCAGTGAAACGAGGAAGATGACACTCACGCACAGTAAAACATTACTGTGAAGCCTATATCGGGCGGGTCGTGACATGGGAATGTTTCCTCTCATCGCGGCGTCTCGCGTGATCCGAAAATCACAATGGACGCGGTCTCAGGGGTGGATGGTTCTGGTTTTGTGACCCCTTGGTCTTCACATTGGGCAACACCAGCGCGCTGACGCGCGAAGATGTCCCAACATCCCGGCTCGGCCGTTACAATGGCGTGCCGTTTGTGGGCGGCGGCCAAGGGCTCGCCGCCACCGGCTGCATTTGAACCAAGTGGCACCAGCGGCCGTGGCGCGCTGGAGGCGACTTCCCGCTTGGCGAGCACGGATGCCGCCGCTCGCTCCCGCATGATGGCTGCCTCGAACGCCGACAGGGACACAAACCGCCCGTCTGCGCGCCACCAGGCTCGGAGCGCCACGGTGTTGGCCGCATCTGCGCTCGGTCCATTGGAATTGGCACGCGTGGTGGCAATGAGGCCCGCGGCGGCCGAGAGCGAGGCGCAGGCGTCGAAGCCGTCGTAAAGGGTGAGACCGGCGGCCCGAAGTTGGCGTTCGGTCAGTCCCATCATGCCAACGCGCACCTCGCGGCCCTGATCGGCAGCACCGACGGCCACGGCGACACCTTCTCCGGCGGAGGTAACCCGCGTTAAGGTTGTGCCATCGCGGACAACCAACGGGTCAACCCCACTTTCTACGGAGGCAATTGCCACCAGAAGGTCGAGCGCGGCGCGTGCGGCGCACTTGGCGGCCAGGGCTTCAAACGTCGCCATTGATGCTGTGTCCCCGTCTTGTGCAGCATGGAGTGATTGATATTAGAATGCTGTGCATGACTCATCGTCGGCCCTTGATTCACCAACATTGGTGCGGAAGAGCGCGTGTGTTCCTGCCGTTATGGTACTCAAGAGGTTATCCTGTGCCCCATCGACCTATCGTATCGCCTAAGTATGGTGAGTCACAAAAAACAGTGAAGAAGCAATTGCTAGTTATCCACAGCAACCTGTCCGAGGCTGACCTCGGGCTGTTGATGGTGCATGCCGCCGACATCTTCTCGAAGTCCGATGAAGACGAGTTTTCGCGGGTGCTGCTCGGCACCTATTGCGTGATCCTGGCGCGCCTTTCAAAAGGCACTCTCGTCACAACGGCCGTGCTGATGGAGCATGACCCTAGCCACCTCAACACGGTCTCCCGCCGTGCGAGCAAGCTCGTCGAGCATGGGCTTCTCGAGCGCCACAAAGTCATCAACGACAACAAGCGCTATGAGATTGCGTTCAAGGTGCCCGATGGCCTGGTTGAGAAGCTGAGGCGGCCGCGGCGCGGGTAAATGACGTCAAGCGGCTTCGCCTGCCTCAGACAAAACCAACGCTCTCGCGCACGCGCGCATTTGGGCATCGTGTACCAATGCGGAGGTGTGGTGGTCAGCTCGTACTCATTCATCCGTGCCGGTTGCTGGGGGTGGGGGAGGATCCGTTTTGTCGCGTAGCCGTCGAGCAAGCTGCTCTTTGAGATGTTCGGGTGTCTCCGGATCGAGGACAACGGCCGCCAGCAGACGCCGGCTGAGATCGTCGAGCGCTACGTCATCGACCGCAGATGACTTGGCGGCAAGCGCGAGAAGAGCCTCGATAGACTGTGACAGTGTCATGGACCTCCCCCTGCCGACTATGCCCGCGGATTTACATCAAGGGTTGCAGTGCCAAGTAAATGCGCCATAGAATTGAAACACATTCAATGCGGTGCCAGCAGAATTTCAGTTCGCGCAAAAATGGCGGCTCGCTGCTGCCACTCGCGGGCACGGTTGTGGCGAACCAGCCCGGCACATCGTCGCCGCATTCTCCGGTGGGAACGATGAACGTCCGCCAAGTGGCGGACGCCGGATGCCGGCGAGGCGTCAGTTGGTGCCATCGAGGGCCGCCCGCAGGACGTGCTGCGAGAGGATGCTGGGATCTTCGTTGCCATAAGTGGCAGCGCTGATGCGCACGGCAACAGCGCGCAATCGCTTGCGGTCATAGGTGACGGGGCGATAGGCGAAGGTGGTGGGCCCATCCTCCGGGTCGAAACGAAAGCTCAGCGAGGCGCGGTAACTGCGCAGCAGCGTGCGCGCCACACCAGGCGCCTGCGTGTTGGTGATGATCCGCGCGGCGACGGCCATTGTCGCAAGCGCGCAACAGTCATCGGCCGAAAGTGGCGGCTCTCGGAAGCGCGGGATCGGTGGCGGTCGCAAAGACAGATCGAAGTCGTTGTCGGACCAGCGGTCATAGGTGCGGTGCTCATCTGTCATGGTCTGGGGCTCCCAAGTTGCGACCCCCGCCCATGGCACGCCGGCCTCAGCGACAGAGGTCAACCAAAAGCGCGCAAGTGAGCGTGTTTTGGTTGGCCGACAAGCGCGGCGTGCCATCAGGGATAGGGCGCAACTTGAGTGGCCCCAATCTGTAAGAGCACGCGCTCGTGGCGTTGGCGCACGCCTCTGGCCTGAGCCGTCATCGAGTATCGAAATACAAGGGGGCAGGCATCGAAGTCATAGGTGCGCGCCATGGCGTCGACTGCGCCGAGGGCATGCGCCAGCGGGCGCATTGCTTCGAGGGCGTGCTCGTCAGGTACAACCCCGTCGAAGGCGGACTGACCGTTCGTGGTTGCACGCAATGCTGCAGAACATCGCCGCGTGCTAGTTGGTTGTCCGAACGCATTCAGACGTCATCGATGAGATCGGCAGCAGCACGCTCACAGTGCCCAATTCCGACAGGGAAGCTTGGTGCGAGTTTGCGTTCGACAACGATGACCGTTCATTGAGGTGCCGCCAGTACCGACAGCAGGGTCGTGATCGTGGTGGTTTTGCGATGCGATGCATCGTTGCTACGGACCATCATCTTGCTGAGATCGGCAAGCTCGGCCGGCGTGACCGGATGAGTGATTGGCAGCACGTCATCGAGCAAGACTTGCTTCTATTGATGGGATAATATATAATTTATGCGATGCTCTTTTCTGCTTATAGAGATAATATGTTGACCTTAAAGATGAAGTCGTCAAGCGAGGTCTTGCAGGAAGTCCGCGACCGCTTCAAGCGGCGTAGGCTGGCCCTTAACTTGACCCAAGCTGGCCTCGCGAAGCGGTCCGGCGTGACCCTCGGTTCCTTAAAGCGCTTCGAGGGGATGGGGCTCATCTCCTTCGATTCGCTGCTCAAGCTGGCGCTGGTGCTCGACTGCCTCCACCACTTCGACGGACTGGCCGCTGATGATGCGCAGTCCTTGAGCGGACGATCGCTCGACGAGGTTCTGGCCGGGAGCCGTCAGCGCAAGAAAGGCCGGATGACGTGACACACCGGCCAGTCATGCTCCTCAACGTCTTTCTCGACGGGCGGCAGCGCCGCAAGGTTGGCCGACTGGCCGCGCAGAACCGGCGCATTCTGTTCGAGTACGACCCTGGTTTTTTGGCGACGGACCTGCAGATCTCACCCTTCCGAATGCCGACGCGATCCGGAGTGATGATAGATGACAGCCATGTCTTCGACGGCCTGTTCGGCGTGTTCAACGACAGCCTGCCCGATGGCTGGGGGCGGCTGCTGCTGGACCGCGCCGTCGAACGCCTCGGGATTGCGCGCCAAGAGCTGACCCAGCTCGATCGTCTGGCGTATGTCGGAAAACACGGTATGGGCGCGCTCAGCTATGAGCCCGATCTCAGCGACAGTGGCCGTGCGCCTGTCGTATTGGCGCTAGATGCCATCGCCCGCGACGCGGCAGCCGTCCTCACCGGAGAACAGGGAGC
>JANNEU010000299.1:0-2811 GCA_031379035.1 Hyphomicrobiaceae bacterium | reverse complement strand
GGTGCCCTCACCATCGCCGTCGCCAACAACCCAGGCGCGCCGCTCCTGGCCACAGCCGAACACGCCATCCTCGCCGCCACCGGCGCAGAAGTCGTCGCCGGCTCCACCCGCATGAAGGCCGGCACCGCCCAGAAGATCGTGTTGAATTTGCTCTCAACAGGCATCATGATCGGCCTCGGCCGCGTCTATCGCGGCCGCATGGTCGACATGGCCGCCCGCAACGCCAAGCTCGATCTCCGCGCCGAACGCATGGTGATGGACCTCGCTGGCTGCGACGCCGCACGTGCTAAAGCCGCCCTCACCGCCTGCAGCGGCAACTTGAAACCTGCTATCCTGGTTGCACGCGGCATGACGCCAGCCGCAGCCACGCAAGCCTTGACCAAAGCTAACGGCCGCCTGCGCGATTTCATCACGAAATAGAGGGGATGGATGGTAGCGAGACCCAGACTTGAACTGGGGACCTACGGATTATGATTCCTCTTCTATACCTTTTCTTTGACCTTCCATGTCTCGCGGTGACACCATTTATTAAATGCAAAATCAATGATATAAGCACTGCACTGTAAGACTTCGCGTGACTCCCGTAGGCAGCCAAAGTCTGTCGTCCATAGACACGGGATAGACACGGAGCACAAACATCGTGTGCCAAAATTTACACATCGAACCATCAGGTTTGTGAGAGGTGCTCGTGCCGCGCAAAGCGAATTCGCTCAGTCGCAACGTGCGCGCTATCAGCGCAGCTTTGAACGGAAACGAGCGACGCACCTTCTCAATCGAGGCGACACCTGGATTGAAACTTGAAACGCTCGGCGGCGGTCGCGGATCGTGGCGGCTGCGCTACCAGCCTCGGCCCGGTGCCGCGCAGCGCTGGCACTTCATCGGCGACGCGTGCTCTGTTTCACTAGGCGAGGCCATGGCCCAGGCGCGCAAACTGATGCTGTCATTGCAAGTCGACGGCACCGACCCGCGCACCAAGAATGATAGACGGCAAGGGTTAACCTTCGATGGGCTCTTTCGCGAGTGGCTCGAACGCCGCGCCAAGCTGCACAAGCGCTCATGGTCCGACGACGTGCAGAGATACAATTTGCACATCAAAAAGCGCCTCGGATGCCGCGTCGCCACCGAAATCGCACGAAGAGACGTGATTGCGGCCCTCAATGACATTGCCGACAATGTAACGCCAATCACCGCCAACAGATGTTTGTCGATCATCTCCGCAGTCTTTACCTGGGGTGTATCGATGGAGTTCGTTGAACTGCACCCGGCGATGCGGATACCAAAGCCGGGCAAGGAGATCATACGTGAACGCACTTTATCCGATGCCGAACTGAAGGCTGTTTGGAATTCGCTGGTTGAAGTCATCGCGGATCGTCGTAAAGGTATGACGCCACTGATGGCACGCCTCATTCAGGCTTTGATCTTAACCGGTCAGCGCAAATCCGAAGTCGCGAATGCGCCGGTTTCCGAAATTGCGAGCGACCTTTGGACGATCCCCGCTAGCCGCATGAAAGCAAAGCGCGCTCATATCGTTCCACTCGCGCCGCTCGCGTTAGAAACTTTCCGGACGGCCATCAGCAACAACGGCTCGCCCCTCGTGCTTCCCGGCAAAACAGGCAACAAGTTGGAGCCGATGAGTATCGGTCACGCCTTGGCGCGCCTACTCAAAGATCTTGGTATCGAAGACATTCGCCCTCACGATCTGCGCCGCACAGTTGCGAGCAACATGGGCCGCATAGGCGTCCCCGAGCAGATTATCGGCCGCTGTCTTGCCCACAAGCAGTCCGGCATTACCGCTCAAGTTTACAATCAGCATTCCTATTCAGCCGAGAAGCGTGCCGCTTTCGCCGCGTGGGAAGCCGAGTTACACCGCATTGTCACATAATGTCTCGTACTCGACTGGGTCTCTGCTCTGCAGCGACCTCGTAGCGAACCGCGACTTTATGTTTTCTAATCGGCATTGCCGTCGAAGGCGGCTGACAGCAAGGTTCGAACGTTGAAGTACAAGACAACGAGCAGTTTCCGAAGCGAACGCGCGAACGAGTGTTGCCGTCGTGCGAGCTCCGCAGCATCACATACCAAATTCGAGCAGCCGCCCATAACCCAAAGGTCGTTGGTTCAAATGTAGCCCCCGCAACCACTTCTGTTATAACTCGCTGACAATCCAGATCTAGCGAGCGCAATCCAGCGCAAAATACTGATAAATATATGCTTTAATTTGAAGAGTAGACCAAAGTTGCACGCAGGCTCTGTCGATCAAGGTCGCGCAGCTTGAGGCAACCGCCTGAGTTGCGGTCAAAAATCTGACCAGTGCGGTCCTACGGGCTGGCTGAACCCTCGATGAGGCGGTACCCCACTCCTGGCTCGGTCTGGATCAAGTCTGTGGCATCGATGGATATGCCCAGTTTCTGTCGAAGCTGACCGACGAAGACCCGCAGGTACTGCACATCGTGCGTGTGAGCCGGCCCCCAGATCGCTGTCAGTAATTGTTTCTGCGTGACGACACGACCGCTGTTGCGGACCAAGATGGTTAAGAGTTCGAATTCTTTCGGCGTCAGTCTGATCGGTTGCCCGTCGCGGGTCACCGTGTGGGCCAGAACATCCACAGCAAGCCCACAGGCGTTGAATGTCGTTTCCTCGCCCACATGATGTGCCGCATGGCGCAGCGCCGTGCGCAGGCGCGCGAGAAGTTCACCAATGCCGAATGGCTTGTCGACATAGTCGTCAGCGCCGAGATCGAGAGCGTCGATTTTCTCTTTCTCTTGATCGCGGGCGGAGACGACAACTATTGGCACAGCGGACCATTGGCGGAGT
>JANNEU010000282.1:0-2419 GCA_031379035.1 Hyphomicrobiaceae bacterium | reverse complement strand
CACGGACTTGACCGGCGCATTCTCTTTGTTGTCGCGGAACTTGATCAGCGCCGAGATGTCCGCGAAGGCGATGTCGTAGGTGCCGGACGCGACGCGGTTGACGCTGTCCACCGAGCCGTTGCCGGGATCAACCGACACATCAAGACCTTCGTCTTTGTAGAAGCCTTTGTCGACGGCGACGAGATAGGGCGTGGCCGGACCTTCGAACTTCCAGTCGAGGGTGAAGCGGATCTTGGTCGGCGCGGTCTGGGCAAAAACTGGCGCGGTCAGCGCGAGGCTGGCGGCGGCCAGAACGGTACGAGCAACAAACTGGCGTCTGGTCATGGATTTCCCCCGTTGGACCGCTGGTGGGGCGGTCAAAATCAAACCTGTGCGCGGCGCACATGGCTGATGTGCACGCGCCTGGACCGTGACGTGCCATGGCGCACGAGTTCCGGCAAGTGGGCTTTCTGCCAAGGTCTTGCGCAGGTCTGAGTGAAAATGCGGCAGGTGCCCAGCTGACGCTCAAGGAGTGTTGTCGGGCCACACCTGCGCCTGCTAGGCAGGCGGCGGAACACGAGATCACAAACATTCGCCTTGGAGACTTTCATGAAGCCCGGACCCTATCGCGCTGACCAAGTTGGTAGCCTGCTGCGCACCAAGCCGGTGAAAGAGGCGCGGGAAAAGCGCGAGAAGGGGCAATTGGCGGCGGCGGAACTCGCCAAGATCGAAGACACCGAGATCAAAGCTCTGATCAAGAAACAAGAAGCGGTCGGGTTGCAAGCGATCACCGACGGTGAGTTCCGCCGCACGTGGTGGCACTATGACTTTCTGGGATATCTGACCGGTGCTGAACGTTACAACACCGGCCAAGGCATTCAATTCAAAGGCATGCAGACGCGCGCGGAGGCCGTCCGGGTGAACTCCAAGCTCGATTTCTCGGAAAACCACCCGCATCTGGCGCACTTCAAGTTTCTGGCAGCGAATACTTCGCGCACTGCCAAAATGACGATCCCAAGCCCGAGCATGATGCATTACCGCGCGGGCCGCGCCGGCATCAGCCAGACGGCTTATCCCGATATGGAAGCGTATTACCACGACCTCGGCATGGCCTATAACAAGGCAATCAAGATGTTTTACGCGGCTGGGTGCCGCTACCTGCAGCTCGACGACACGAGCCTCGCCTACTTCTGCGATCCGGCCCAGATCAAAATGTTGGCCGACCGCGGCGACGACCCCAAGGACCTGGTCAACAAATATCGCGATGTGCTCGGTCTGGCGCTCAAGGACCGGCCCAAGGACATGACGATCACAACCCACACCTGCCGGGGCAACTTCCGCTCTACGTTCGTTGCCACCGGCGGCTACGAGCCCGTCTCCGACATGGTCTTCAACCAGATCGACGTCGACGGCTACTTCATGGAATGGGACGATGAGCGCTCGGGTGGCTTTGAGCCGTTGCGCTTCCTGCCGAAGGGCAAGAAAGTTGTCCTTGGCGTTGTTACAACCAAGGTCGGTGCGCTTGAAGACCGCGACGCCATTAAGCGCCGCATCGAGGCGGCGGCCAAATTCGCGCCGCTCGATCAACTTTGCTTGAGCCCGCAGTGCGGCTTTGCTTCAACCGACGAGGGCAATGCGCTGGGCGAAGACGACCAGTGGAAAAAGCTGGAGATGATCACCGGCTTATCCAAGGAAATCTGGGGCTAAGTCTGGGGTTAAGTCTGGGGTTAAATCTGGCGTTAAGTCTGGGGCTTGGGGCTGCGTTCCTGGTTTGGTCTCTTCGACGTTTCCATTGTTTATGGAAATGTTGATGGGATTGGAAAGAGATATGCGTTCATGTCTCAGACATATTTATGCTGGTATGGTCACAGAATGAGCATCCAGCCGTTTTAACACGTGCATGTCTGCGCTCGCCTTACTCAGAGAGCGCCAGGCGCGTGTGAGCTGAAACCCAGATTTCAAAATCTGGAACCTGAAACCAACACGCGCCCCGCGCGTGCCTGAGACGAGACCTGGAGGATGACCATGTTTGCCACTCTGAAAACCGCCGCAGCCGCAGGCCTCGGCCTCGCGATGCTTGCCGGTGCCGGTACGCCGGCTGCGGCCGACCGCAGCGGTGATATCGCTGCCGGGATCATTGGTGGTGCCATCGTTGGCGGCATTATCGGGCAAGCCACCGCTGGCGACGCCCCGCGCCGCGTCTACGTCGAACCCGCCCCCCGCTATCGCGGCGGTGGCTGCCGTGATCTTCGCGAGCGTGCGGTTTATGCCGAAGAGACTGGCCGCTATGAGCGTGCACGGCATCTCTGGCGCGAATACCGCATCTGCCGCGGCGATTGATCGACCGCTGCCTTGAACTGAAAAAGTACCGTCGGCTCACGTCTCGTGTGCTGGCGGTTTTTTTATTTGTGATGACGTCGTTCGTAGGCGAATGTCCCGG
>JANNEU010000425.1:0-27759 GCA_031379035.1 Hyphomicrobiaceae bacterium | reverse complement strand
AAGGAAGTGCTCTATGAAGGCGTGAACACAGGCGAGAAAGACTTCAACGCACTCGTCGCCAAAATCAAATCGGCCGGTGCCGAAGTGATCTATTGGGGCGGTCTGCACACTGAAGGCGCACTCATCGCCAAGCAGCTCAAGGACGGCGGCGTCAACGCAGTCCTGATGTCCGGCGACGGCATCACCTCGAACGAGTTCGCGACCATCGGCGGCGATGCCATCATCGGCACGCTCATGACTTTCCCACCCGATCCGCGCAAACTGCCGGAAGCCGCTGAAGCGGTGAAGCAGTTCGCAGCCATCAAATACGATCCGGAAGCCTACACCCTCTATACCTACGCAGCCATGGAAGTGATCACGGCCGCGGCGAACGCCGTCAAGGCCAACGATCCCAAGAAGGTTGCCGAAGAAATGAAGAAGGGCGGCGCTTACAAGACCGTCATCGGCGAGCTCAAGTATGACAAGAAGGGTGATATCACCCGCCCTGACTATGTCATGTACACCTGGAAGAAGGGCGCCGACGGCAAAATCACCTACATCCAGAACTAAGCTGGATAGCTGTGTGATCGCCCATAAGGCATCAACGGAGGGGGTGGCCGCGAGGCCGCCCCTTCTCGCATTAAGTCGCTGTATCATCGCTTGGCTTCTGGCCATGCTCACAGCCTTACCGGCGGTCGCCACCGAGACAACACACCGTATCGCAATCGCACTCCCTTTGACCGGCCCCCATCGAACGCTTGGCGTCGAAATTAGAGCCGCAGTCGAGCTGATCCTGGGCGACGCCAAAGACAAATCCGATACACCAGGGCTGCTGCTGACGTGGCATGACGACCAATGCTCAAGCGCTGGTGGCCTCGCAGCCGCCCAGTCGATAACAACAAGCCCTCCGGCCGTCGTTATCGGCCATGCCTGCCCGTCGGCGGCACTTGCCGCGGCGCCCGTCTACGCCGCTGCCGGTCTTGTCTTCATCGCATCTGGTCAGCTGCCGTCGCGCGCCACGACGACCCGCCGGGCTGGCCCGCTCCATTTCCGCATGCAAGCCGACAGTGATCAGGGCACACTGATCGGCGCAACACTTGCAGCAGCCGGTCCGGACGCACGCATTGCATTCGTCCGCGACAAGACGCAGTTCGCCCAATCAGCGCTGCAATTGACCGCCGCAGCGATGTCGGCACGCGGCCGGACGCCGGTTTTGGTTGAGACGTTTGGCGGCGGCGACAAAGACTTTGCGGCCTTGGCGCAACGCATCAAGGCTGCCAGCATTACACATTTGGCGCTTGCGGCTTTTCCGAGCGAGGCGTCGCTCCTTGTGGCCGAGGTCAAGAAGATCAACCCGACGATCACAATACTTGCGGCCGACACGTTGGCCGATCCGGCCTTTGCGCGTGCTGCCGGACCTGCAGCCGACGGCATTCAAGTCGCACTTGCACCAGATATCCGCGCACTTCCGTTCGCACAGAGTTTCGCCACACGAATGAGCGCTGGCGGCGCAACGCCGAATCGTGCGGCCATCGCCAGCGCCGCAGCTCTCGAAATTCTGATCGATGCACTAACCCGCATGACCGACGGTACCCTTGCCGAAAAGCTCTCGAGCGGAACCTTCAAGACGGTCCTTGGCCCCGTGGCCTTCGACACAACCGGCGCGGCGCGCCTCCCGTCGCATGTGATCTACACGTGGTCGGGCGGTGTTTTGCATCCGCCATCCGCGCGATAGTACGTCTCTGGGAAAAATTACGCGGCGTTCGAGCAAACTTCTGTGTGGTCAGCCTGCGCGCTATGGATAGCTCTAGAGACATTATCGCGAGGCGTCTCGCGCCGTCGATCAACCCACCTCTCACAGCAGGCAAGAGCCAGCGGCCGATCCAACACGCTGGTTACGACCAGTACGCAGCGGCAATAAAGTTTACACCAGCGAAAAGTTTGTTGCCCTGAGGCACTTCATGTCTAAGCAATCAGTGTCACTCGATCATCTGCCGCACAAAACAGCCGCCTGGCGTCATGAACGTCGGGAACCGTCGCTTGGCGATGTGTTCCCTCGATACCCGTCCCAATGTCGATCGCCCCAGGTGCGTCCGGCACAGCTCGGCACATTGCAGCGAACCCCTTTCGCTGGTTTAGCGCTTTTCTCGGGCCCGGTTGCATTATCGCCGTCGGCTATATGGCTCCCAGCAACTGCGCTACCGCAATCGCAGGTGGTTCCAAGTTTGGTTACGCGCTTTTGTGAGTCGCACTGCTTTCCAATCTAACAGCGATGACGTTGCAAGCCCTATGCGCACGACTAGCGATCGCCTCTGGCCGCGACCTCGTTCAGGCCTGCCATGATGCCTATCCGACTTGGGTGGTGCGCGGGCTCTGAGTGCTCGCTGAAATCGCCATCATTGCGACCGACCTTGCGGAAGTCCTCGGCACTGCAATCGGCATCCAGCGCTTGTTCGGCCTCCCACCCGAGATCGGCATCGCCATTACCGCGCCGGAGGTCCTCGTCATCCTCGCATTGCAGCGCATGGGCTTCCGCTACCTTGAAGTATTCGTCATCACCATGCTTGCCGTCATCGCCATGTGTTTCGGCGTCCAGATCTTCCTCGCGTCCCCCGACTGGGCCGCCGCTACCCGCGGCTTGATCCCCGACGCAACGCTATGGCGCGACCGGGTACTGCTGTTCCTGGCGCTTGGTATCGTTGGTGCCACTGTGATGTCGCACAATCTTTACCTGATTTCGGCCGCCGTCCCTACCCGCGTCTATGGCAACAGCAGAGCGGAGAAAAAGGAGGTGCCGCGGTACACCACGCTCGCCCCGACAACCTCTCGCGCGCTTGCGTTCCTAATCAACGCCTCCCTACTCATTCTCGCAGCCGCTGCCTTTCATCGCGGTGGCCATACCAACGTGGCTGAGTTGCCTGACGCGCACGCCCTCCTGGCCCCACTTATGGGATCCAACCTTGCAACAACCCTTTTTGGCATTGCGCTCCTGTGCTGCGGCTGAACGCCACCGTCACGGCAACGCTGGCCGGGCAAATCGCTATGGGAGGCTTTATGGACTGGCACATTGCGCCCTGGGTCCGCCGGTTAGCGACACGCGCCCTCGCGATCATCCCAGCAGCCGCATTTGCGCTGATTTACGGCACTGCCACAACGGCACCACTGCTGGTCGCAACGCAAGTGTCTCGGCGCTCCAGCTTCCGTTCGCCGTCATCCCCTTGGTTCACCTCACTGCGAGCTGCAGAAAAATGGATGATCTCGTAACGCCCCAATGGCTAACGATGGTCTCTCTCCTCGCGTCTATGGGTATCATTCTCATGGGTCTAGTCTACATGGTCGTTACGCTGTCTGGGTGGCGCTGCTCCCTTGCAAAGCTAGGCCTTGCCCTAGCGCACTCCGCCGTCGATAAACGGATAGGAATCTGGCATCAAAAATTTACAGTCAGGGCGGGCGCTACGGCACCGGACTGACCAGGAGCCGTCGATGCGCACCGACACGCCGCAGATCATCCGGCTCAAGAACTACCGCCCTTCAAACTACTTGATTGACACAGTGCATTTGGATGTGTCGCTCGATCCCAAGCAAACACGCGTGATCTCAAAACTAAAGATGCGCCCGAACCCGGCGCACTCCGGAAAACCCGGCGCATTGCAACTCGACGGATCACACATCGAACTGATCTCGGTTGCCCTTGACGGACAGCAACTCGACCCCAAAGCTTACAAACGCGATGCAGAAACACTCACCATCGCGCGTGTCCCCGACAAGCCCTTCAATCTCGAAATCGTGACTGTCTGCGACCCTGAAGCAAACACCGCACTATCCGGCCTCTACCGTTCGCGCGGCATCTGGTGCACCCAGTGCGAAGCAGAGGGCTTTCGGCGGATCACCTACTACCTCGACCGACCGGATGTGCTGGCGCGATTTACCACCCGCATTGAAGCCGATATTGACGCAGCGCCGGTCCTCCTTGGCAACGGTAATCCGCGCGAGCGGGGAACTTTGGTCGGTGGCAAGAGGCACTACGCTATCTGGGTCGATCCACACCCCAAGCCGTCTTACCTGTTCGCACTCGTTGGCGGCGATCTTGCGTCTGTTACCTCCCGTTTCACCACGATGTCAGGCAAGAAAGTCGACCTGGGCATTTATGTCGAGCCAGGCAAGGACGACCGGTGCGCCTGGGCAATGGATTGCCTCAAGCGTTCTATGGTCTGGGATGAACAGGCATTCGGCAGAGAGTACGATCTTGATGTATTCAACATCGTCGCCGTCTCGGACTTCAACATGGGCGCGATGGAGAACAAGGGGCTCAACATCTTCAATGACCGCTTGATCCTTGCCACGGCAGAGACCGCCACAGATGGGAGCTTTCTCGCCATTGAGCGCGTGATCGCCCACGAGTACTTTCACAATTGGACAGGTGACCGCATTACCTGCCGCGACTGGTTTCAACTGTGCCTCAAGGAAGGCCTCACCGTTTATCGCGATCAAGAGTTCAGCGCTGACACGCATTCGCGTGCCGTCCAGCGCATCACCAATGTACGAACCCTCAAGGCCGCGCAGTTTCCCGAGGATGCAGGCCCCCTCGCACACCCCGTGCGGCCTGAACATTACATGGAGATCAATAACTTCTACACCACGACGATCTACGAAAAGGGTGCCGAACTGGTGCGCATGATCGCCACGCTGCTCGGACCCAAACTGTTTCGTCGCGGGATGGACCTTTATTTCAAGCGCCACGATGGCCAGGCGGCAACTGTTGAGGACTTCGTTGCATGCTTTGCGGAAGTCTCGAAACGCGATCTGACACAGTTCATGACGTGGTACTCACAGGCCGGAACACCCAATATCGTATGCTCGCTAACAACCGACGCCAAGACAGCAACCACCGAGATAGCCTTCACACAAGTCTTACCGCCCACACCGGGGCAACCGAAGAAGAAGCCGCTGCATATTCCCATTCGCATTGGCCTACTTGGCTCCGACGGGAGAGATCTTTCGCTGATCCTGGATGACGGGGCAATCGAAGCAGACGGCCTCATCGAACTGACAAGGCGTGAGCAGAAATTCCGGTTTCAAAACATCGGCGAGCGGCCCGTACCGTCAATTTTGCGGGGGTTCTCTGCCCCCGTAAACTTGACCCTCAGCCTCACGAACGCCGACCTGGAATTCCTCGTCGCGCACGACAGCGATAGCTTCAATCGCTGGCAGGCGGCAACCGACTACGCGACGCGCATTCTCATCGCAGCCGTCGACGCGTTACGGACCGGCACCAAACCGCAGAAGCCGAAAGGCTACATCGCAGCCTTGCGTCAGGTCATCACCGACCAGAAGCTCGAAGCCGCCTATCGTGCCCAAATTCTTGCGTTTCCAGGCGAGGCCGAGATCGCGCGCATCATCGGAACTGACGTTGATCCAGCAGCAATCCAGAAAGCATGCCAATGGCTCATGAAGACACTGGGCACAGCGCTGAGCGATGACCTGGAACGCCTCTATGCGACGCTTGAAGTCCGAGGATCCTACGCACCAGACAAACTGCAGATTGGCGCGCGCTCGCTCCGGGGCGCGGCACTGTCACTGTTGGCCGCACGCGGCACCACTTCTGACTGGACGCGCGCTTCACGGCATTTTGAGAAAGCAACAAATCTCACCGACGAAATAACCGGGCTTGGCGTGCTCCGGCGCGCTGCGAGCCCGGATCGGGACAAAGCCTTCGCGCGATTCTACAAGCGCTGGCACAACGATCATCTCGTGATCGACAACTGGTTCAGCCTGCAAGCCATGATCCCTGGGCCAACTGCCCTCGCCATAACAAAGCGATTGACGAAAGATCCACTGTTCTCGATGAAGAACCCAAACAAAGTGCGCGCATTGTTGTTTGCTTTCGCGGGCAATCAAGCAGCTTTCCACCGCATGGATGGTGCCGGATACTCTTACATTGCTGACAAAGTCCTCGAACTTGATCGACTTAATCCGCAGATTGCGGCTCGCATGACCGGCGTGTTCCGAAGCTGGCGTACCCTCGAACCGGGTCGGCAGAAACTAGCATCCGAAGCCATTGGACGGATCGCAAACGCACGGCCACTCTCACGCGACGTAACTGAGATCGCGACCAAGATTCTGGCATAGACCGTCCTGCTATTTGCGTTGTTGTTGTGAAGGTTCATCATCGTCGCTGCCCGGGCCCGTTCGCATGGGCGCGCGCCAACGGATGTAAGACCGGCGTTCCTCGGTGGTCAGCGAACTCGCAATATCGACAACGATGTCGCGTTGCGCGAGGCGCTGCTTGTGCTCGGCCTCAATGAGACGAGCCTGCGCCGCCACAAACAACTCGCGATCAAACGGCTCGGCGGTCAGGGCCGTCAACACTTCTCGCCGCATTATCCGGACCTGCCGTCGCAAAGGTTGCAGTGCACGCCGCTTGTCCCCGGTAATCTTCCACACCGCACCGCCACGCTCGGAGGGCAGAGTACTGACAAAGGCACCAAGATTGTTCGGCGCATTCGGCGACGCCAATCCGATCGGTCCACCGTGACGTACAAAAGCACTGATCAGGCCACCGACGAACAACGCATTCAAGGCCAACGATGCGAACAATACAATTCGAACACGGCGCGACACGCGTGGCAATTTTTGAACGACCTGTGATGTGTCCGACGCCATAGCCTCGCCCTCAATCCACGTCCGACGCTTCGAATTCGATATCGGCCAGTGCCACACGCTCGCCGGAGCTCACTGAGACCCCTGCCAGGGCCGCAAGTTGCGGCAATGCATGCGCGCCAAGCTGGCTCTGTCCGACAAACACGCCGAGCATCAGAGAGGCCGCAAGAAGCGCCGCGCCGCGCCACACATCCCGCTCCACGCGTCCAAAGCGCATGGGGCTCTCATCCACACCACCAGCCACCGGAACGTGTGCGACAACCGAAGCCGCCAAGCGCGGTCCCGTAGAAGCAGCCGCAACAATCCGCGCCGCCAGAGCAGACGTCGAAGCAACATCAGCAGGCGGCTCCGATGCCAAACCCTGCGCCAAAACCGCGTCTAGTGCCGCCGCCTCAGCTTTCAATTGGCGTGCCTCGGCGCTGGACACCAACAGGGCCGCAGCACCGGCGCGCGCATTGAGCGGCCAGAGCGTCCGCTCGGCTCCATAAACATCCAGCAACTGCTCGAAGTCGGGCAGCGTCATCATCTGTGGGTTCCGGGTGGTCATTGCTTCAACTTTCGGCATGGCATCACTATGCGTATGGTCAATCGATCACGTCAGGCAACAGGAGCTGCCAATCATCCTTGAGGGCGACTTTGAGCGCCCGGCGCGCGCGCGCAAGCAAGGATTCGACCGCCTCATCCGACACGCCAAGACTTTGCCCAACCTCGATCTGGCTCAAACCCTCGAAGTGGAACAGCACCAAGGCTTGCCGTTGACGTTCCGGCAGCACTGACAATGCCGCCTGGACGCGCCGAGACAAATCGGCACTCTCCATCCCTGCCGACTGGCTTGCGGCAACCGGTTGCTCCGGCACATCGGCAACAACGCTCGTTTTGCGCGCCGAGCGGATGCGATCAATCGACAGGTTTGACACCACCCGCCGCAACCAGGGCCGCAGGCCACCGGGTCCGATTTCCAAAGTCGCCGCATTCCGCCAAAGACGCAGCATTGCCTCCTGCGCGACATCCTCCGCTTCAGTCGCGTCCTTCAACATCCGTCGCGCTGTTCCAAGTACCGCAGGAAGATGCGCATTGACCAACGCGCTAAACGCCTGACCATCCCCACGCGCGACCGCGACCAGCAAAGCGGCTTCATCGGCCACGAGGCTTGGTCGCGGCGGTGGGTCTGGGTCAGGCAATTTGGGCATGAGGCGAGGGGACACCTTGCAGCACCTCAATCTTATGGCAAACGCCGGGCAGGATCATGTGCCCGGCGCTGCACGGTCATGCCAGAAAAAGACCGTGCTGGTGGATTATCAATTCTTCGGTGCTGGCGGGCCGCGATCAGGCCCGCGCTCAGATCCGCGATCGCCGCGTCCCTCCGGTCCGCGATGACCACCGCCCCATCCTGACCGATCAAAAGTGATCTTGCCCTCACCCTTGCGATCAAGTCGGGCAAACCGCTCTTTTGCGACGGTGTAAAACTGCTCCTTAGTGATCTTGCCCTGCGCGACAGCGCCGTAGGCATGGAGGAAGCGCTTAATCTGATAATCGGTCATGTCTTTCCGCATCAGATCGAAGTCACCTTTATCGACAACCCCATCTTTGTTGCGGTCGAGCTCTTCAAACCGCTTGGTCTGTTGCGCGAGATAGGCGTCTTGCGCGACAACACCTTCGTTCTTTAGGTCAGCTTGGCGGAGGTCGCCGAGCATGCGCTCCATGGGGCCCATACGACCAGGGCCAGTTGGCCCGTTTGCTTTGAGTATCCCTTTGCCGCGCATCATTGGTGGAAGGTCATCATCGGTGATTTTGCCGTCGCCATTAAGGTCCATCTGCCCAAACCGGCGCTTCGCTTCGGTCAGAAAAGCGTCTTTGCCGACCTTGCCGTCTTTGTCACCAAACATGCGCAGGAAGCCTTCGGCGCGATTACCCTGGCCCTCACTGTCTCTTCCCGGCGGGCCTCCATGAGAACCGCCCTCAGACCGGCCACGATGGCGGCCACCAAGGCGATCCTTCATCGCGGCCTCGATCTCGGCTGCCTCGAGAATGCCGTCGCCATTTTTGTCGAAACGCGCGAAGCGCTCGCGGGTCTGCGCGGCATACTCATCCGCAGTGATTGATCGGGGGCCAAACCAGCCACGGCGACCGCGCAGATCGCTCCCCTCCATCTGTTCGGCACTGTCCGAAGACGCACCACGATGACCACGGGGACCTGGTGCCGACACTGCAACAGCGACGCCGGCGGCCACCAATACCCCTGTCAATGCGATCACTGAACGTTTGCGCATGAAATTGAACTCCGTTTTCTGGACACCGTGACGATTTACTCGGCCTCTACACAAAGAAACGCGTGTCACCGCACGATCCGTCGCCGTCAGACGACCAGTTCATCAAAAAGAGCAGCCACTTGGGCCTGCATGGTCACCAGGTCACGCGCTAGGCGGTCAAAACTCGGCGCATCTGCGACCTGGGCGAGAAGCCGCTTCAGCCCATCTGGCGCGGTCACAGGATCAAACGCGTCAACAAGGCTGAGCCTCAAGACCTGTGTGAGATTGTTCAGACACAGCCCCGCCGCCTGCAGCGTTTGTGCGGCGGCTGGCTGGATGAGCCCGCGCGCGGCCAACTTCGTCAGCGCCGCAAGCGTGTTCTGATCCAAAACATCAGGGTTTTCAGAACCATGCACGAGTTGCAGGTATTGAACGATGAATTCGATATCAACGAGCCCACCCCGCACCTGCTTCAGATCCCACGGATCAACAGTGCCCTTGGTCTGGGCAATGCGTCGGCGCATATCCTGAACATCAGCGGCAATCTTCTGCCGGTCCCTGCTGCGGCAAAGGACCGCCATGATCGCATGCTCAATGGCGGCCTTGAGCACGGGCGGACCGGAGACAACGCGCGCGCGGGTGAGCGCCAGATGCTCCCAAGTCCACGCTTCCGCAGTCTGATACTCTGTAAAACTCGAAAGCTGTGTGGCGACGGGGCCCTTTTGCCCTGAGGGCCGCAGCCGCATGTCAATGTCATAGAGAGCACCTTCGGCTGTTGGCGCTGTGAACGCCCCGATCAGACGTTGGGTCAATCGCGCGTAATATTGGGCCGGCGCGAGCGGGCGCACGCCATCAGACAGCGTCGCACTCGGATCAAAATCGTAAATGACGATAAGATCGAGATCTGACGCTGCCGTCATTTCGCAGCCACCAAGTTTGCCCATGGCAACCACGGCTATGGCCCCGGCTGCGACCACGCCGTGGCTCTGGATCATCTCAGCCTCGACCCGATGCGCCAACGCCTCGATCAGTTGCTCAGCCAGATGTGCATAGGCCACCCCCGCGTCAGCCGCACCGATCGTGCCCGTCAGCACACGGACGCCAATGAGAAAAGCCTGTTCGCTGCCAATGACGCGCGCGCGATCCAAAACCTGTTCAAATGACAGCCCTGCAAACTCGGCACCCAGCAAAGGCTGCCGCGCACGCGCATCCGTCAGCGTGCCGAAGAAGCCCGGATCAAGAACAGCGTCGAGCACACGTCCGCGATGACTGAGCACACGCGCGAGTCGCGGTGCCGTACCCATTATCGCCGCGACAAGATCGAGCAGCGCGGGATGTTGCTTGATAAGAGAAAATAACTGCAGGCTCGAGGGTAAATCCGTCAGGAATCGATCAAACCCAGCGAAAGCTTGATCTGGGTTGGCAGTCGCCGCCAGCGCCTCAATGAGGCGTGGTTGCACTTCGGTCAAAAGTTCACGTGCGCGCACAGATCTGACGGCGCGAACCCGCCCATGATGCCATCCGCGCACGCCCTCGATGACGGTTGCTGGCGTCGAAAAGCCCATAGAGGCCAGTGCCGCAACGGTAGCTGGATCATCAGCGGCACCCGCGAAGACCATATCGCGGCCTGTCGCGGTGAGCTCAGGACTGGCCTCGAACAACTGACTGTAGTGTTTCTGAACCGTTGACAGCCGCTGGGTGAGTGCTGCCACAAACGCGTCGAACGTCTCAAACCCGGCGAAAGCCGCTAGCGAATTGAGCGGCTCTTGCGCGGTTGGCAGTGTCTGTGTCTGTTCGTCGGCGACCATCTGCAGGCGATGTTCGAGCATGCGCAGAAATTGGTAGCCCTCGGCGAGATCATCGCGGATCTGCCCCGTAATCCACTGCCGATCAGTCAGCGCGTCGAGTGCACTCAGTGTATCGGGAACGCGCAAATCGCGCTGCCGGCCACCGGCGATAAGCTGCTGAGTTTGCGCAAAGAACTCAATCTCCCGAATGCCACCGCGGCCAACCTTGATGTTGTGCCCTGCCACGGCGATGCTTCCGAAACCTTTGACCGCATGGATTTGCCGTTTCATGGCGTGAATGTCTGCGATGGCGGCAAAGTCGAGATACTTGCGCCAGATAAACGGAGCAAGGCCAGCCAGAAACTCTGTGCCAATGGTATGATCGCCCGCGATCACGCGCGCTTTGATCAGCGCCGCCCGCTCCCAGTTCTGTCCCACACTCTCATAGTAGTGATAGGCCGCTGTCGTTGACATGGCGATAGCCGTCGACCCAGGGTCCGGACGCAAACGCAGGTCAGTGCGGAAGACGTAGCCATCTTCTGTGGCTTCCTGCAGCAGCTTCACGAGGTCGCGCGTCAACCGGACGTAAAACGTCTGAACCTCCCGCCCCGGACCGAGTTTTGATTTCTCGGGATCATAAAAGACGATGAGATCGATATCGCTCGAGTAGTTGAGTTCAAACGCTCCATGTTTACCCATGGCAACAACGAAGTAACCAGAACGGCTTTCCGAAATCGGCCCATCATCAACCCACTCGCCGCGTCGCTGCGCCTCCGCAAACAGCGCCTGGAGGCATGCCCTTACCGCCGCATCGGCTGCCTCCGTCAGCGCGCGTGTCACGGTCATCACCGGCCATACGCCGCCGAGATCAGCAAGCGCAACAAGCAGCGCAATCTGTGATTTATAGCGGCGTAGCGCACGCATCAGGTCCGAGCGCGGCGGCGCAGCGCTCACCACCGCGGTCAGCTCATCGCGCAGGGAGAGTGCCAGCGCCTCGGGAGCACTCGTCAATGCACGGAGCAGATCCTCAGGATAACGGACGATCAAATGGGTCAGATAAGGAGACGCACTGAAAGTGCCGGCAAGCAGCGACGCCACCGCAGGTCGAGCAAGAACCACACTCAACGGCGCGAGTGTCGGCTCCGCAGCTGCCCGCGCGACCAATAGGCCCATCTCTCGATTTGCACGCGCCGCATCGAAAACGACCGGTGCGGTTCTAAGCCGATCGGCAAGGGCGGCGAGCATGAACCTTACCTTTCCGAGCGCACGGACGAAGCCGACAGGCCAGCGCCCATCTGTTGCGGCAAAACAAGGGTCACCTTTAAGCCAGGCTCATTATCATCCAGACGCATCGCCCCACCATGGAGCCGCGCGACGGCCGCAACAAGGCTAAGTCCAAGGCCAGTACCCGGCCGCGACCGGCTTTGCTCAAGTCGCACGAAGCGCTTTGCTGCACGTTCCCGGTCTTCCAGAGCGATGCCCGGGCCTCTATCTGCGACCGAAATGGCAACGGCACCGTCGCTTTGCATCACGACCGAGACGACGATGCCCGCTGGCGCAGCGGTCGGAATGCCCGCTGAGTATTTGACGGCATTGTCGATCAGGTTGGCTACGGCCTGTCCGATCAGCTGTCGATTGACAGCAAGCGTCGCTGACGCGGGAGCCTGTAGCTCCAACATCAATCCCGCCTCATCGGCTACAGGATGATAAAGTTCGGCCACATCTGCCACCAGCGAGGCGAGATCACAGCTGGTCCGGGTCTGATCAACAGCACCGGCTTCCAACCGTGCGATGAGAAGGAGCGCATTGAAAGTTTGGATCAATCCATCAGCCTCCTCGATGGTCCTTTCGAGCCCATCGCGATGGGTGCTACCGCGATCATCACGCAGGGCCGCCTCCGCGCGATTCCGAAGCCGTGTCAGAGGCGTCTTAAGGTCATGCGCAATATTGTCTGATACCTCACGCAATGCCTGCATCAGATCTTCGATGCGCCCAAGCATGGCATTGAGACTTTGGGCCAAATGATCAAGCTCGTCACCGGTGCCGTCCCGCGGAATCCGGCGTGTGAGATCGCCGGCCATGATCGAGCGGCTCGTGGCCGTCATCACGGCAACACGGCGCGCATAGCGCCGGTGCCCTGTCCAACCCAGGGCCAGCGCGATCCCGCCGAGCCCGGCAACACCGCCAAAAGCAAGCCGCCGGAGATTGCGGGCAAACGCGACCTGATCTTCAATATCGCGCACAACGAGCAGCCGTCCGCCACCTGGTACCGGCACCGCGACGGCAGCCACAGCATGCATGCGGCCGGTTGCGACACTCATCATCTCGAAAACCAGTCCCTGCTCTCCCACCTGCGGATAAATACCTTTCAGATTGCCGGTTGAGAGCGCCGTGTCAGGCAGATCGAGACTGTAGAAAGCAGCCGAGCTCGAAGTTGCGCTACGCCGGGCTACAGCAATTGAGAGCGCAGTCGGCCCGCCGCGGTCAAACTCGGCGCGAAATGTCTGGAGTTCGTCACGCAACGAATCCAGCGTCCGAACAGAAAGCATTTGGTCCACCTGCCAGCCAATAAGGACTGCAAACAGGGCTGTCGCGGGAGCGAGAACGGCCAACGCCCAGAGGGCCACCCGGGCCGGCTGAGAGTCTAGAAGATCTTTTACGTTGGGCCACCGCGCACTACGCATCGCCGTCTCGTACCACGTAGCCCGCGCCGCGGACCGTATGCAGCAGCGGCCGCGGGAATTCCTTGTCGATCTTCGAGCGCAGGCGGGATATGTGCACGTCTATCACATTTGTTTGCGGGTCAAAATGATAGTCCCAGACATGTTCGAGCAACATCGTCCGGGTCACCACTTGGCCAGCGTGCCGCATGAGATATTCGAGCAGCCGGAACTCCCGGGCTTGCAGCGTAATGGTCTCACCACCACGCGTGACCTTATGGCTCAGCCGATCAAGGATCAGATCACCCACGATGTAGCGTGTAATCTGTGTCTCAGGTTCAGCGCGCCGGCCGAGTGCTTCAATGCGCGCCAGCAGCTCGGAGAACGCAAACGGCTTGGTCAGATAGTCATCGCCACCGGCACGGAGGCCTTTAACGCGATCATCAACCGAGCCAAGCGCGGACAGCACGAGGACCGGTGTCCGCATCCCTTCAGCGCGCAGCGTCTCAATGATCGAAAGACCCTCACGCTTCGGCAACATCCGATCAATCACCAGCACATCGTAGGCACCATCTCGTGCCATGGACAAACCTGTCTCACCATCACCCGCAGTGTCGGCGGCATGACCGCTCTCCTTCAAGGCTTTAAGCAGAAACTGTGCCGTCTCCCGGTCATCTTCGATCACAAGCACGCGCATGATCAAGGCCTCGTTCGACAACTAAAACGGCACGATGGCTCCGAGGCGTAACCCCGGAGCCATCGCTGGCAAGCAAAGGTCCAGTCGGCCCCGGATCTCAACCCTTTTTAAGTTGCACAGCGACAAACCGGGTTTGATCACCACTTCGCACGCGCAGCAGCAAAGCGCGACGCCCGAGCTTAGATGCCTCGGCGAGGCCCTTGGACACATCATCGACGCTTGCAACTGGCAAGCTGGAGACTTCGATGATGACATCGCCGGCCCGGAGCCCTTTCAAGGCGGCGTCTGAATTGCTGTCGACTTCGACGATAGAGACGCCGTCACGTGGTGTTTTGCCAGCGCTGAGCTTGAGACCTAACGCTTCAAGATCTGTCGTCGCAGTTGGTTTCGGCGTAACATCGGCCTTGGCCGGTGTCGAGGTTGGACCGTTCGCGTCTTTGAAGTCGCCGAGCTTGACGGGGACCGGCTGTTCCTTACCGCCGCGCAGCACGACAACGTCTGCCGTCGCGTTGGGGGCCAGCGCTGCAATCTTGCGAGCGAGATCGCGGCTATCAGCGATCTTTTCGCCATTGACCGTCAAAATAGTGTCCCCATTCTTCAAACCAGAGCGGGCTGCCGGGCCATCGGGGGTGACCTCGTTGATGAGCGCGCCACGCGTTTCACCGAGCCCGAGGCTTGCCGCAGTGTCTTCATCGACGTTTTGGATTTTGACGCCCAGCCAACCGCGGCTCACCGAACCGGAGGTCTTAAGCTGATTGACCACCTCGGTGACCGTTTTGGCGGGGACCGCGAAGGCAATACCCACGCTGCCGCCGGACGGGCTATAGATGGCAGTGTTGACACCGATAACCTCGCCATCGAGGTTGAACGTGGGCCCGCCCGAGTTGCCACGGTTCACGGCTGCGTCGATCTGAAGATAATCGTACGGGCCAGAGCCAACATCACGCGCCAGCGCGGAAACGATACCTGCGGTTACCGTACCACCAAAGCCGAAGGGGTTGCCGACGGCGACGACCCAGTCTCCGACGCGCGGATCTTTCGGTGCCAATTTCACAAACGCAAATTTGCGATTGGCACCTTTGATCTTCAATAACGCGATATCGGTCCGCTGATCTGTGCCAACCAGCTCTGCATCAACTTTAGCTGACGCATCGTCAAACGACAGTTGGATCTTTGTAGCATTCTCAATGACGTGATTGTTCGTCACAACGTAACCGTCATCTGAGATGACAAAACCCGAGCCCTGAGCCAGCGCTGGCGCATTGCCACCGCCGCCACCGCCGCGTGGCAGATTCTTGAAGAATTCATTCAGTGGATGATCATCTGGCAGACCAGGAATTCCGCCAAAAGGCTGGTCTGGAGCGCCACGCCCCCGAGGCGGCGCGCCTTTTTGGTTGGGCGCTGGCGCTTGTGCGACTTTCGCACCACCGCCGCCAACAACATGAACGCTGACAACGGAGCCTTTCACGCGATCAACGATATCTGCGAACGTGACCGGGGTACGACTACCTACGGCATTCGGTGCCAACTGCGCTTGGGCTACCGGCAGGATTGAAAGCGTGCCTAGCCCCATCGCTGCGGCAATCGCCCAGGAAGCGGTGGCCGAACGCGCCAGTCGAGGCGAACGCGACAGGGTGAAAGATGGCTGCATCGGGAACTCCTAGGAGGTGGGACGGGCAAACGGACGGGGTCAGGACTGCCGCACAAGCGCATTTCCATCACGTTCGAAAACGTGTCATGAGCACTAATTGAGGCTGCCTTACAGCGGCCTTTCAGCGGCATTAAAACTTTGTAATGGTTGGGCAGTTCCAGGGAGATTCGAGCCACCATCATGCCACGTCAAACGCACCGCGATTGGCTGTTGAAGGCGTTCCTTTCAGGCGCGATGGCGCTTGCGTGCTCGTTTTCGTCATCGCGCGCTGATGACGGTAACGCCCCGGCGCTGCATTTGACCGCAATATTCGGTTCGGACGACCGGGAACCACTCCCGCCCCGGCATCAGGCGCTGCGCGAAAAAATTGGTGTGCTGTTCAATATACGGCAGCGGTCGGTCTGTTCCGCTTTTTGTGTCGATGCGGTCACCATTGGGACTGCTGCGCACTGCCTATTCAAAACCTCTGGAGAGAAGCCCCCGCGACTGGCAGATTTCTGGTTTGCACGCAACTACGATTCAATTCGCGACTACGGGCGCATCACTGGCTATGACACGGGTGCGGCAGCCCAGCATATCGTCGCCGGCAGCACCGCACTGTCAACCGCACCGCCGATTGACGCCACCAAAGACTGGGCCTTTATCCGCCTGTCTCGGGCTGTGTGCACCAAGGGTGGTTTCGAAATAGAACCTGCATCGGTCGAGCAGATCCAGCGCGAGGCGAAGGCCGGCCGAGTTTTCCAGATTTCGTATCACAAAGATTTCAAGCAATGGCAGCCGGCTTACTCTAAGCCCTGCCAAGTCGAACGGACTTTTGGTGCGGTCACTTGGACGACGATCGCCGCTGATTTCCATGCGCCCGAGCAGTTGCTGCTTCACACCTGCGATACCGGCGGTGCTTCATCAGGGTCCCCCATTCTCATGGAGACCCCGCAAGGTCCGAAAGTTATCGGCATCAACGTCGGCACATACGTCCAATCGAAGGGCACGGCGCCACATCAACTTGCAACGACGAACGGCATTGGCGAAGCCATCGCCAACACGGGTGTTGCAGCAACGGCTTTTGCGGCGCACCTGAAAGCTTTTAGAGCGGCCCACATTCTTGGCGGCGTCGCACCGGTGCGGGAACTCCAGGAACGGTTGCGCACCGCTGGCCACTACACCGGTCCAGTCGACGGCACCTATGGACCAAGCCTCAAGACGGCTATCGATGCGTTTGAGGCAACCCTGAAAGTGCCGCAAACCGGGCTGGCAAGTGAAGACATCTTGTCCCGGCTGCGGTTGAGACAAGCGTCTGGGACACCCAAAGTGCCGGTCCGGTGACGCGTTCAGCGCGCTGATTTATCCGCAGCAAGAATTTGGTCAAGCCGCCGCTGCTCATCCTCTGTCAGCGGCCGTTCCAGATCGCTTGCCGCAGCGGACCGCTGGGAACGGGAGCGACGCACGAGCATCGATACAACCCCGGCCAGTAGCGCCATCGGTCCGAGCCACAAAAGAAGTGTGTGCAGCCCGAAGCGCGGGCGCAACAGGACGAACTCGCCGTAACGCTCGACGATGTAACGCATAACGTCCGTGTCGGAACTGCCGGCGGAGAGCCTTTCGCGAACCAGCACCCGCAAGTCGCGGGCCAGCGGGGCGTTGCTGTCATCGATTGATTGGTTCTGGCAAACCAGACACCGGAGTTCGGCGGAAATGGTGCGGGCGCGCGCTTCGAGAGCCGCGTCCGCCAATCGCTCATCGGGTTCAACCGCGTAAGATGTTGCTATCAGCGACACAACAGCGGCAGAAAGCACGACCGCCCTGCCGAGACTTCTAGTCGCAAAACGCATGGCTCAGCTACTCCGCCGCTTGCGGCAAGGGTGGCGTGGCGCGCGCCACTCGGCGACCGGCCCCCACGCGGAGCCGCCGATCAGAGAGCGAGAACAATCCGCCCAAGCCCATGATCAGTGCACCCAACCAGATCAATCGCACCAGCGGATGAAAGTAGGCCCGAACGACATACGCGCCATCTGCCAGACCGTCGCCGAGCACAACGTAGAGATCGCCAGCCAATGCGTTGTAGATGGCAGCTTGCGTTGTGGCCTGGCGTGGAGCGGTGAAAATGCGTTTCGCCGGCTCAAGCACAGTGACGGCTGCACCACCGCGCGTGATTTCGAATCGGCCGATGGTCTCCTGGTAGTTGGGACCGCGCCGGGGGGCAGCCCCACGGAACGTCAGGTCGTAGCCCGCAATCGACAGGGTTTCGCCGGGCGCAATGGCTTTGACGGCTTCGGTATTCCAAGCCGTGGCACCGGTGATGCCGATGACCATGATACCAACCCCGGCGTGCGCGAGCGTCATCCCATGCGCGGCGCGTGGCAGACTGCGTGCGCGGCGGAGCGTGTCACTGAGCGGGGCCCCAAAGGCTTTGATGCGATTAGCCCACTCCAATAAGGCCCCACATAGGACCCAGCCACCGAGAACCAGCGCCAGTGGTGCCAGCCAGGGGCCGCGCCGAACCGCCGCGAACGCAAACGCGGCGATGACGAGTGCGCCAATGGCGGCAGCGCCAAGCCTTTGGAATGCAGCGTTCAGATCGCCGCGCTTCCAAGCCAGCAAGCTTCCAAACGGCAAAGCAATCAGAAGTGGGACCATGAGCGGGACGAAGGTGCGATCAAAGTAGGGAGCCCCGACCGAGATCTTGGCACCGGTCACAGCTTCGAGACCCAGTGGATAGAGTGTGCCGATCAGCACAGTCGCAGTAGCCGTCGTCAGCAGGACGTTATTGACGACGAGCGCTCCTTCCCGGCTGATCGGCTGAAACAATCCGCCAGCTTTCAAAGTGGTAGCGCGCCAGGCGTAGAGTACCAGTGCACCGCCAATAAACACGGCCAGAATAAAGAGAATAACGACGCCGCGTTTCGGATCGACGGCAAACGAATGAACCGACGTCAGAATACCAGAGCGAACCAGAAACGTGCCCATGAGCGACAGTGAGAACGTCAGGATCGCCAGCAGAATAGTCCAGATCTTGAGCGCTTCACGCTTTTCCATCACGACTGCGGAATGCAGCAGCGCCGTGCCTGCAAGCCACGGCATAAAGGACGCGTTCTCGACCGGATCCCAAAACCACCAGCCGCCCCAGCCGAGCGTATAGTAGGCCCACCACGAACCCATGGCGATGCCGATCGTCAACGCGATCCATGCGACCAGCGTCCAGGGCCTCACCCAGCGCGCCCAGGCCGCGTCTATGCGACCCTCCCAGAGGGCAGCCACAGCAAATGAGAATGCCATCGAGAAGCCGACATAACCCACGTAGAGAAACGGTGGATGAAAAGCGAGAGCCGGATCCTGCAAGATTGGGTTGAGACCTTGGCCTTCGGCAGGGGCGGGTGAGAGCCTCGTAAACGGGTTCGACGTAAAGAGAATGAACAGGAGGAACGCCACGCTGAGCGCGGCTTGCACAGAAAGCACGCGCGCGCGAAAACTTGGCGGGAGGTTGTCGCCGTAAAGTCCGACGGCAGCTCCGAACAAAGCGAGGATCAGAACCCAGAGAAGCATTGAGCCCTCATGGTTTCCCCAGACACCTGATATTTTATAGATCAACGGCTTTGCGGAATGCGAATTAGCCCAAACATTCTCAACTGAGAAATCAGACGTAACGTAGGCATGCGTCAAGGCTGCAAAGGCCACCCCGATCAGGAGGAACTGGGTGATGGCTGCGGGCGCTGCAATAGCCATCAGCCTAGCCTCCGCGCGATGCGCGCCCCAGGCAGGAATGAGCATCTGCGTGGCAGCCAGCATAAGAGCGAGAATAAGCGCGAAGTGCCCGAGTTCAGTGATCACGGTTTTCCACCTGTCGGCTTCGGGCCCGAGCTTTGGCCTTGCCACACGCCTTGCTCTTTAAGTGACTTCGCGACCTCGGGTGGCATGTAGTTCTCATCATGCTTGGCAAGAACAGTCGCAGCGCGAAACCGGCCATCCGCCTCAAGTTTGCCGACGGTGATGATGCCCTGACCCTCGCGAAAAAGCTCGGGGAGAATACCTTCGTAGACCACGGAAACCGTTGCCTTGGTATCGGTGACATCAAATGTGACAGCCGTACCTTGTCCGCGCTTGACGCTGCCATCCGCAACGAGGCCGCCGAGGCGGAAGGTGACGCCGGGGCCTACTTCGCGCGCGGCGACACGCGAGGGTGTATAGAAATAGTCAACACCGGAGCGGAGCGCGAACAGGACCAAGATCAGCGCCAGCGAGAGCCCGCCGACGGCAAAGGTAATCAAAGTAGCGCGACGCTGTTTGCGGGTCATTGCAGCGCCTCGACGCGGCGCGACAGATCGGCAAAGACTGCGGCAGCCGAACTATCATCCTTAAACGCCTGGCGCGCCTCAGACAGCGCTGAGCGCGCCTTGGCAGGCTCCTTCAAAACAATGTACGCATTGACGAGGCGCTGCCACCCGTCGAGGTCACGGCCGTTGGACTTCAAACGCACGGCAAGGTTTTCAACCATCTGCGCGATCATCGCGCGTCGATCCGTGTCGCTCAAATTTGTAGCGGCTTCAATATCAGTCGCTGTGGGGCCGCGCGGCGCAGCCGATGGCGTAACTGTTACCGCCGCAAGCCGCTGCTCAATCAACGCCCGAGAGGACAAGTCCGCTAGCGCCGACGCCAGCAATGCGCGATAATCCGCGGCGGCGGCATCGCGCTGGCCATCTTGTTCCTTGGCCAACGCGAGCCAGAAGCGGGGCTCGATGCGATCAGGAGCAAGGCGCGCGAGTTTTTCGTAGGCTACCCGCGCCGGTTCAGAAACGATGCCATCATTGGCGAGCACAGTTGCCTCAGCGAAGCCCGCAAGCCGGCCCGGTGTCTCCCCCAAGATGACAATCGCACGCTGATAGGCCTGTGCTGCGTCGGCAAAGCGCTCGAGTTTAAAATAGACTGGCGCGATGACATCCCAGCCTCGGCCGTCGTTGGGGTCGTCGGCGAGGCGCGCTTCCACTTTAGCAATCAGATCAGCTGCGGACGACGTGGCGAGCGCAACTGCCATCGGAGCAAACGGTCGTGCAGGGACCGTCGGAGCGCCAAGCACCAAGTAGATGCCCAGCGATGCAACCGGGACGAGGCCGGCGGCAACGAACGAAAGCGTCATGCCCGCATGACGAAACGATGTGTCAGGTGTGGATGCGCGGGTCGGTAGATCAAGCCTCAAGATGCGACGCGCGACCTCATGATGGAGTGCCGCGTGTTCCGGCAATGCGAGCTGACCAGCCGCCAGCTGGCGATCCAGATCAGACAACTGTTCCAAATAGACGGCAAGGTCGGGTGCCACAGCATTTTCGACGCCAGCAGCCTTCAGGGCAAACGCCGGCCGGAGCACTGCAGCAAGTGCCACCGCCGTCAGAATCGCACAGGATATCCACAGCAGCATTGCCCGCCTCGTTACGCCCTCAAACTAGCCCTTTGGGACATAAGAGTGCCCAGGTACGAAGGCAAGCCGTATGCGACGCGCCTGAGCGTCGCGGACCTTAGGTCACGGCCGACCACGTCCGGTCAGGATTGCGGCAAGCGGTGCCCCGCATGGTCTGCGGGCGGCCATCGATATAGACGGTATGGGCGTAGTTGCGGCAGTCCCGGCCCCCGCGTTGGTAGGGCGGCTCAGGGACAATTTCACCGTAACGACCGTTGTCTGGGTTGTCCCAACGGCGGGGCCGACCAGATTCGCCGCGCTCAAGGGCGTCAAACTCCGCCTGCTGCGCGAGGAGCCGGTCGCGCTGATCGAGCTTACGTCCAATATCATTACCGATAACACCGCCGGCGAAGGCACCAAGCAATGCACCAACGATCTTGCCGTCACCTTTACCGAACTGACTGCCGACCACGGCACCCAGCACAGCGCCAGCGCCGGTGCCAGTGTCAGCCTTATTGACGCGGCCGTCCGGGCCGGTGCATGCGGCCAGACTTAGGGCCAAGATCGCTGCGGCGACCAAAGTCAAAATGCGCATGTAACCCAACCCCGATCAGCTCGATTTTCAGCTCTTATCGAGCCAGATTCGGGCAAATATGGGGCTCCGACATGACCCGATTGTCAGCTTGCTGGCTCAAACGGCGGGGAGCACCAACCGGGCCTGGAGACCGCCGAGGATTTTTGACGACGCCAGCTCGAACGTCCCGCCATTGGCCTGCGCAAGTTCGGCGACGATGGAGTGCCCCAAACCAGAACCCGGCTTGGTCTCATCCAGGCGACGGCCGCGCTGGATGGGTTCGGAGAGCTGCTCAGAGGACAGTCCAGGACCATCGTCCTCGACGAGAATCTCAAGGCGGCGGCTGCCGGGGACCTCAGTGCCGTCCGGTTGCAGCGCCGCCGTCAGGCTAACGCGGCCAGCCGCCCACTTGCAGGCATTATCCATCAGATTGCCAAGCATCTCTTCCAGGTCCTGCCGTTCGCCGCGGAAGCGCAAGTCCTCTGGGCATGTAACATCGACCATCAAATCGCGGTCGCGGTAGATTTTCTGCAGGGTGCGGGAGAGAGATTCACCGACGCTCCGCACTTCAGTCGCACGGCCGATGATGCCGACATTGGCCGCCATGCGCGCACGATTGAGATAGCGTGTGACGCTGTCACGCATGAGCTGGGTTTGCTCGTTAACTTTCTCGGCTAGGTTGGATTTGTCGTCTCGCGCCTCGTTCATGAGCACGGCGAGCGGCGTCTTCAGGGCGTGGGCAAGATTGCCGACCTGGGTGCGCGCACGCTCGACAATATCCTGGTTGGACTTCAGAAGCGCATTGAGTTCGACCTGCAGCGGCGCGATCTCGCTCGGCAGATTGCCTTCGAGACGGGTTGCATTGCCGGCGCGGATGGCGGCAAGCGCCTGCTCGACCTGGCGGAGTGGATAGAGGCCGAAGCGCACTTGGAACAGTGTGACGAACAACAGACCAACGCCGGCGAGCGCGAGTGCCTGGATGAGGCGGGCGCGGAACGAGGCCAGACTGCGTTCGACGTCGGCGAGTGTTCCGGCGACCGAGATCGAATAGCGCTTAGCTTCCGGGCCCTCGCCAAAGACATGCATGACTTCGGCGACGCGCAGCACTTGATTGTTGGGACCAATGCTGACCGCCCAGCGCTGCTCGTTGTCGAGCGGGGCGACGTTGTTCTCGCTGGGTAACGGGTAGGTATCATCGGCAAGGCTGTCGGACACAAGACGCCGGCCCGGCTTGTCGTCGAGCGGCTTGATCTGCCAGTACCAACCGGACTGGGAGACAGCAAAGAACGGTTCGCCGACATCTTTGGGAAGACCCGGTTCTTCGCCGCCGCGCTCGATGCTCTCGTTGCGCAGAACGGTCATCAGCAGCAACACGCGGCGGTCGTGCGAGGTGACGATCTCGGTGCGGTAGAGCGAATAGATCAGCACCCCCGCCAGCGGCAGGACGACAAGCGTCCAGGCAACAGCGGTCGTGAAAAGCCGGAACGCAAGGGAATTAAGCGTCATTGCCGTCCGGCGAGAGGCGGTAACCGAGGCCGCGGATGGTCACGATCATGTCCGGTGGGATCTTCTTGCGCAGGCGGCCGATGAAGACTTCAATGGTGTTGCTGTCGCGGTCGAAGTCTTGCTCGTAGAGGTGCTCGACCAGCTCGGTGCGCGAAACGACGCGGCCGTTGTGATGCAACAGATAGGCAAGCAGCCGGTATTCGTGACTGGTCAGTTTGACCGGTTGGCCATCGACGGTGACGCGGGCCGTTTTGGTGTCGAGGCGAAGGACGCCGCACTCAATCTCGGATTTGGCGTGGCCGGAGGCGCGGCGGACTTGGGCTCGGACACGGGCGAGCAATTCTTCCATGTGGAAGGGTTTCGCGAGATAGTCGTCAGCGCCGGCGTCCATGCCGGAGACTTTGTCGCTCCAGCGGTCGCGCGCGGTCAGCAAGATGACGGGCATTTTCTTGTCTTGCCGTCGCCACTGCTCCAGCACGGACAGGCCATCCATCTTCGGCAAGCCGATATCGAGAACGACGACGTCGTAGGGCTCGGTTTCGCCGAGGAAGAACCCCTCTTCGCCATCGCTCGCGGAATCAACCGCAAAACCAGCATCCGACAGCGCCTCGACCAACTGCCGGTTGAGGTTCTTGTCATCCTCGACGACGAGTGCGCGCACGGGCCTGTCCTTCGGTCGAATATCCAGCTGCGGGAGGGCTCCCTCAGGGCTGGCTTGATTGGCTGCATTTATAGCCCCAGTCGTAGGCCCGGGCTAGCAATTAAGGACGCGCAGTGCACCTATTCTTCGTTTTGGTTGAAGGAGATGAGCAATCAAGGCGCAAACGGGTGACGTGCATCCACCGTGAGAGGGATGACGCGGCCTTTCGGCTCGCGGACGATAAGACGGTAAACAAAGCGGCCGTCTTGCCTGCACAGCGTGACGCGGACCACATCGCCGAGGTTGCGCTGGCGGGCCTGGGTGTGGAGGTCGCGGACGGCGGTGAGGGCTTCGCGTTGGACGACGGGTGCGGCGTCCGACCAGGCCGAGAAGCAGCTGTCTGGGGGCGTCGAGGCGCGAGCGCTGGTCGCTTGACCCAAGTTGGCCAGCAAGGCGACTGCGAGACCGCGGGCGATGTTTAATGAGTGGGCCATGGTGAGAGGGTAGTCCGCGAGGACTGAACCCGTTGTGAATAACGGGTTCAGCCTTTGTGAGGGTTTCAAAGTTTGACCAGGAAGTCGCGGCGGACGAGCGGCTGCGAGGCCCGGCTGCGGCCATAGATAGTGAGCGCGACGCCGATGACGCCGCCCAGGGCTTGGGCGACGCGGACCATGCCGTCGCCGAGTTGCTGCACCGTTTCGCCTGAGACTTCGAGGCCGATGAGCGGGCCGACGGCAGGCAGCACTGTCGCGAGCGTGGTGATGAGGGTGCCCCAGAGGGTGAGGGACTGCCCCCACCATTTGGGAGCCGCGGCGGGATTGGAAGTGGTGGTCTCGGTCATGGGAGATTCCTTTCGGGTGGGGAAAGAGAGGGCAGGCGCTGGTGTGGAGAGGCGAGGGCGAGCAGCGGCATAAGTTGCATCAACGCGCGCGAGCCAGCCGCGGCCGAAGCGCCAGAAGGTTGGCAAGGCGCGGTAGCGGGCGCGGCGGAGATCGGCGTAGGCGGTGAGCGTTGCGTCGGCATCGCAGCCGGCAGCAGCCGCGAGCGTGAGCGGGCCGATCTCGCCATCGACGTCGACGGCGAGCGCCTGTTGCAGCATGCGGGCAGCGGCACCGAGGCCATGGTTCACGGCGGTGTCGAAATGAAAGAGCGCAAGCGCAGGCGGGAGTTGCGGCGCGCGAGAGGCATCCCAGTAGAAGGCGCGATAGAGGGGCGCGACATCGGAGGGCGTGAGCGCTTTGATCGCGGCGATGAGCTCTTCGTTCGCTGGGACGCCGCGGAAGCGCGCAAGATCGCCAAGCGTGATTCCGAGATTGGTGGGGCCACCGGGATCGTATGGATCGTTCGAGTAGCCGCCTTCCATTTTGAGGACGTGAGCGAGGGCGTGATCGAGGGCCAGGTCTGCGCTTGGCTGCTGCGGCGCTTCTTGTGCCGGCCAACGGAGCCCGAGCAGGCGCGCGCGCGGCATGGCGATGACGGAGACGGCGTGAGATTGATTGCCGCCGAGAACGAGCAGCGCGTCAGATGTTTCGCCGACGACGAAGGCGACGTGGCCAAGGGAGGGATCGGAGCCGCGTGAGAAGATGGCGATGGCGCCGGGGCGGGCCTCGTTGAGTACCGTGCCGTAGCGGAGATAGGAGCGAGCGAGCAGCGATTGCGTGTTCGGCAGGCTTGCGCGGGCGAGGCACGCGCCGACGAAAGCTGCGCACCAGGCAACCTCGTCGCCACGGATTTCGGCGTGACCGGCATCCGCGTAGTAGATTTGAACGCGAGCTTCGGTGGCGGGGCCGGGAATAGCGGCGAGACCGAGATCGGCAAAGGCGTGCGAGAGCCAGGGATGACGAGAAGTTGTGGGTGTGGGCATTGGAGATCGCGGGTTAGGTCTGTGGGAACATGTGGTGTCGGCTGAGCGCGCAGTGTCCTCAGCTTGCGTGGAAGGGTGAGACGTCAACTCGTCAGAGGGTTGCTGTCGCCGGTGTGCCGGGGCCGAGGGTGCGGCTGAGTTGGGAGATGCGGAGGGTGATGCTTGGCGAGATGCTGCCGAGGTCGGTGGTTTGTTGGGCGGCGGTGTAGGTCGTGGTGGCGCTTGTTGCCGTGATGGTGCGGGCGACGGCGGCGTTGGGTGCGCTGCTGGCGAGGATGTCGATGCGGTAGCTCTCACTGTCTTCGACGAGCGGGATTTCTTCGGGCAGCCAGCTATCGCCGTATTTGCGGGTACGGCGCGCCCACGTGATGGTGAGATCGCCGCCAGCGTTGCGCACTCCGCGGAGATGGACGGGGCTCCACGGGAGGAGACCAACGCCACGGAACGTATGCGCGACGCTGAGATAGCTGCTGTCGCCGATGTCGCGGGAGGCAGGCCCGACTTTCCAATTGAAGGGTTGCGCGATTTCGTCAGCGGACATGGTGACGGGGAGGACTGAGCCATCGAGCAGGACGAAGCGGGCACCAGCGGGGATGATGGTGCCCGGCGCTGCTTCGGTGCCGCGTTGGCCGCGCAGCAAAGTGGAGAGTTCGTAGCGATGGGTGCCGATCAGCGTCGCAGTTTCAAACTGGATGAGCTCCCAGTGATCGGGTGTGCGTTCGATGGCCGCGAGGTTCTCGCCGCCCAGCAATTGCAGGCGGGTGATCGATTCAAGTGTGCCGCTGTCGATGTCGACGATGAGGGTGTTGGTGTGATCGAGACGCCAGACGGGGCCGGTGGGGAGCACACCGACGGTGACGCCGGTGATGGCGGGTGTCGGCAGCAGAGCTTTGAGCGAGAAGCCGGAGAGCTCGGGCGAGCGCCAGACGGCGAGGGTGCCGGGCCACGGCGACTGGGCACCGGCGACATAGCCGGCGCTGTCGGAGGTATCATCGGTGAGTGGCGGGATGTCGAGAAAGAGAGCCAGCGGTTTGCCGGCGGGTGTGGGTGGCTCGGGGTTATCGGGCCGGTCTGAAATGGGAACGACGCCGTAGACGCTGGGATCGATGCTGAGGGCGTGGATGTCGCGCGCGCCGTGCTCGCCGATCTCGGTGATGCGGAGGAGATAGCTGCGATCGCCGGCTTGCAGCGTGACGATATCGCCGGGTTCAAGGGCGAGTTGGCTGGGTGGCAGAGTGAAGGTGGCTTTCTCTCGCGCAGCCCAGTTTTCGAACAACCACGTGTCGGCGATGGCGGATGCCGATGAGGCGTCGAGAACCAGTGGCAAGGTTGCTGTTGCCACGCGATGGGATGCGCCACTGATGCGGCGGGCTTCGGCGATGGCTTGCGGATAAGCGCCCGCCGACGAGATGTAGGCGACCTTGGCGGCGGCCGGCAGATCGGTCTCCTGCGCGCGGGTGATATGGGCGAGGGCCGCATCGGCGCGCGTCTCGACGAGATCGGCGGATGAGAGGGTGAGGCCGCTGGTCGTGCCCGCGCGTTGGCGGAACACGATGCGGCCCTCGCTTTCGAGACTGTCGAAAAAGTAGGCGAGTTCGAGCGGCTGGATGGCGTCGCGCGCGCTCATGATGCGGTCGATGACGAAGCCGGGGACCATGCCGGAGACGGCATGGGCGTCGCTCAGATAGAACCCATAGTCGTCGAGAATGTGTTGCAGCAGTGCGCCGAGAGACACTGAGGCGATGCGGCCGCTGATCCAATGGCCGAGCGCGTAGTTGGGACCGTCGCCCCAGGTGCGGGTGCGGTTGGGGAAGGCGGGATAGGGGCGGGCGTCCCAGCAGTAGACGTGCATGCGGGAGAGATCGAGCATGCGGCCACCGTAAATCGAGGAGATCGGGTTGAGACCGGCGACGGCATCGGGCGAGGCGGGATCGAAGGCATCGTGGAACGCTTGCAGATAGGCGCGCTGCATGGCGTCGTCGCGCGTGCGGTTGGAGAAGTAGGGGAAGAAACTCTCTGAGCTTTTGGGATCGACAAAGACGTTGGGCTGGTTGGCGCCTTTGTCGACGGCGGGGCAGCCGAGTTCGAGGAACCAGACAGGTTTGG
>JANNEU010000423.1:0-4829 GCA_031379035.1 Hyphomicrobiaceae bacterium | reverse complement strand
GCAGCCAAGCAGGACTACGAGCAGGCGGCGAAATTCCGCAACCGGCTGTGGGCGCTGGCGCATGTCACCGCCGATCAGCAGATCAATCCCGATGGCATCGAGGAAGCCGACGTGTTCGCGGCGCATCAGGAGGGCGGGCAGACCTGCATCCAGGTGTTTTTCTTTCGCACGGGGCAGAACTGGGGCAACCGCGCGTACTATCCGAAGGCGGATCGCAGTTTGGAAGCGGGCGATGTGCTCGAGAGTTTTGTCGCGCAGTTCTATGACGACAAGCCGGTGCCGCGGCTGATCCTGGCGAGCCATGACTTTGAGAGCCTGGAGCTGATGGCGGAAGCGCTATCGACGCGGGCGGGGTTCAAGGTTGAGATCCGCGTGCCGCAGCGGGGCGCCAAGTCGGACCTCATTGATCACGCCGTGCAGAATGCGCGCGAGGCGCTGGGACGGCGGTTGGCAGAGACGTCGTCGCAGATGCGGTTGCTCGATGGCGTGCGCGAGCGGTTCGGGCTGGCGGCGGTCCCGCGGCGCATCGAGGTGTACGACAACAGCCACATTCAGGGTGCCCACGCGGTCGGCGGCATGATCGTGGCTGGGCCGGAAGGCTTCGTGAAGGGCCAGTACCGCAAGTTCAACATCAAGTCGGAAGGTCTCGTGCCCGGCGACGACTACGGCATGATGCGCGAAGTGCTGATGCGGCGCTTCAAGCGGTTGGTGGTGAAGGATGCCGAGGATGCGGCGGTTGTTGAAACGGCAGCTGTGGACGTTCTGGCGGAAGATGCAACGTCACGGCTCGAAGCCCCCGCGCCGCCGCCGCGCAAGGAGCGGGGGGCGGATGCGATTGCGTTCGGGGTGCTGCGTGCGGATGATGTTCCGGATGCCGCCGAGGATGACGACAGCCAAGACGATCCAATCCTGGCCGATCTGCCATTCCCCGACCGGCCGGATCTGGTTTTTGTCGACGGTGGGCTTGGGCAGCTCTCGGTGGCGCGCGAGGTTCTAGCGGAACTCGGCGTTACCGATGTGGTGCTGATTGGTGTTGCGAAAGGTCCCGACCGCGACGCAGGCCGCGAGCACTTCCACATTCCCGGGCGCTCGCTGCCGATGATGCTCGAGCCGCGCGATCCGGTGCTCTACTTCGTGCAGCGGCTGCGTGATGAAGCGCATCGCTTTGCCATCGGCACGCACCGGGCCAAGCGCTCGAAGGCCATCGGGCAGAACCCGCTGGACGAAATTGACGGCATCGGGCCGACGCGCAAGCGTGCGCTGCTGCAGCATTTCGGCTCGGCGAAATCGGTGTCACGCGCCGGCGTCGAAGACCTGAAAGCCGTCAAAGGCGTCAGCGCGGAGATGGCGCAGAAAATCTATGACTTCTTTCACGATCAGCGCAGTTGAGGCACCTTAGCAGCCGCAGGTGGCCGTTGAGGGTGTGGTGATTTCGATCTTGGGGCAGGCGGCGCGCGGCTTGAGGTAGACTTTTTCGGTCATCGTGTAGACGCCGCCTGCACCGCCGTACGCGCTCTTCATGTAGACGTCGAACAGGTTGGGCTTGTAGCCGTACGTCACGTTGGTGACGACGATGCTGTCAGACGTTGTGAGCATGCCGGCGGCGGGCAAGGCGTAGTTGGTGTTGGGGCATGTGCAGGTCACGTTGGTCGTTGAGATCGACGTGTCGTAGGTGCACTTCCACTTCTCTTTGGTGTCTGTGGCGCTCACCGCCGTCGATGAGACAACGCTGATCTCGACTTTCAGCCGGCTCGACGAATAGGGCTCCAGCAGATAGCTGCTCACCTTCATCATGTCTTTGAGGTCGGTCTCGGAAATGTTGCCGTTATAGCGGGCCACAAGGTCGCCGGCGGTGCTGCCGACTTGGGTGACGCGGCGGTTGGCGGTCACCGCCTGGCTCATCTCGACGGCACCCATGAAGAGCGCTGCCATGATCGGCACAATCAGTGCGAACTCGACGGCGGCGATGCCCTCGGCGCGTTGGACAAAATCACGGATTTTGGCGGCGGCGCGAACACGGACGCGGAACAGGACAGGTTTGGACATGGGGCACACCCGGACAATTGGACTTCGTTAGGAGGCGATGAGGTGGGGGTTCGGCGCGGATCAATAAGGCTCGGTTTCGAACACGGCGGAGGCCTGGATCAGGAACGAGCCATTGCTCAGCTGGCCGAGTGGGAAGAACGGCAACTTGCCGCCAAAACTCCAGGCGTAGCAGAGCGTCACCATCACGATCGAGCTTTGAGCGCCGGCATTGAAGGCGGCCATGGCGTCGGTTTCGGAGACCAGCGCGTTGGTGTTGGTTCGGCAGTTCGGTGGGGTGATGCTGGCGAAGGTGTTGTTGGATTGGACGAGAACGATAGAGTTGGCGTTGCAATCGTTCGCGTTGACGGTCTGCTTGCAGATTTGCTTGCGGAATTCGATCTTCAAGCCGGGAGCGTCCGTCAAGGTGCCGGCCGTGTAGTAGGGCGCGTAGGGTGAGCCGGTCGCGCCGGTCTGGAAGGCACCGGTGCGCATGTCGCGCGAGGCAGTCCAGACCGCGTTTTCGGATGTGAAGATCCAGAAGAAGAGTTGGCAAACGCTCAGGATGCCGAACAGCATCATGAAGAACGGCAGCGCGATCAGGGCGAACTCCACCGCTGTCGTGCCATCATCATTGCGTCGCAGCCGGAGGCCGAAGCCCCGTGCGGACCGGAAGGTTTTGGCCATTGCCGATGTCATGATCTGCCACCTTCGACTTGAAATCTGGATGCGGGTGCGACACGCACAGTTGAATAACTTCCGTCTGAGCAAGGAACGCGCCGCTGTCTCAGTGGAGTTAAGGCGAGCGAGCTGAATGATGCGTAAAAGTCGAGCTTTTGGGCTGCCGCGCCGAAGGGCAATCATCAAACAGGGTTGCTGATCGATAAACGTCCGTGCCGATTGCTGGCGGGGGCGGGCAGGCTGGGAAATGACTGGACAGGGCACCGGGAGCAGCGGCACATTTCGGCACACCCCTGGTCCGGAGTTTAACACCATGGCCTCGTTTGCGGGACTTGATGCACTCTTGAAGCGTGCAACCGATGCCGGTGATGTGCCGGGCGTCACAGCGGCCGTCGGCACGCGGGACGGCATGGTCTATGAGGCCGGCTTTGGCACACGTGCGGTAGGCGCGGCCACGGAGATGACGCCGGACACGGTGTGCTGGATTGCATCGATGACCAAGGCGGTGACGGCTGCGTGCGCGATGCAACTCGTCGAGCAAGGTAAGCTGACGCTCGATGGGCCCATTGCTGAAGTGTTGCCGGTGCTGGCCGAAACACCAGTGCTCGATGGCTTCGATGCCGCTGGACAGCCAAAAGTGCGGCCAGCCAAGCGGCCGATCACGCTCCGGCATCTGCTGACGCATACAGCGGGCTTCAGCTACGATATGTGGAGCGCGGATATCACGGCCTATCAGAAGGCGCGCAATGTTCCGGGCGTCATTTCCTGTCAGAATAAGGCGTTGTCGACGCCGCTGCTGTTTGATCCGGGCGAGCGCTGGGAATACGGGATCAATATCGACTGGGTCGGTAAGGCCGTTGAGGCGGTCTCGGGGCAAAAGCTCGGCCAGTACATGAAGGCCAATCTGCTTGAGCCGTTGGGCATGTCGGACACGGGCTTCAAGCTCGGTCCAAGCCAGAGTGGGCGGCGGGCGGCGATCCACATGCGGGCCCCTGAAGGCTTGGCTGCCACGCCGATTGTGCTGGAGCAGAACCCTGAATTCGAGATGGGCGGTGGCGGTCTTTACGGGACGGTGGGCGACTATCTGCGGTTCGCGCGGATGATCCTCAATGGGGGGGTGCTCGACGGTGTGCGGGTGGTCAAGCCGGAGACGGTCGCACTGATGTCGCGCAACGCGATGGGGCCGACACGGTGCGCGCCGATGAAAACGGTCAATCCAGGTTCATCGAACGATGTGACGTTCGTTGACGGGATGGAATGGGGCTTGAGTTTTATGATCAATCCGGCCCCGCTGGCGACCGGCCGCTCGGCTGGTTCGCTGGCCTGGGCGGGGCTGGCCAACAGCTACTATTGGATCGATCCGGCCAAGGGTATTGCCGGGGTGTTCGCCACACAGATTTTGCCGTTTGCCGATATCAAAGCGCTGCCGCTGTTTCAGGCCTTCGAGACCGAAGTTTACGCGACCGTTGCGTGATCTGAACATGATCTGGCGTGGAGTGTGGCCCGTTCGGGGTTGCTTTTGCGCGTGCACAGATGGCACAGGGACACAACTTCGCCGCAGGTCCGACGTGATGCCGCCTTGGCAGCCCGGTAGCCGGCAGGTGTCGGGTTCTTCGAGGGGTGCCATGCGAGCCGTTTTCAGACACTCCGTATGGGGGCCGCGCGCGGCCAGCGCGATGGCCATTAGCCTTGCCGCGTTGCTCGCGGGCTGCAGCGGCGCGGTGATCGATGGTGCGTCAGAGGGCCCAGCGGCGATCAATCATGGCTGCGTCGATGACAGCAAAGCATGCATCGATCAGCGTCAGGCGGCGTTGAGAACGTTGCAGGGTGATAAATCCCGCAGCTGGGTGAAGCAGCCGGCTTCGGCCGCGTCCTATGCAACCGGCGTGCGGATGTTCGCGTTCAAGACCGAGAAGACGCGGCTGACGTGTGACGAGCTGGGTGCTGGACGTCGCGAAGCCGATGGTGCGCCGGGCACGCTGCGCTCATCGCAGGCGCGCGGGCTCACGCCGGCGCAAGTGTCGCGCGGGCTGATGTTTGCCGCTGAAGTCGGCAAAGAGCTTGATCGCGAGCGGGCCCGGCGCTGCGCGATTGAAGGCGTCGGCGGCTTACGTCGCGGGGTTTGA
>JANNEU010000422.1:0-2834 GCA_031379035.1 Hyphomicrobiaceae bacterium | reverse complement strand
TGCCGGTTGCGCAGCGCGTCCCAAAGCGTGTCTTCGGCAGACGTGCTGGCATCGCGCAGAACTCGTGCGCGATTAGTTCGCCAGGGTTGTGCGGTGCGCATCAAGTGACGCTCGTGTTTCCGTTCGGAGCAAGCAGCTGCCCACCCTAACCCTCTCCCCGCACGCGCGAAGGCGCTACGGGGAGAGGGGATAAAAGTGCTTTGCGACGTCAGCACCGGGTCAAAATCGACAACTCTACACGGTCTCTTGTGACGCTTTCAAACGGCAGCTCACCCGTCAACTGCGGACCTCACGAACGAAAGCGGCGAGCCCGTTGCTGCCCCTCACGCTCTCCTTACGCCTTGCTCAAACTCGAAATACGGTCGGCGAGGCGGCCGCTGGGCTTGGCATCGGACTTGCCATCGGACTTGCCATCGGACTTGTTGGCGTCGGACCTGCTGGGGGCGACGGTTGTTGTCAGATCATCGGCGTCGGCGTTGGCTGCCTCCGTCGCGGTGACTGGTCCACGTGCGTTGGACACGCGCTCTGCCAGTGACGGCCGGGACGGTGGCGTGGTGTCGCTGCGCCGTGCCACGCCGGCTGTTGGCAGCGAGCCGGCACCCAACCGCCGCATCTGCTCCATGAAGTGGGCGCCCTGCAACGCGAGGCGTTCATTGGCAGCGGCCAGCTCCGCGCGCAGCCTGCGCACCTGCTCGCCCTGCTGATCGGACTGCACTTGCAGGCCGGAGAGCCGGGCGCGCAAGGCCACTTTGCTGTCGGGTGTGTTGGCTGCTTCGGCGCTGCGCAGCGCGGTCAATTCGGCCGATAGTGTTTTGATCTCGGTGGCTTGGTCCTCGGATTTCGACCGGAGCGCGCGCAGATCACGCTCAAGACCAGCGCGCAGCTCGTCGGGTGGCAAGACGGCCATCAGGTTAGGTGCTGCAGTGTCGCTGCCGGCCCGGCCATTCATCGACGCACCGGCACCTGAAACAGCAAGGGCGGGCTGATCGACGATGCGTTGCGCGGCGGTCTGCTGCAGACGCGCGATCAACGCGGCCTGGTCGCGCGACTTGGCCCGCAGACCCTCAATTTCGGCGCGCAGCGCCACTTCACCGCTGAAGTTGGAATCCGCAAGGCTGTCCTGGTTGCGGCCACCGCGTACGGTGAGCGATGTCGTCAACCGTTCGATTTCGGCGGCCTGTTGGGCGTTGATCCCTCGCGCCTCTTCGAGGGCGTCCTGCTGACGCCGCGTCGATCCGGCGAGATCGTTGATCTCGGCATCACGGGTCGCGAGCAGCGTGCGGGCTTCTCCCAGTCTCGACTCGACCCGCGGCAGCTGATCGCTCACCGTGTGCTCAAGCACGCGCCGGGCATTCTCGTGTTCTTCGATGGCCCCGCGCAAGGTCGTCGCCTCGCTTTCAAGCTTTGAGATGTTGGCGTCCCGGCGGTTGAGATCGATCATGTGTCGGGCGCGTTTTTCCTCGGTCTGCTCGATCTTCGATTCGAGCCGGTGCACCGTCATGGCGAACTCCGCCCGCAGCCGGTCTTTGTCGGCACGGACCTCCGATTCGGTGACCGGCAGCCGTTCTTTGATTCGTTGCGTGGTGAGGCGTACGGCGCGTGACCAGAAGGCGGGCGCGATCGTCAGCGCGAGCAACGCCGCGGATAGAAATCCGAGCGCCACCAGCATGATTGATTGTATTGAAAGCACTCTGCCGCCCTCGTGGCCCGCGCCTGTCCGGCGCTCGGGCCGTAGTCCATGACCTCACATGCGACAAGCGCACCCTTGGCAGTTTACACCTGCCGGCAGATGGCGGCACGCACAAAGTCGCTCTCATCCCCGTCTAATCGATAGAACAATTGGTCGCGGTGGATAGCAAAGCAGCCGGCTTGCAGAGGGTGTGGCAGGTCAGAATGGGTTCCAGGTCGGTTTAGAGGTGAATTTAAGATACCCGACGTTGGCACCCAGCCTGAGGCCAACGCCGGTGCGGATGGGAGCCAGCGTAATGTGATCGCGCGTGAGGACCGTCATGCCGACACCGCCGACGAAGTAGGCCGACCCGTCGATGCCGCCGAAGCGTTCGTAGATTTCGTCCGGACCGCGCAGATTATAAACCAGGACCATCGTTTTTGATCCGGCACCACCGATGTCCCAGCCCAGTGACGGACCCTGCCAGTAGACGCGATGGGTGCCGGCGTCGCGCGTGTAGAGCACGCCTTCGCCATAGCGTAGCCCAGCTACGAATGCTCCGCCGGCTTCCTCGCCAAGAATGTAGCCGTTGGGACGGCCCTGACGCTTGAAGGCGTTCTCAACAACGCTCGCCAAGCCTTGGCTTACGGACCCGAAGAACTTGTGTCCGGCACCCATGATCTCGTTGGACGAATACGTTTCGTCGGCGCGGTCATCAACGCGTGGGCCAGGGCGACGATAGGTGTCGTCGTCTGGGCCGCGGTCCCGGGCATCGTCGGGTGGCGGGCTATAGGGTTGTCCGTAACTCTGGCCGGGTCGTTGGCCCGATCCTTGACCGGATCCTTGGCTGTAGCCTTGTCCCGAGCCCGGCTGTTGACCGTAACCTTGCGAATTAGCCCCTTGGCTGCCGTAGCCTGGGGACTGGCCATAGCTGGGGCTTTGGCCATAACCACTTTGCGCCGATTGGGCGGACGCGGGCGCTTGCGACGGGCGATAGGCGTCGTTGCCTTGGCGCGCGTTGTCTTGCTGAACGGGGCCTTGCTGAACCGGGCTTTGAGCGCCATAGCCGGGGGCGCTGCCTGCGCCGGTGGCACCATAGCCAGAGCTGCCACCTTGGCTCCCACCGGGGCTGCTTGGAGCCTCTCCTGATGCGTAAGGGCGCACG
>JANNEU010000096.1:0-23232 GCA_031379035.1 Hyphomicrobiaceae bacterium | reverse complement strand
CAGGAACCACCAGGATGTCAGAGAACAGGATCGACGCATCAAACCCATAACGGCGTATCGGCTGGAGCGTCACCTCGGCCGCCATCGCCGGCGAGTAGCAGAGGTCTAGAAAACCGCCAGCCTTCGCGCGTGTCGCTTTGTACTCCGGCAGATATCGGCCAGCCTGCCGCATCAACCACACCGGTGGTGGCGTTAGTGCATGACCATCAAAGACCGCCAACATACGCCGAGCCCTTTTGCCCTGCCCCGCTCGGTTGCCGCTGGTCTCCGTCGATGCCGTCACTGTGTGTCCTTCTTTAAATAGAACCATATTTCTGATTGTTACTTCTATGACTCTTAGTCCGTGGATTGCGGGGATTGCAGTTTCTCCCTCATCAATGCACAGCTTGATCAACTGCCAGCGATCACGCCACGACATCTAGACATTTTGGCCGCACTGTCACCTATCGAAAATTCGGTTTTGGAGTCAGAGCTTTACATGTGACCCAAGCAGCGAGATCGGAGGCATAACTTGGGGATATTCTCTGAATCACCGCTGCATGAGATGTCGACGGCATAAGTCTTCCTGATCACGTTGCCATCCTATCCCCACTTCGTCGAGTGTGGACAGATTTGTGGATAATAGGCGTATCGTCCACAGCACCTCAGCGGCCTGACCGCACCCTCTGGATAACCGAGGCTTTTGTCCACAGATGACCAACACCCTTCCGGCCTACTTCCACCTGCATCTCATCTCCGATTCAACCGGCGAAACGCTCACCACCATCGCCAAGGCAGCATCGGTACAATACGCCGATGTCCGGCCGATCGAGCACGTCCATCCCTTAATCCGCACCAAACGTCAGCTTGCACGAGTCCTGACCGAGATCGAGCAAGCGCCGGGTATCGTCCTCTATACGATCGTCAATCCTGAATTGAGCGCTGAGATCGAGCGCCATTGCCGGCAGGTCAAAGTGCCATGCTTGCACGTACTGCTACCGATCATGAAAGTCTTTGAAAGCTACCTGGGCGCCCCACAGACCCCTATTGTCGCCGGCCAGCACGTGGTCGACGCCGACTATTTCCGCCGCATCGATGCGCTCAATTTCACCATGAACCACGACGACGGACGGTTGCCGGCCGATCTCAATCAAGCCGATATCATTTTGCTTGGAATTTCGCGCACGTCAAAGACGCCGACCAGCATTTATCTGGCCCAGAAGGGCTACAAGACAACGAACCTGCCCTTGGTTCCCGGAATCGACCCGCCGAGCACACTTGCGCAGCCGCACAGCGCCTTTGTTGTCGGCCTCGTCGCCAGCCCCGAGCGGATTGCCGAGATTCGCCGCAACCGGGTGCAGTTGCTCTCCGACCGCGATCTGACGGACTATGTGGACCGCACGCAAATCGCCAACGAGATCGCCTACTCGCGCAAGCTTTTTGCCAAGCACGGGTGGCCCATCATCGATGTCACGCGCCGTTCCATCGAAGAAACAGCCGCCACGATCATCAAAATGCTGCACGACACGGACGCCGCCGTGACCCGCGACGGTGCCCCAAAAGACAAGTCACCGGCATCTGAAGACGGTTGACGCAATCGGCCCCGGACAATGCCGGGACCGAGAGTGAAATGACCGAGTGCTCAAGTTCAGGTTCCAGTGTCGAACGAGACGGTCTTGCGGTTGACTGTGAACCGGACCCATAGCGTGATCAGCGCTTCCAGCGCGCTCGTGCAGATCATCAGCAGCAACGCGTTCTGCGAAAATGTCGAAAGCTTGATGATCCCTTGCAGGGCTTCGACGCCGACGATCGCGCCGACAATGGCCGGCAGGATCGAACAGACCGAGTCGCCAAATCCGATCGTTCGCGAATCAATGGCCGTCGATAGCAGCGCGATTAACTGCGCCGCCAGATACCCAAGAACCAGCCAAGCCAAGAGATAGTACCAGACGTTGGTCGCGGGCTCCCAAGCCCCGAACTTGAAGAAGAAGATGCCAGCACCAATCGCGAGCGACACAGCCAAGCCGATGCTGGCGAACGCCTCTAATCGCTTGATCGGATGCGCGTGTTGAATAATCGGAACCGCAGGACTTGCCATGATGTCGACCTTTTCCAGGAAGTTCTTGAACGTAGAAAGCTTGATCGAACCGAAGGATCGAGAGTGGAACAAACCAAGGGCAGCGCACGAAGCACCCCCTGACAGTGGGCACATATAGCGTGGCATGCCCGCCTCGCCTACCGCTTTCCTGCGATATCATTGCCGCTGCAGTATGACAGCCAATCGGCAGATTTCGGACCATCGTTCAGGACTTTGTTTACCAACCTAGCCTAGCCTCCAACAAACTGTGGACGCAAAGCACCAGTAGCCGCTGATCTGGCGACCTGACTGCAGCTTCGGCCCTGACGTTCGATCCGACCGAACGTGGATGGTCTTGCAACACGGTGCGTAGGCTCGAGTAGCGTAGGAAGACCCCTGATGCCGTTTGTTCCAGTTGTGCGTCCAGCCATGCGTTTGGCACGAGCAGCAGTGTTGCTGACGGGCGCAGTTGCCCTCGCTTCCCCCACCAAAGCCCGTGCCGCTGATGGCTGGCCTGCCAGCGTCCAAGCGTCTTATGACGTGAACTTCAACGGCATCAACGTCGGCAGCTACCAGTTCCAGTCCTCGCAGGAAGGTCAGTCATACAAGCTTGCTAGCAACGCCAAATTATCGTTGTTGCTCGGTGCCTTGAGTTGGACCGGCGTCACTCATGCCAGTGGCAAAATTGCCGGCGAAACGGCCAAACCGCAGGCGTTCGGGTTCGAATATCAGGCGCAATCCAAGACGGGTTCGACCCAGATGGCGTTTACCGACGACACCGTTACCCAGGTGCTCCACACGCCACCGCCCAAGAGTAAGGAAGGTGTGGTCCCTGTCCAAACCCAACACCTCAAAGGTGTGCTCGACCCGCTCTCTGCTGTCCTGGCGATTTCGCGTGGCGCGGTGGGCAATCCCTGCGGGCGCCGCGTCCCCATCTATGACGGTCACCAACGCTTCGATCTCGTGTTGTCAGCCAAAGGACAGGTCCAGATCAATGATCGCGGCGGTGCCTCTGGCGTGGGCTATGTCTGCCGCGTGCGTTACGTGCCGATCGCCGGTCATAAGGCTGATGACAGCACGAAATATATGTCACAAAGCAATGACATAGAAATTATTCTCCGCCCGATGGCGGGGACCAACATTTTTATCCCCCATCAGGTGACAATCCCAACGATGGCGGGTTCCGCCACCCTCGTAGCCCGTCGCGTCAACATCACAACCAACAGCCGTCAGCAAATCGCCCTCGTCAACGATTGAGCGTCAGGGCGGAGGTCGAGTGTCCAGTCCCATCCGAAGACGACCACGTGAGAATACAAGCGCACGACCGGTGACCGGTTGCGCAACTGGCATTTGGGTTGGCTCAGGCCACCAACAGCGCCAGCCTTTGTGACCGGCCTTTGTGACTGACAGTGTGACAGTTGCCGTGCGCATGCAGACTGCTTGTTAGGTGCATGCAACCGCTTGATCTTCGCCGTCCCCGATGCGATGGCTCTGCCCGCGCTCACCCTGGGGCGCAGACCGAGACATATCCATGAGCATCGACATCGCGACCCGTATCCGCAACGTGACCGCGGTGCTTGGCCCGACCAATACCGGCAAGACGCATTTGGCCATCGAGCGCATGCTCGGCCACAACACCGGGATGATCGGTCTGCCGCTGCGGCTGCTGGCCCGCGAGGTCTATGATCGTGTCGTTGCGAAGGCCGGTGTGGCCAACGTTGCACTCATCACCGGCGAAGAAAAAATCAAGCCCGATAATGCCCGCTATTGGGTGTGCACCGTCGAGGCCATGCCACTGACCATCGACGTCGATTTCCTGGCGATCGATGAGATCCAGCTCGCTGCCGATCCGGATCGCGGCCACGTTTTCACAGACCGGCTGCTGAATGCCCGTGGCAAGTACGAGACCCTCATGCTCGGCGCCGGCACCATGCGCGACGCCATCGACGATCTCATTCCTGGTGCCAACTTCATTTCGCGCCCTCGCTTGTCGCGGCTTACGTACTCTGGCGAAAAGAAGCTCACCCGCCTGCCGCCCCGGACGGCAGTTGTCACGTTCTCAGCCGCCGAAGTCTACGAACTCGCCGAAGTCCTGCGCCGTCAGCGCGGCGGCGCAGCGGTCGTCATCGGTGCCCTAAGCCCGCGCACCCGCAATGCCCAGGTTGAGCTGTTCCAATCCGGCGATGTGGATTTCCTGGTTGCCACTGATGCCATCGGCATGGGGCTCAACCTCAACGTCGATCACGTTGCGCTCGCCGCCACCCGCAAATTCGATGGCCAGAACGTCCGCGAGCTGACCCCCGCCGAGCTAGCCCAGGTCGCCGGCCGCGCTGGTCGCCACATGAACGACGGCACCTTTGGCGTCACCAACGGCGTCGAAGCGTTCACACCGGACCTGATCGAGCGCCTTGAGAATCACAACTTCGACAGCATCAAAACGCTGCAATGGCGTGCCCGCGATCTTGATTTCAACTCGCTTGAAGCCCTGCGCGCCAGCTTGCGCCGCCTACCGCGCGAAACCCGCCTCCAGCGCGTGCGCGAGTCCGATGACGTTGTCGCCCTCGAAGCGATGGCCAACGATCCAGACATCGCCCGCCTGGCCTCCAATCGCGAAGCCGTCATCCAGCTCTGGGACACTTGTCAGGTCCCCGACTATCGCAAGATTTCCAGCCAGAACCACGCTGAACTTGTCGGCACACTCTACAAGGCCCTCCGCAGCCCCTCCGGCCGCATCCCCGAAGACTGGTTCCAGGAGCAAGTGGCACAGGCTGACCGCACCGACGGTGATATCGACACGCTCTCAACGCGCCTCGCCCACATCCGCACGTGGACGTTCGTCTCTAACCGTGCTGATTGGCTCGCCAACCCTGCCGAGTGGCAGGCTCGCACCCGCGAAGTCGAAGATAAGCTGTCCGATGCGTTACACGTTTGCCTGACCGAGCGCTTCGTTGATCGCCGCACCAGCGCGCTCGTCAAAGGCCTGCGCGATAAAGATGAAATGAGCGCTGAGATCGCCGAAGACGGTACGATCAAGGTTGAAAACCACGTCGTTGGCCGTTTGAAGGGCTTCACCTTCATTCCCGAAACCCAATCCGAAGACCTGCAGGGCAAAGCCACCCGCTCAGCCGCCGCCCACGTGCTCAGCAAAGAACTTGGCATGCGCGCCCGCCGCGTCGCCTCGGTCAAAGCCGACGCGCTCAAACTCAATCGCAAGGGTGAGATCTCTTGGCGCGGCGATGTCATCGCCACCCTCTCCGCCGGCGACGATCCCCTGAAACCGCTCGTGACGCTGCTCGCTGATGAGCAGCTCTCCGCCGGCGACAAAGAGCGGGTGCTTGAACGGCTTAACACCTGGACCACCGAAACCATTGGCGAACGCCTGAAACCGCTGGTCGATCTTGCAAAGGCCGAGGATGTGACCGGCCTGGCGCGTGGCATCGCCTTCCGCATGGTCGAGAACTTCGGAGTCGTCCGCCGCGAAACTATCAACGATGAGATGAAGGCGCTCGATCAGCCATCCCGCGCCCAGCTGCGCAAATATGGCGTTCGCTTCGGTGCCTTTAACATCTTCTTGCCCCTGCAGTTGAAGCCGGCGTCATCCGAAACCGCGCTGATGCTGTGGAACTTGAAACATGGCGCTGCCGCGAATATGCCGCCAGCCCTGCTCGATACGCCACCCAAGCCCGGCCTCACGTCGATCCCCGCCGACCCGCTCGTGCCGGATGCCTACTATCGCACGCTCGGTTTCCACCCGTGCGGCCCGCGCGCCGTTCGCATCGATATGCTGGAGCGTTTGGCCGACCAGATCCGGCCCTTGATCGCCTGGCGCATGCCAGAGTCCAATCCCTCCGCCAATCCGCCCAAGGGCTCGACCGGCAACGGTGCGTTCATCGTGACACCCGACATGATGTCGATCCTCGGCTGCTCGCAGCTGGAGCTTGGCAACGTCCTGCGTGCGCTGGGCTTCCGCTCCGAAAACCGTCCCGCACCAACACCGAAGCCGCAGCCCGTCCGCCTGACAGCCGAAGCTCCGGTCGTGCTGATGCTGCCAGACCCCGAGCCAGAAGCTGTCGAGGCGGCCGCCGCGGCCCTGCACGCAGCCCAGCTCGAAGCGCAGGCCGCTTTGCCACCATCCGAAATCCCCATGATCGAGGTCTGGCGCCCCCGTCGCCGCTATGGCGATGCACCGGCTCGCGAACCTCGGCCAGAAGGCGGCCGTGAAGGCAATCGCGGCAATCGTCCAGACAACCGGACCGAAAACAGAGGTCCTGAAAATAGAGGCGAAGGGCGCAACCGCCACCGTGGACCGCGCCGCGATGGGGCTGCGCCAACCGCTGCTCTTAACGCTGACGGAACGCCGGCCACGCCATCTCCCGTGGCCGACGGCACCGCACCGCGCCCCGCCGGCGACAGACCATGGAACCGCGATCGCAACCGCGGCCCGCGTCCTGAAGGGGCCCGCCCCGAAGGCGAGCGTAAATTCGGCGATGGCAAACCCCGGACCGAAGGCGGCAAGCCGCCGTCTCGCGACGGTAACGGCCCACCCCGTCGCGAGGGCGACAATAGTGCCCGTCGCGACGGCGACAAACCCTGGCGGCGTGATGGCGATCGCGGGCCGCGCCGCGACAATCGCGATGGCGGCGGCCGCCCGCCGCAGACGTTCCGCGCTGCCCCACCAACCAAGACCAAGGGCCCCGATCCCGACAGCCCCTTCGCAGCCCTCATGGCCCTCAAGGCCAACCTCGAAAAAGGTGACAAGGTTTGAGTTGAGCAAGGGTCAGGCCCCAGGCCCATGAGTCTGACACCAATCACGCCTCTACACGTTCCGGCGAGCACACACGTTCGTGCACACATCGTCAGGAGAACATGGGCTAAGGTCCCGACCCACAGGCAGGCCATAAGGCTGGGGAGCGCCGACCATGCCCGCACCAGAGACGACGCCGGACAAAGCCGCCTCCGGGCTGGCAGCCCACCTGCGCCGCTGGTTGCCGCTCCTCCTACTGACGATCTTGATGCTGGCCGTCTACCTGACCGGTGCCCACAAACTCCTGTCCCTGGAAGCTGTCATCGACGCCCGTGACCGCTTCAAATCTGTCATCGACGCCCGCCCAGTCTTTGCCCTCACCGCATTCATTGCAACCTACGGAACTCTGGTATCGCTGTCCTTGCCCGGCGCATCGGTCTGCACCCTGGCCGGAGGCTTGATGTTCGGCTGGCTCGCCGGTGGCCTCGCTGCCGTGGTCGCCGCCACCATCGGAGCGTCCGTTGTCTTTACCATCGCCCGGTCCGCGTTCGGCGAAACACTGGCCAAGAAGGCAGGCCCGGCCGTCGCCCGCTTACAAGCCGGCTTCCGCGAGAACGCCTTGAGCTATCTGCTCTTCCTGCGCCTCGTTCCGGCTTTCCCCTTCTTTGTCGTCAACATCGTTCCCGCCCTGGTCGGCATCCCCTTCCGTACCTACCTGATCGGCACCTTCTTTGGCATTCTACCGGGCACGCTGGCCTTCGCTTCCATCGGCGCCGGTCTCGATAGCGTTGTCGATGGTGCCAAGATCGCCCAAGCCACTTGCCGCACGATCACCCCCACCGCCGCCTGCCCCTTGCAGATTGAGCTCCACAACTTGATCACTCACGAAGTCAAAATCGCCTTTGTCTTGCTCGGCCTGTTGGCCTTGATCCCGGTTGTCCTCAAATCATGGAGACGCCGCCATGGTCGCGCAAACGCTTGAGCAAGTGGTACCGAGACCGAGCGATCTAGCCGCAGGAATAAAGCTCCTGACACCAGACATTTGCGTCATCGGTGCCGGCTCGGGCGGACTATCTGTCGCCGCCGCCGCCGCATCTTTGGGAGTCTCGGTCGTCCTCATCGAAAAAGCCGAAATGGGCGGCGATTGCCTCAACACCGGCTGCGTGCCATCCAAGGCGCTCATCGCCGCCGCGCGCCGTGCCCATAACATGCGCACCAGTGCGCCCTTCGGCATCGCAACCCACGATCCAGTGATCGATGCCAAAAAAGTCCATGATCACGTTCATGGCGTCATCGCCGCCATTGCGCCTTACGACTCAGTCGAGCGCTTCACTGGCCTCGGTGTCCAGGTCATCCAAGCCGCCGGACACTTCGTTGATTCATCGACCGTCGAGGCCGGCGGTGTCCGCATCAAAGCCCGCCGCTTCGTCATCGCCACCGGTTCCACTCCGGCCGTCCCGTCGATCCCCGGCCTCGACACTGTCACCTATTTCACCAACGAAAATCTCTTTGATAATCAAATCTCTATCGGCCATCTGGCGATCATCGGCGGCGGCCCTATCGGTATGGAAATGGCGCAGGCCCATCGCCGCCTCGGCGCGCGCGTCACCGTTCTCCAAAGTGGCCGCGCTTTGAGTAAGGACGATCCGGAACTGACGGCCGTCACCCTCAAAGCCCTCCGCGCCGAAGGCATCGACATCCACGAAGGCGTTAACGTCGAGCGCATCGGCGGTAGGCCCGGCATCATCGAAATCACCATCAGCTTGAGCGGCACCCGCACGACCATCACCGCGACCCACCTTCTCGTCGCCACCGGCCGCCGCCCCACCATCGCCGGCCTCGGCCTCGACGCCGCCAACATCAAAACCGCCAAGGGGGCGATCACCGTCAACGACAGCCTGCTCACCTCCAACCCCCGCGTCTTCGCCATCGGCGACGTCATCGGCGATCTCCAGTTTACCCACATGGCCAACTACCATGCCGGCATTGTCATCCGCCGCGCCCTGTTCCGCGTGCCCGCTAAGGTCAATCGCGACCAGGTGCCGTGGGTCACCTTCACCGACCCCGAGATTGCCCAAGTCGGCCTGACAGAAGCGCAGGCCAAGGCGCGCGGCATCGTGCCGACGATCTATCGCTGGCCCTTCCACGACAACGACCGTGCCCAAGCCGAACGCGAAACCGATGGCCTCATCAAAGTCGTCTGCGACCCCCGCGGCCGCATTCTTGGCGCTGGCATCGTTGGTGCCCACGCCGGCGAGTTGATCCACATTTGGTCCCTCGCTATAGCGCAGCGCCTCAAAATAAGCGCCATGACCGGCTGGATTGCCCCCTATCCAACCCTCGGCGAGATTTCCAAGCGCGCCGCGGTCACCTCGTTGGCGGCCAAGGCGAAAGATGGCATGGTTCGTGGCCTGTTGGCTGTACTCCGTCGCTTCGGGTAACGGCCCGTTTGGGGGCTGCCGGAGCGGGATGAAACGCGCGCAGGACTGTCTTGCTACACAACTCTGAAACACGTCCGGACATTGTAGACACGCCGCCCGCCAAGCGCTGGTCTGGCAGCTTGTCGTCGAAACTCCTGCTGTACACCGTGCTGTTTGTCATGCTGGCCGAAGTCCTCATCTTCGTGCCCTCGATCGCCTTCTTCCGTCTCAACTGGCTGATCGACCGCCTCAACCTCGCACAGGTGGCCGCCCTCGTTGCCGAAGCGGCTCCTGACGGCGGCCTGCCCGAAATGCTACGCGATGAACTTTTGCGCTCCGCTGAGGTCAAGCAGGTCGCCTTGAAGCGGAAAGACCAGCGCCGCCTTATTTTAAGCGAGGCGATGGACACGCCGGTCGAGATGACGTTCGACCTGCGCGGTGCCGGTCGCACCACCAGTATTCGCAGCTCGCCCGCCCATCTCGTCCAGTTGATCAAGGAGGCGCTGGTCGTTTTCGTTACCGACGAGCGGTCCTATGTCCGCGTGATCGGCGAGCCCGGCATGGGTGCCGGCGACATGATTGAAATCGTCATGCCGGTGAAGCCACTCCGGCAAGCCATGGTCCAGCACGCCATCAACGTGGCCGTACTCTCGATCATTATCTCGCTGCTGACCGCCAGCGCCGTCTACTTCACCATGAATCGTCTGCTTGTTGCCCCCATGATGCATCTCACCAGCGCCATGATGCGCTTCAGCGCCAACCCCGAGGACGCACAGCGCATCATCCAGCCCTCGACACGCACCGATGAAGTTGGCACCGCCGAGCGCGAACTCGCCCGCATGCAGACCGACCTGCATCAAACCCTGGCGCAGAAGAACCGGCTGGCAGCGCTGGGTCTGGCCGTCAGCAAAATCAACCACGACCTCCGCAACCTGCTCGCCAACGCGCAGCTGCTCTCTGACCGCCTCACCAGCTTGCCCGATCCGCAAGTCCAGCGTTTCGCCCCCAAGCTCATCGCCTCCCTCGATCGCGCCATCCGCTTTTGCAACGAAACCTTGCAGTTCGGCCGCGCCGCAGAGCCACCGCCACGCCGGGAAATGGTGCCGCTGATGCAACTGGTAGCGGACGTCGGGGAAGGTTTAGGCTTGGCCTCCGGCGGACCAATCGACTGGCGCATGGCGGTCGCACCACAGTTAATCGTCGACGCCGATCCCGATCAGCTCTACCGCGTCATCTCCAATATCGTCCGCAACGCGACTGAGGTTCTGGCCGCCCTGCCGGCGGGTGCGCCTACTTTTGTCAGCGTGTCTGCAAGCCAAGACCTGAACCAAGACCTTCCCGACGTGGTCATCGATATCACTGACAGCGGCCCAGGTTTATCGCCTCAGGCACGGGCCCATCTGTTCGAACCGTTCTACGGCTCGACCCGCCGCGGCGGGACCGGCCTGGGCCTCGTCATCGCGCGCGAAATCATCGCCGCCCATGGCGGCACCATCCACTGCCTCCCCCAAGCAGCGCGATCAGGCGCACACTTCCGGATCCGGCTGCCGGCTCGTTTGATGGTGCCCGCCTGAGCCATTTTGGTCGTTTTGGCATTAACCAAGTCCTCGGAAGGTGGTCCCCTTCCGGTCACAACCGCTGTAGGGAGCCCCCGTCGTAAAGGTTAACAACGCCGAAGTTTTGAGGCCGCCAGACGCAATCGCGGGGCGGGATCGGCAGACGGGAGTTCGATTATGGTACGTTTTGTTCAAGTGGTGGCAGTCGCCGCCTTCGGGGCCATCAGCATGGCCCCAGCCGCCAGCCCTGCCGGTGCCGCCGACAATTGGGCCATTCAAATTATCGAAGACGCCAAGTCCGCAGAAAAGCAGGTGGCCCGCGCCAGCGTGCGCGTAGCCTCTTTGGGTGCAACCGATGTGGACGTTTCCGCCAGCCCGCAGCGGACCAAGCGCAGCACATCAACGACCGCGCAGGAAGATCGGCCCCAGACGCGCCGAACCCGCACCGCCAGCCTCGGCACCACCAAGTCCGATGCTGATCCGGTCGAGCGTCCTCGTCGCAGCCTGGCGGGCGGGTCAGTCAGCTGGACCGCCGACCGGGGTTGCTTGAACGGCACCCTGCGCAACGTGATCGCTTCGTTGGCCTCCAACTTCGGTCCCGTCACCGTCAACTCCACTTGCCGCAGCAAGTCGCACAACGCCCGCGTTGGCGGCGCACCACGGTCGCTCCATCTTGGCGGCGATGCGGTCGACTTCCGCATCCACGCCAACGCATCGGCGGCCTATGCATCGCTGCGCAGCAATGGCAGCGTGGGTGGCCTCAAGCACTACGGCGGCGGATTGTTCCACATCGACACCGGCGATCGCCGCAGTTGGTAAGTCATCCCAGCACAGACTTTCGGTTGATCGGTACCGCCGGGTCTCAAAGCCCGGCGGTTCTGCGTTAAGCTTACCGAACGGTAAATCGTGCCGTATTGGCTCTGACGTGATTTCTGCGGCCTGAGAAATCTATTGCGGCGCAGCACCACCTGCCGGCGTGCCCTTGCCTGGCCCGCTGTCCCGCCCTAACCAAGGCCATCCCATGTTTCGTACTGTCTTTGGCACCCTGGCGTGCCGTGGTGACCGTTGGGTCGCGTTCGCTGCCGTCATCATCGCAATCGCCAGCATCAGCCCAGCCAGTGCTGACGACGGGGCTTGGTTCAACCAGATCATCTCAGCATCCAAAGGGTCTTCAAACTCTACCGCTACGTCCGCCGGCCAACGCTCAAGCCGCAGCAACCGGCCCACCCGCACCGCCACCGCGCGCCCCCCGCGCGAGCGTCCGGTCCAGGGGTCCTCTGAACCGTCCTCCGCCAGCCTGACCGGCGGCGGGATCACCTGGCAGGCCTCAGCCAGTTGTGTTCCTAGTGCCCTGCGCGGCGTACTGGCCGATCTCGTTGGCAACTTTGGCCCGGTCACCGTCACCTCCACGTGTCGTGGCCGCACCCAGAACCGTGTTGCCGGTGGCGCTGGACAAAGCTACCACCTGACCAGCCAAGCCGTTGATTTCCGCGTCCGCGGCAGCACTGGTGCCGTCTACGCCTATCTCGCTTCTAACGGTGGTGTCGGTGGCCTCAAGCACTACGGCGGCGGCCTCTTCCACATCGATACTGGCCCTCGCCGCCGTTGGTAGAGCGTGGGTCACTCAGCTGGCCAATTCTGATCATGCTCTTGCCGTCAACTCTGTGTTACTCTGCCCCCAGAGCGGATCAGAACAGACGAGCGCCGGGAGCGCCAGCATGGCAGGCATGGGCGGCGGTAGGCAGTGGCCAAAGTGGGTGCGGGGCGTCGGGCTCGGCGCGTTGCTGTCGGTTGCCACCGTTATGGCCACGGTCACCGTCCCCATCGCGGCCGCCGCGAGCGAACGCGATCTGCGCCTGGGTCTGATGGCCGAGCCGACCACCCTCGACCCGCACTTCCACAACTTCACCCCCAACGACAGCGCGCTCTCCCACATCTACGAGCGGCTGATCCAGGTCAACGACAAGGGCGAGTTAACCGCTGGCCTCGCTGAAAGTTGGTCCCGCACCGACGATCTCACCTGGGTCTTCAAGTTGCGCGCCGGTGTCCTCTGGCACGACGGCCGGCCCTTCACCGCCGATGACGTCGTTTTCACCTTCGGCCGCGCCGCCGACATTCCTGGCAGCCCTTCGAGCTTCGCCTCCGCCATCAAAGGCAAGGCCATCCGCAAAGTCGACGATCTGACCGTCGAAATCACCACACCCGCCGCCGATCCCCTCATGCTGCATCAGGTCGCGCGCATCATGCTGGTGCCGCGCGCCAAAACCCGCACCGTCAAAACCGAGGACTTCAACACCGGCGCCGCAGCCATCGGCACCGGCCCCTTCAAACTGCTCGAGTTCACACCGGGCACCCAGCTTGTCCTCGCCCGCAACGACAACTATTGGGGCGAGAAGCCGCAGTGGGAGCGCGTTTTCCTCCAGCCCATATCGGACGGCATGCAACGCGTTGCGGCTCTCGCCGCCGGCGACGTCGATGGCATCGAGGATGTCCCCACCGCTGATATCTCTCGCCTCAAGGGCGACCCCAAAGTGGAACTCATCCAGTCCGTGACGCAGCGCGTCATCTACCTCCACCTCGACCAGTTCCGCGAGACAACACCGCACATCACCGCCCGCGACGGCACAGCCATCCCCAACCCACTGCGTGACAAACGCGTCCGTCTCGCCCTCTCCAAAGCCATCAATCGCGACGCCATCGTCGCTCGCGTCATGGGCGGCGCCGCAATCCCCGCCAGCCAGTTCTTAGCCGATGGCTTCAGCGGCACCGCATCCGCCCTGAAACCGACCGCCTACGATCCCGAAGGAGCCAAGAAACTGCTCGCCGAAGCTGGCTTGGCTCAGGGCTTCAAACTCACGCTCCACGGCACCATCGGCCGCTACACCAACGATGTCCGCATCGCCGAAGCCATCGCCCAGATGCTCCAGCGCATCGGCATCGAGACCACGCTCGTCTCGCTTCCCGCCGCCGAGTTCTTCGCCCGCGCCTCCTCCGGCGACAAAGGCCGCCCCGAGTTCTCCATCATCCTCGCCGGCCGCAGCACCGACACTGGCGAAGTCTCCGACAGCCTCAACGCCCTCGTCCACACCACCAATGCCGCCACGGGCGCGGGCGCGGCCAACCGCGGCCGCTTCTCCAATGCCGATGTCGATACGTTGATTGATGCCGCGAAGGCCGCCATGGACCCCAAGGCCCGCGCCGAACTCCTCGCCCAGGCCAGCGTCCTGGCCATCACCGAAGGCGCGATCATCCCGATCCACCACCCCGTCCGCACGTGGGCCCTGCGCAAAGGCCTCACCTACCGGGCCCGCGCCGACGAATTCACACTGGCAACCGGCATCGCCGGAAAATAGAAGTGGCATCGCCGGCAAGTAACACTAAGTGGCCCCTGTACGTGGGGTGAGCTGCGTTCCAGCAGCGCGACCACTTGGAAGTCCCCTTGCGGGGTAACGCCACACCCGTCGCTCCGAGCGATCCGGCGGTCACCGTCTGCCCGCCTCAAAAATTATTTTCCGAGAATTCGCGCCGACCACCCCGCGCGAACGCACCAACGGCGGGGATTTACCCCGAAACATCCCTAATTTTCACACGTTTTCAGCCCTTTTTGGCCATTCCTGCATCCGCTCCAAACGCGACGTCACCCCAAACCCCCATTCCACGGGCCTTTGACCCACCTAGGTAATTACCTAGCCGTCCCCCCGTCACTGCCACGTGCTATTCTTTTGCTATGATCCCCACACCCTCCCCCGCCCGCTGCTCCGCCTGCGCCACAACCCCGTACGCTAATGTCGATGCCACCAGCGCCGTCATGTACGGTGCCGTCCAATCCAGCGCGAACCGCCCGAGCGCCCACACTACCCCGCCCGTCACAATCGCCGCCATCGCACTCCGCGCGCCCCCGAACGACGAGAACAGCCCGAACGCCGCCGCCACAAACACCCCCGCACTGCCGAACGCCGACGCGATCTCGACGAGATCCTTCATCCGCTCCGATGTCAGCGCCAGCACCAACGCCACCCCGCTCAACACCAGCACCGTCAACCGCACCGACCTGAGTCGTTCCGCTGGCGTCATCTCCGGACGCAGCCGCGAGATGATGTTGTGCGACACCTGCGCCGCCGGCGCATGCAGTGCCGCATGCACCGTCGACAAAATCGCTGACACCAGCGCCCCCGAAAACAGCACATACCCCCATGCCGGCAGCGCCAGTTGCGCCAGCGCCGGCACCACCAGCTCTGGGCTCGCCAACTGCGCCTTCAGTGCGGGGTTGCTGCGCGCCAGCTGCGCCGCCGCCAACCCCAGAAAGATCGGAATGAACCCCATGGCCAGATACATCAACCCGCCTGACACCGTGCCCAGCCGCGCCACCTCCGCCGACCGCGCGCCGAGATACCGCGAGATCAACTCCACCGCGACCACCGAGCCCGCTATCGCCACCACGATCTGCTCAACCCGCTTCAGTGAACTCTCCTCCAAACCACCCCACATCGACAGCCGCTCCGGCCCATTGGCCTCCAGCACCGCGCCGACCCCACCGCTCATGCCTGCCAAAGCCACCGCCAGCACGATCAGCCCGATGATCACCACCGTGCCCTGCACCAGGTCCGTCACCGCATCCGCCAGCAACCCGCCCACCGCCGAGTATGCCGCCACCAGCACCGCCGCCAACAGGATCATCGTCGCCAGGCTTTGCCCGGAGCCCACCGCCAGCACCGTGCCGAACGCGCGAATCTGTGCCGCCGCCCAGAAGAGCGAACCCGGCAACAGGATAAGCACCAACAGCACTTCCACCTGCCGCGAAAACCGCTCGCGAAAAAAATCAGCGAACGTCGTCAGCCCGCGCCGCCACAGCGCGCCCGCCACCACCAGTCCGGAGAAAATCAACGCCGCCGCATAGGCAAACGGATCAACCGCCGCGCCAGCCAGCCCCTTCTCATAAACCTCACCCGAGGTGGCAACGATCGCCTCCGCCCCGAACCACGTCGCAAACACTGAGAATGCCACCAGCACTGGCCCCAGTGAGCGCCCGGCCAGAATGTAATCGGCCTCGCTCGCCATCCGCCGCGACACCCACGCCCCGATCGCAAACTGCATCAGGACATAGGCAAACATCCCCACCACAATCATCTCAATCCCCCGGCAATCAACTCACGTGAAAAGTAATATGCCCGATCGTCCTCCGCTCCGCATCTCCCGTCGAACTCAACTCTGTTGCTGCCTTTATTGACGGCCAACAGGACGGCCAACCGCATGAACGGCGGGCGCATTAGACGCGCCTCGCCGTGCTCTGCTATTGTCGTCCGCACGTGCAATCCCGAGAACCGCGGCCGCCCATGGAACACATCCTCAACATCCACATCGAGAAGTTGCCAGAGGGCGTGTATCTGGCGACCTCCAGTGACGGACCCGGTCTTGTCGCCCAGGGCCGCACAATCGCCGAGACGCTGGAAATTGCGCGCGACGTAGCCCGCAAGCTGATCGAAGCACAGGCAGGTGGCAGTGCAGCCTTGACCGAGGCCAAAGACGCATTCGACTACCCGCTGATCGTCAGCGCGTAGAAGGTCCGACCTGCGTTTTCTTCATCATGGCCGCGTCGTGCGGAGCACGCGACCATGACGTTGTGTGAGTGACGGGTCAAAGCAACCGCCCGCTAGGACTACTCAGCCGCCATGGCCAACTTCGGCAACCGCACCGCTTCCCGCTGCTTCAACGCGCGCTGCATGTCCACCATGTAATCCCGCCGGATCGGGCTCGCATCCCGGCGGCGCGACAGCTGCATATGAAAGACCTCTTGCGCGCCGGTTCGGAACATCATCTCGGCGCTGATCAGATAGAACTCCCACATCCGGCAGAAGCGCTCGTCATACATCGTCGCAATCTCAGCGCGGTGGCGATCAAACCGTGCGTGCCAGTGCTTCAAGGTCATCGCGTAGTGCACACGCAGGAATTCGCAGTCCGTCACCCACAAGCGGTTGCGCTCAACTGCGGGGAACACTTCCGAAAGCGCGGGCGAATACGCACCTGGGAATATGTATTTGCGCATCCACGGGCTGGCGGTAGACGGGGGGCTCATATGGCCGATGGAGTGCAGCAGCATCACCCCCTCGTCCGGCATCAGCTTATTCACATGTTCGAAGAACTCGTTGTAGCGCGGCACGCCGACGTGCTCGAACATCCCCACGGAGACGATACGGTCAAACTGACGATCCAGCTGGCGATAGTCGCGCAACTCGAATTTGACCCGGTCAGCCACACCAGCCGCTTGCGCCCGTTGCTGAGCCAGCGCGTGCTGCTCTTTCGACAGTGTAACGCCGAGGACCTCGACGCTTTCCATCTGCGCCAGATAGATCGCCAGCCCGCCCCAGCCACTGCCGATATCGAGGATCTTCTGCCCCGGTTTCAAGCCCAGTTTCGCAGCAATCAGCCGGCACTTGGCCCGTTGTGCCGCCTCAAGCGTATCGTCGTCATTCTCAAAGTAGGCACACGAATAGAAGAGCCCCTCATCGAGGAACAATCGGTAAAGCGCATTGCCGATATCGTAGTGATGCGCGATGTTTTCCTGCGCTTTGCCAATCGGGTTGGCCTGCTGGAACCGCTTCAGCGAGCGGGACACCGTACCGATAGCGCGATGCAGTGGCGTCGGCGTAACGGTGGCGCGGTTGCGATTGATGGAGAACAGATCGAGGAATGCGCGCAAGCTGGAGCCGGGGAACGAGAGCGTGCCGTCCATGTAGGCTTCACCAGCCGCAAGTTCGGGGCTGAAGAACAGTGACTTATAAAGCGCCGCATCAGTCAGCTTCATAGCCACCGTCGGCCCAGGCGCGGTGCCACCATAAATGTGCGTGCCACCCGCCGCATCTGTGACGGTCAGCGTGCCGACCTGGATCAAATGAGACAGCAGCTTGGAAAGGGGAAACATGGTGGGGGCTCCATGGCTTGTGCTGAGTTCTGTGCGCCAACATGCCCTCGCGCCGGCCGAATGCCGGAACCCACCAAAAGCGGATCCATATCGAGGGTTATGACGGCGCGAGATTAAAACTGCGCCAGGATCTTTTTGACAGTCGCGGCATCGGCAGGGTCCGTACTGGCAACAGCCATCGCCGCCGGAATGACGTCTTCTATCTTGTCGACAGCAACAAACTTCACCTCAAATCCTTGCCGGATGAAAGCCTCGTCGCGCATGTGGCCGAGCAGCTTGAGAAACGGCTGCCAGAAGCCGCCGATATTGGCCAGCACGATGGGCTTGGTATGCTGGCCAAGTTGCGCCCAGGTCAGCTGCTCGACAAGCTCTTCCAACGTGCCGATGCCGCCCGGCAAGGCGACGAACGCGTCGGAGCGCTCGAACATCAAACGCTTCCGCTGATGCATGTCATCGACCAGGATCAACTCCTGGACTTCGTTGAGCATCTTCTCTTTGTTGGAAAGGAAGTGCGGAATGATACCAGTCACCCGGCCACCCCCCGCCAGCACACCGCGCGCCACCTGGCCCATCAGGCCCAGGCTGCCGCCGCCGTAGACGAGACCAATCTTGCGTGTCGCGAGGTCGCGGCCGAGCTGATCGGCAGCCTGCATATAGATTGGGTCTTTGCCCGCACCGGAACCGCAATAAACGCAGACGTTGGAAAGACGGGACGACGGCTGCGGTGGTGCCCCTGGCGAGGGCGTCGGCCGTACAGTACTATCTGCCATCGAGAGCCTCAGAACTTTCAAGCGTCTGGATTGTGGGGCCTACTGGATTGTAGGGGCGAAGTCTGGCCCACCCGATCCGTTATCGTGAGGAAAACCGGCACCTCAAAAGCAGCACGTCACCCCTGGTTGTGCCTCTCTACCGATTAACCACTTACGCGTCGAGGGTGGTTTCTGAGGCGGTACGGGCTTTGCGATCGGCCCATGTTCTGATTATGTGAGAGCAGCAAGATGCGGACCTGCCGCAGCGTGCTCTATCAACAATAGGAAAGTCCTCGATTTTCCACCAATTGCTTTTAGAGGCTACGTCAGCAGGTTCGCCATCTGGAGCGTCAGGCGCGCTGTCCTGAAATGTTGCCCGCCGGGCATGTCAGGACGCGCTGGATTAGAGGCAGGTTGTTCATGCTTGGTTCGCGTACAATTAACGTTTTGAGCGTTGGTCTTGGGTTGTCCGTGGGGCTGTCGGTCGGCACCTCGTCGCCACCGGCCCTCGCCAAGCAAGGCACCGCTGACGGCACCTCGCTGCCGTCGCGCCTCATGTCGAGCACCGCCCTGTCCAGCCAGGACTCTGGCCGCAGTGCGGCTGACACCATCGTGCTTGCCAGCCTCGGCGAGAGCGCCGATGCGCAACCGCGCTACACGATGTTCGGCTTCGATGACGAAGGCCGGCCTGTGGTCGAGGGACGCGCAACAGCATCGTCCGTTGTGACAATCCAGTTGGACGGCGTTACCGCCGCACGGACGACTGCCAACGAGACCGGCTATTGGGCGGCAACACTGGATCGCTCGATGTCTGCCGGCGTGCACCGCATCGGTGTCACCAGCACATCCATGTCCACTGGCCGCGTTCTGGCCGGCGATGACCTTAAAATCGGTCTACCGGCGGGCTACGAAGGCCGCTCGGTGACTCTGTTTGGCGCGGTCGCTCAAGCGCCACAAGCCGCGCGCACAATGACCGATGCATCGCCGCTGCCCGTCCAAATGGCTCAGGCAACGCCGCCAGCAACCAACCCAACAACCAACCCCGCTGGCGGTACCACGCCACGGCCATCCGTGCCGGCCCCCGCCGCCAAGGGCGTAGTAGAAGAGGGCATGTTCGATTGGTTCTTCAAGTTGACGGACGGTGCCAACAAGGATTTCCAGGGCGTTATCGAACGGATGTCGGGCGTTGGTGAGACCACGGCCCCCAAAAGCACTGTGCCCCCAGCCGCACCTAAGGTGAGCCCGCCTGTTGTACCGCCGGTCGCCCAAGGACCTGTCACGCCACCCGCCGCGCCTCCGGCCGCAACAACCCCGCCGGCACAGCCGAAAACCGCAGCCGTGCCCACACCGGCAGCGCCCACCGCGCCGCCAGCCACGACACCCGCCGCCAAAGCCACCGTGCCGGCACCGGCACCAGCGCCCCAACCATCGACCGTCACCGCTCAGGCCGGCGACACGTCGGTCTCGGGCGTCATCGAGCAATCCTCGCGCTCGTTCCAGGACGTCATGAAACGTCTGAGCGAGCCCGCCGGCACCGCAACCACAGCCTCGCCAGCAGCGACGGCAGCAGCCGGTGCCGCCGCCACAATGGCTGCCGCTGAACTGGCCCGCAAAGCCGCCGAAGAAAAAGCCGCGGCCGAAAAAGCCGTTGCCGATCTTGCTGCCAAAGCGACCGCCGACAAGGCCGCCACCGAAGCCAAGGTCGCTGCCGACCAGAAGCGCACCGACGAAGAACGCAAACTCGCCGAGACGCGCCGCGCCGAAGCCCAGAAGGCCGAGGAAGCCAAGAAGGTGGCCGATGCCAAGGCAGCCACCGACAAGGCCGCGACCGAGAAGTCCATTGCCGACGCTAAGCGAATTGCCGACGCCAAAGCAGTGACCGACAAAGCAGCGGCCGACAAAGCCGCCGCCGACAAGAGCGTCACCGACAAGGCGATTGCCGACGCCAAGTCCGCAGCCGAAAAGCTCGCCGCAGACGCCAAGGCCGTCACCGACAAAGCCACCGCCGACAAAGCGGCCGTTGATGCACAGCGCCTCGCCGAGGCGAAGTCAGCCTCTGACCGTGCACTCGCCGAAGCCAAAGCTGCCAACGATAAAACCGCCGCGGAAAAGGCCGTCGCCGACGCCAAGCGCATCGCCGACGCCAAAGCCGTGACGGACAAGGCCGCGGCCGACAAAGCCGTCGCCGATAAGGCCCTGGCCGAAAAAGCCGCCGTCGAGGCCAAGCGCGTCGCCGACGCCAAGGCCGTCACCGACAAAGCCGCCGCTGACAAAGCAATCGCTGACGCCAAGCGCGTCGCCGATGCCAAAGTTGCCACCGAAAAGGCGGCAGCCGACAAAGCCGCTGCCGACAAAACGGCCGCTGACAAAGCCGTCGCCGACGCCAAGCGCCTCGCTGATGCCAAGGTCGCCACCGACAAAGCGGCCGCCGACAAGGCAGCAGCTGATAAGGTTGCCACTGACAAAGCCGCCGCTGACAAGGTCGTCGCCGATGCCAAGCGTATGGCAGATCTGAAAGCCGTGCAGGACAAAGCGGACGCGGACGCCAAGCGCATCCAGGCTCTGGCCCTGCAAGCCGTCGCCGATGCCAAGGCTGCCGCCGCTACCAAGACCGTCGCCGACAACGCTAAGACAGCGATCCTGAAATCGGCCGAGGAAGCCCGTGCCCAGATCGCCGCCGCAGTCACGGCCGACGATAAGCGCGCTGCCGAGCTGAGGTTGGCCGCTGAGAAAGTGAAGGCCGACGACGCACAGCGCGCCGCCGATGCTGCCCGCCGCTTGGCCGATGCCAAGAAGCTTGCCGAGACCAAGGTCGCCGCCGAATCCAAGAAAGCGATCGACGCGCAAACGGCCCTCGCCGCCGCCACCGCAGTGGTGATTGCGGCTGTGACACCAGAGCAGAAGAAGGTGGCCGAGGCCAAGGCACTCGCAGAAGGCGCCAAGGCGCAGGCCGCCGTGAACCGCGCCGATGCAGCCATAAAAACGGCTGCCGCCGCCGCCGCACCAGCGGCACCCACCACCACCCGGCCACCAACGGCAACGCCGCCAGCGGCCGACAAACCCGCCGCAGGCGGAACCGGCACCGGCCCAACGACCGCAACCCCGAGCGGTGGCACCAAAGTGGCGACCACCGCCGGCGACCGTCGTGCACGTGACAAGTCCTGCCGCGCTGCCGGACAGACCGTCTCGCTGCCCGGCTGGTACACGGTCAAGCGTGGCGACACGCTCTCGAAAGTGGCTGACCGGTTCTACAACGACTCCGACGAATACACGCGGATCTACAAAACCAACCGTCGCGTCATCGCCGATGCGAACCTGATCTTCCCCTGCCAGCGCATCTACCTGCCGCGCCGCTAAACGCCGCGCAAAACACCAAGCAAATCCAACGGGCGTCCGGCTCATCCGGGCGCCCGCAGCGCGTTCCAGCCAGCGCCGTCCGCTGCATGGCCAGCATCCTCCCCCGATCTTGCCCCCGCAGCAAAAACCCTGTCCACTGGCGTCCGACACTCCCCCCGGAGCCCGCTCGCCATGCGTTCCAGTGCCGTCGCCATCCGCGCAACGCTTCTCACCCTCGTGTTGCTTCCCGCGCACCTAGCCCCCACCCACGCCCAAACCGACGTCGACCTGAAACTCGTCCTCGCTGTCGACATTTCCATGTCCATGGACCCCGAAGAGCAACGCCTCCAGCGCGAGGGCTACGTGCAGGCCTTTCGCGATCCGTTCGTGCAAAAGGCCATCGCCAGTGGCCAGCGCGGCCGCATTGCAGTGACGTACTTCGAGTGGGCCGGCCCGCTCATCCAGCAGGTACTCATGCCGTGGCGGCTCATCGACAGCCCCGAAAGCGCCAACGATTTCGCCACCGAACTGCTTGGCCACCCTTACACCCGTCGCTCGCGCACCTCGATCTCAGCCGCCCTGCTGTTCGCACGTGGGCTCATGCAAACAACCGATTTCCGCAGCCCGCGCTTGGTCATTGATGTGTCCGGCGATGGCGTCAACAACTCCGGCCCGCTGATGTCGGCGACGCGCCCGCCGATCCTCGCGGCCGGCATCACCATCAACGGTCTGCCCGTGATGGTGCGCACCACGCAGTATTGGTCACAATGGGACGCACCCGATCTCGATCTCTATTACCGGGACTGCGTCATCGGTGGCGACAGCGCCTTCTCTATACCCATCAAATCAGCCGAAGATTTCGCCACCGCCACCCGCCAGAAACTGCTCCGCGAAATCGCCGATCTCCGCTCTGCACCGCACGCCCCACCCGCCCGCCTTATCCGCGTCCAGGCCGATGCCCGCCCCGGTGGCCCGGCCCTCTGCGCCGAAGTCGAACGCCGCATCGAACAACGCCCGCCGTGGGGGGATTGAGCTGGCGGCAAGCGTAAGGCGTAAACTCAATGTCCCGCTTTTGTGATTGGTCTTATGGCGCAACGGCACCATAGGATCACCAACGGTATGCGTTTGCATGCCCACGTAAGTGTCACGATAGGGAGTATTGCCATGCCCAGCCCCACGTATCACGCGTATGCGGTCACCAAGCGGAAGCCGAAGTCAAATGGCGAAAACCACGACTTTTGGTTGGCCATAGGTGAGGCTACCCCGCATGCGGACGGCCAAGGCTTCAGCCTTCAACTGCAGTCACTGCCGATCAACGGCAAGATCGTTCTGCGGCCCTACAAGAAGAGCCAGGAAGACCAGCGGAAAGTCATCAAAGCCGCGAAGATGCACAAGAAATAAGTGTGCTCGCTCTGATCCTGCAAACATCGGTAAGCCGCCGGGGCTCTCGAC
>JANNEU010000083.1:0-69796 GCA_031379035.1 Hyphomicrobiaceae bacterium | reverse complement strand
GCCGACGGCATCCCCTCCGAAGAAGCCGGCCTCGCCGGACGCCCCGAAGCCGACAACCTCGTCGGCATCTACGCGGCCTTGCAGAATACCAACAAGCCCCAGGTGCTCACCGAGTTCGGCGGCAGTCAGTTCTCAACCTTCAAGAAAGCCCTGGCCGATCTCGCCGTCGCCAAACTCACACCCGTCAATGCCGAAATGCGCCGCCTCTCCGCCGACCCCGCCGAGATCGACCGCATTCTGAAGAACGGCGCCGAGCGTGCCGCAGCCGTGGCGAACCCCATTCTCACCGAAACCAAACGCCTCGTCGGCTTTGGTGGCTGAATGGAATAGGCGGCTCTTCTCTACTTCGCCCACTCTTTCCCGAGCTGCTTCAAGAACCACCCGAACCGCATGGCACCTTCGGGCCAGGGGCCGTGGCCGGAGTTGAGCCAACCGCTACATTGTGCTAACGAAGTCTCATGACAGACAACGCTGAAACACCAGGCGATCTGCTTCGGCCCAAGGCCGTGATGACGGACGCTGAGCTGGCCATTTGGGAAAAACTCCCGGCGGCCGAGCGTCAAGCACGCATGCGCGCAGCGGTCGACCAAGGGCTGAACTCGGGAGTCAGTTCGCGATCGCTGGACGAAATCCTCGATGCCACGCTCGCCGAGCGCGTCCATGCCAAGCTATAGGCTTTCAAACGAAGCCGACAGCGACGTCACGGATATTGCTCGGTATACGCTCGCCAAGTTCGGCGAGCATCAGGTTATCAAATACATCGCCAAGCTTGAGCGCACGTTTCAAGTTCTTGCCGACTTTCCGGGTATTGGCTCGATGGCTGATGATCTTCGGCCGGGCCTGATGCGCTTTCCGAACCAGTCCCACATGATCTTTTACACCATCGTTGCCAATCACATTTTGATCGTTCGCGTGCTTCACGCACGGGCCGATTTTCCGAACATCATTTGAGGTAAGCTACGCCTACTTCGCCCGTTCTTTCCCGAGCTGCTTCAAAAACCACCCGAAGCGCATCGCGCCCTCGGGCCAGGGGCCATGCCCCGATGCCGAATTCAAGTGGCCCACGTCACCGGCATCCACCAGCGTTGATCCCCAGTCGAGCGCCATCTCGCCCGCCTCATCATAGGGGCAGAAGATATCGTTGCGGCTCGCCACCACCAGGGACGGAAACGGCAGCGGATCACGCGGATACGGTGCAAATGTCGGGTCCATCCCAGGGAACTCGGCGAGGGCCGCCTCTGACGGCGGGGCCACCAGAAACGCCCCGACCACACGATCATCATGCAACCGCTGCGCCGCATGCACGACTGTCGGCACTCCGCAGGAATGCGCCACCAGCACAACCGGCTTGGTGCTCGCCGCCACCGACTTTAAAACCGCATCGGTCCAGGCCTTTTTATTGGGCTGCTCCCAGTTGGCCTGCACAACCCGCCGCGCCGTCTTCAACCGCGATTCCCACCGCGTCTGCCAATGGTCTGGCCCAGAGTTGGTCCAGCCCGGCACGATGAGAATATCGACATCGAAGGTGCGCATGAGAATTCCGACTGCTGAGGCCCCACGGAGCAAGATAGCCACCGCGCACGCCATCACGGTCCAATAACTGGCAGGCGCACTTCCCTGCGTCAACGCGCACGGCCTAGGAACGAAGCGAAATCCGCCGCCCGAAGCGTGCCAGATGCACAACGATCCCGAGCAGCATCCACGAATATCAAAGTTAACGCGCGGTGGGTTTCCGCTCCAGACCTAGAGCCGCTTCCGCATCAACAACTCGTCGTCGCCATCACGCATCAGATCAGGCAGCGTGCCGGCCAGCGCATACCCATGCCGCTTATAGAACCGCTGCGCGTTGGTGTTAGCGCCCGTCACGCACAACCAAACGCTCCGCACCTCCCCCGCCCGCGCCGTGCGCTCATACCAGTCAAGAATGGCCGCGCCGCCCCCTTGCCCCTGGATCGCCGGTAACAACGCCAGCATTTGCAAATAAGGCCCCGCCAGCCACGGCGACCGGATCAATACGGCGCCAACCACCCCGCCATCCGCCAGCACCTGATAGCGCACAGCCCCATCGCTTGTTTTCGCCAACTGCTCCGTCAGCCGCGTCGCTGGGAACCCATAGTGCGCCCATGGGCCAATGGCCGCCACCGCCGGCCCCAGCACTGCCGCCGCCGCCACCGTCATCGGTGCGAGAGACAATTGCGCCCCGGTGCGCAGCGGCGCGAGGTCAAACCGCTCGCACGAAAATGGATAAGTCGCCGGCCGGTTCATACGTTTGGTGCTCCCTTGTCTCCCAGCACATCCACCAATCGCGTCTTCGCTGACCCTGGCGCCAGCGGCTTCTGCTGGCTCGCATGCGGTGCCCATGCCGTCGCCGTCAAAATCTCGAACGTGGCCCGCACACGCCCGCCCGGCGTGGCGAACCGCTTCTGATAAATCTCAATAGCCCGCGCCAGCACATCCCGCCTGAGGAACGTGCGCCGGCGCTCGACAAGCACATTCACAGCCCCCATCCCGCGCAACTCGCGCATCAGCGCCAGCGGGTGCGCATACGTCACATCCACCACATCGCTATCCACCACCGGCAGTGCAAACCCGGCGCGCTGCAACAAGTGGCCGAGATCTTTCACGTCGATCATGGGCGCCACGCGTGGGCTTACGCCACCAGTGACCTCGGCTTCGGCTTCCAGCAACGCTGATCGCAACTCGTGCAGCGTTCGACCGCCGATGAGCGCACCCAGAAACAATCCATCCGGCTTCAAGCACACACAAATTTGCGCCAGCGTCCCAGGCAGATCGTTGACCGTCTGCAGCGCCAGCCCAGACAACACCAGATCAAAGCTTTGCGCCAGAAATGGTAACCGCTCGAGATCGAGAACCACGTCTGGCCGCGCATTGGCAATCGTATCCGCCGTCGTCATGCGTCCCAGGCCATGGTCGCGTATCAATCGCGCTCCGATCACACCATGATGGCATCCAAGGTCCAGCGCGTCCCCAAAGGTCCGCTTGATCAACGACAACCGGTCGGAAAAATCTTCCGCCACTCTCGTCAACAAAAAGTCTGGCGTCGGACCGGCATTGGCGATGTGACGGTTCCATGCGCGCGCTCGCACGCGCCGAGCGGCTGATAAATCAAAGATGAGCGGGGGGGGTGACAAGATTTGAGATCGGGCTCCGAGAACGTGAGCCGGTGTAAGTCAAATCCGCAGCGTCGTCACGCAGCGCGTTCCGCACAAAACCACAACCCGACCATTGACGGGTATTGAACACACAAAATCTTTCTGCCTACTGCCTACTGCCTACTGCCTACTGCCTACTGCCTACGGCCTATTGCCCTAATTCACCACTCACCCACCCGCCTTCGCCGCCGCAATCGCAGGCCAGGCACACGTCGCAATCGTCTCAGCCAATGGATGCACCGTCAGCCCATTGAGATCATGCGACCGCCGCCGCGCCGTATCAAAATTGGCGATATCAGCCACGCCCACGGCAATATCGATCCGCCCTGCCATCGGCTCAATCAGCATCAGACCAACCGACAGACCAGCCACATCAATCGACAAGGCACGGCTGTCCGGTCCGACCGGGTCCCGCCGCATGGCATCACTCGCCGGTACCAACCGCGCACCCGTTTCTGCAAACGCCGAATTCACCAGCGTCACCGCTGTATCGATCAGCGCCGTCGTCGGCAGTGCATCGTGCCGCGCTCGTCCCCACCCTGTGATCGTGCGGGTTGCGCCAGGGGTTGGCGGGGCTGGCGGCGGCGGTGGCGCAATCCCTGCCGCAGCGACGTCACCCGGCCGCGGGCGGTTTAGCCATTGCGGCCATGCGTGCCCGCGGTCTCGGCTCTCCGGTGCCACCCGTTCAAGCGGGTCGATAGCAAGCCTCTCGTGCGCATGCGGCATCCGCGACGGACTTGGCACCGCAATTGAAGAAGTTGGGGCCTGTGGCATCAATCGCGGTGCCGCCGTTGCCAGCGCCGCCAGGCATTCGGCCAGCATTGGCGCGATCCGGCTGGCGGTCAGGGGCCTGGCAAGGGTGCTAACCCGGTTGAGCATGTCATGGCGCGCCTCATGACTGCGCAGGTGTGCAGAAATACTCATGTTGGCTGCCAGTTCCAGCCGCAACCAGGCAACGCTTTCTCCGCCGACCCGCACCCGCCGGTAGTCGCCAAATCCACGATTGTGGAGGCTCCACGTCGTTTCTCCCGGCCGAGCGATGCTCACCGCCAATGGTGCCATGCTTTCATTGACAGCGGCCACGGCCGTATCAAATTCTGGTTTGAGGCGCTCCCAGTGGGTCTCGACCGCCGGGAACCGGCCAGGCTGCGACGGATCCGGCAACGGAGCCGCACTGGCACCGGTGGGTCGGGTGACGGGGATAGTATCCGGGCCAGCGCTGTCGGCGAGGTGTGCGAACAAAGGCTGCAACTGTGGTTGCTGCGCCAAAGGAACCGCGTGTGGCCCTGGGCTACTTGGCATTGCATCCGCTTGCGCCAACGTCTCGGCTAGCGTCTGTGTATGAACCTGTGATGGTTTTGCGGCGGCTCGAGGCTTCAGGAAATCCCGGACAAGCAACCAGACACCGATAGCAATGAGCGCGGCGCTCGCGACAAGTACAATCCACCACATGATGCGCGTCCCCAGTGCAGTCCTTGGGTCCGCGACCAGGGACGAGCGGAAAAAACAGCGCCCACTATCAAGTATCGTCCGCCGTCGGTGCAAGTCGCTGACGGCCGGATAGCCCCACACGGACAGAGTTACGGTGAAAATGTCCGAAAATGTGGCGGGCCGTGAAATTTCGTAAATGCCAATACCACTTAGGCGACTTGCGCCACCCGCGCACCCAATCCCAGCCCGTCGAGCAGCGAGGCACCAGCCACCGAATGAGCGAACCTGCGCTCTGCTTTCTGCCGTGCCGCGTGCGCCATACCAGGCAACAGGTCCGGCCGTTTCAGAATGGCAGTCATCGCTCCCGCCAACGCGGCCGCATCTGACGAGACCAGCCAGCCATTCACACCACTATCGATCAGGTCGCGCGTCAACGTGCTTTCAAGAGCCAGTACCGGCCGACCCAGAATGAGCGCTGTGACCAGCGCACAGTGATGCCGCGCGCTAGCCCCGTCAACGACGACAACATGGGCAGCACTCAGTGCAGCTTTCCGCGAGTCGTCGTTAAAGAAATCAAAAGTGCTCGAGCCCGCCCTCCGACCCGTCGAAGGGTCCAGCTCTGCCCCGTCCAACAACTCAAAGCGCGCCTTCGCGGACCGACCGTCGAGCAAAGCTGCTGCCGCTCCAAATAGTCCTGGCTCTGCGCCTTCGATGGCGCGGAAAACGAAACCGCCGTCGAGCATGGGCAAGGGCACGGATCGCGTTGCCAGGAGATCAATGCTTGCCAGCGGTAACACCGTCAGTCCTGGCAGGCCCCGTTGTCCAAAACGCTGCTCGATCAGGCGCGCCTCTTCCGTGCTGCTGACAAAAGCGCATGTCGCGGTCTTGAGTGCGTACTGAGTCTCGGGTGTGATTGCCTGGCTACTGTCATCACTCGATGGGCACAGCGGATAGAGGTGTGTGATACCGGCCATCAACGCAGCACGAAGGCCAAGCCCCATCACACTCGCCCCATCAGTGACAACAGCACGTGCGTTCCATGCCCTTAGAGTGTTGGCCAAGTGGCGTTGCCCCGAATAGAACGCAAACGGCAATCGACGCAGTTTCGGGAGCACCAAATTCTCGCTTTCAACGCCGTTCGCGACGAGCGCGAGCCGGTCAGCGGCCGTCAAATTTGGCGCAAGCACCAATACTTTATGTCTTTGTGCAATCAGACCGGCGAGCAGTGGCTCTCTGAGCAGCCGGACCGTCTCGCGATCTTCGGCGATCCAAGCGATGCGGGTAGTCGCCGCGCGACCCAGCATGGCTTGGTCCAGCATTGAAGTCGAAGTCATGTACAGACCACCATGGGCTGAGACCAGGGAGCACGAGACGCACACAAAGCGCAACAAAACGGGGCTCTTTTCACAAGCGCTGTTAGCGCTCGTTCGCCACGCCGGTCAATCGTTTCCTCGCGGCTTGACGTTCGCTCCTTTGCTGCGCCTCTTGATCAGCCAACGTGCGCATAAACTCCAGGTATCGCGTCTAGAGTGCTTCCGGGAAAAGCATGCCCTCGGACTTGATCCGTGGGTGTGAGCGGTTTTCCCGATAAGAAGCACGACCAAACAAAGAGCTGGGGTCGTTCCACGATTCCAACAAGAGCGGAACGACCCTAGTCGAATAGTCCGACCGCGCCCTCCTCAAGTGAGCCGTGCTCAAAACCCATGATCCGGACGGAGAAAATTTCAGCGCCGATGTCAACGCACCGCTGAAGGTCGAAGACCGGGCACTGGCGTCCCGGCTGGACGGCCAGCCGCGACACCTGAAACAGCATCGGGCACCGCCACGGCTGGCTTCCAGAACACATCGTACTTATCCGTATCACCCGGTTTATTGTCGTAGCAGCTGTCCACCACCACCGGCCGCCCCGCCGCCAGCAACTCAGAGACAGTCACGAATTGAAAACCCTTGGCCTTCAACGCTGGAATGGCCAGCGGCAATGCCGCAGCAGTATGGATGCCGCGGCCATTCGCGTGGGCAATGATGATGGACCCCGGTCGTGTATGAGCGATCATTTCATTGGCGATCGCTTGCGCAGACTGTGTCGCCGCCGGGTCACCTGTCGATACATCCCACTGAATGGCCCGCAGGCCCGCAGACTGCACGGCATCCAGCGCTTCCGCACTGCACGCCCCAAACGGGAATCGATACAGCGCCGGCTGCTCGGGGATCGACTGCATCGCTAACCGTTGCCCGGCCGCGCATTGATGCGACTGAATAGTTTGACGCTGCTGGCGATATGTAACGATCGGTGACGTAATCTCACGCAGCAGGTCGGCACCCACCAGTCCACGCACGTTTTTATGGGCCCAATTGTGAGTTCCCATTTCAAACAATGCGTCGGTCAGCAATTGCTGGGTTCGCTCCGGATGTGTCGCCATCCACTTGCCGCTGGCAAAAAACGTGGCCTTGATCTTGTTCGCGCGCAAGTAATCGACAATAGCACCGTCATAGCCGGCAACTTCAGTCCATTGCTCACAAAGGTCGAGTGTCAGCGCAATTAGCTTGCGTCCACGCGGCAACTCCACCCGTCGGATGGCCCCGCGTTGCACAACGGAGGCTGCCACAGGTATCACAGACGCGGGCATCCGGATCGGCATGGGTCGACCGAGCTTGACGGGCACCGCTTCTCCAGGCCGTGAAACCAGTGTCTCTGGTGCGAAGCAAAGCGCTTGCAGCCCGGTTTGGCCCACGGCTGGCCCCAGGGGGGCTAACCCGCAACACAAAGTAGCCAGAGCAAAAAGGGAAACACGGACCATACCTGCGGCTATGCCACAGGCGACCTTCCGCTTCCTGCGCCCTGAAGTCGCAGGTCGGCCGCTTTCAGCGCCACGCCGCGGTCCGTTTTGCCCGCTCCGTTGTGCTCGCCGCAGCCTTCTCGCCGCGGCCACCGCGGAACGCAAAGATCAAGAGCACCAGTGCGACCACTCCGAGCAGCCCGCCGAGCAACAGTCTGAGCTGCGTTGCACCGTCCATGGGACGAGGCATCGCCGCGCGGCGTTTGGCATCCGTGGCTTCTTCAGCCAGTTCAGCTTCGATTTCCGTTTCGGCCCGGCCACCGAATACAACATCGATGACATGGCGTGACAGCTTGTCTTTTCCGTCCTGGAAGTCCTCGGCACGATGCCCCGGCAGAAAACCAACGGCATTGACGATCCGTTCGTGCGCTGCCCGGTGCTTCGGATACTCCGACAAACCCGCCATGAGCGAAATCTTTATCGCTCGTGTCCGCCCAAAGACCACGCTGTCGAGATAGACCGAATCGTCTCCACCCATGCTGGGTCCGGATTCAAACACGCGCACCAGCGTTGTGAAACGGTGCTTCAAGGCGTCCTGTTTGGGTGGCTCGACCCAAGCACCAACGTCAATCGGGCCGGAGCCCAATTGCGCCCGCGCTATATTGCCCTTGCGCGCCAAGCTTCGTACGGCCGCGTGAACATCGACCAGATCCAGCTTCGAGATCGCCTCCCGCGTGACGTGACCGGTATCGAGAGCATTGACGACAAGATACCAGCCACTGAACGTATTTGCTGGCAATATAAGCCCCAAAAGCGCATCGCCCGCGCCATTGCCAATCCCGTGCGACAGACGCCGGCTGGCTTCTGCGTTGACGAACACAAAGTCCTTGGGCAAGTCCAGCGTGGCTATCCCACGCAGTGGCAGCGTCACCGGCCCCGCCGTGGAGTTAGCATAGGCATATGCGACCGAATCCTGGATCTCACGATCCGTCGAGGTTTGTGCCGCAGTCGGCCCGGTTTCCAGGGCCAGCAGGAGTAGAATGGCAAGCAGCTGCCGAAACGCCGTCATGGATTTCACCCTTGGATGGACCGCCAGGAGACCTTAGGGTGAAACCGTTAGCATTCGTTGAACCGTGGTTCATTGTGGCTATGATTTGACCATCGTCGTCGTTTAACCCCGCATTCCGACAGTCCCGATGATCTTGAATGAAACAGCCGAGGGTTACCGGATCATTGGCGGCCGGACTGACTGCGGCATGATCTTGCTGTGCGATCACGCCAGCAACGCCCTCCCGGACGGCTACGCCAGCCTCGGACTGCGACCATCCGAATTCGAACGCCATATCGCCTATGACATCGGCGCTGCCGCAATCACCGAACGCCTGGCTGCAGTCTTAGGCGCACCGGCCGTTCTCACGCGTGTATCTCGCCTATTGATTGACCCCAATCGAGGTGAGGACGATCCCACACTGATCATGCAGTTGTCTGACGGTGCAGTGATCCCGGGGAACCGCGATCTGCCTGAGAGTGAGCGGAACCGTCGGATCAGCCGCTACTACCAACCCTACCACCAGGCAGTCGAACGCGTCGTGTCTGCCTGCCGTCCGGCTGAACAAGCGCCGATCATCCTCTCCGTCCATTCCATGACGCACGCCTGGAAGGGCATCTCCCGGCCCTGGCACGTATCGATCCTGTGGCAAGACGACTTCGGCCTGGCGCAGGCACTCTTGCGCGAGTTTCGCGCGGACCCCAATCTAGTCGTGGGCGACAATGTCCCCTATGCCGGCGGCCTGCACGGCGATACGCTTTTCCAACACGCGCGGCCACATCGCCTGCCGAATGCTGTGATAGAGTATCGTCAGGACCTCGTTGCTGACGCGCACGGCCAGCAGCTCTGGGCAGATCGAACTGCCGAAATACTCACGCGCATTCTGGACGCACAGCACCGGTCCGCACGACCGAAGGAGCAAAACATGACGGCATCACCAAAGCCCGGTCCTGACAGCGCAACCCAAACAGAACTGGAAGCCGCCGCGTTCCGCAAGCTGGTCGCCCACCTGCGAAGCCGGACCGACGTGCAGAACATCGACATGATGAATCTCGCCGGATTTTGCCGCAACTGCCTTTCCAATTGGTATCAGGAAGCCGCGGCCGAAAAAGGCCTCGACGTGAGCAAGGACGCTGCGCGCGCTCACGTTTACGGCATGCCGTACAAAGATTGGCAGGCAAAGTACCAGACCGATGCAAGTCCAGCGCAAAAGGCGGCATTCGACGCAGGTAAACCGCACGGCCGTTAACAGCCCGGGCGGCTTGCGTCTCTATTTCGAAGACAACGCGAGCTGCTCCGGCGTAATCGGCTCACCGCAGAAATAGCCTTGCAGCATATCAATACCAGCCTCGCGCAGGATATCGACCGTGGGCTGATCTTGAACCCATTCAGCGACGGTCTCCATGCCAAGGCTTTTGGCGAGATCGCGCAGCGCTTTGATAAAAACAAGATCCTGCGGATCCTGCGCAAGATTGCGGATGAACGCACCGTCAATCTTGACCATATCGATATCGAGCAGCTTGAGGCTCTTAAACGAGGTGTAGCCGGCACCGAAATCGTCGATTGCGACTTTGCAGCCAAGCTCTTTGACGGTATCGACAAACAAAATTGTCTGATCAATCTCCGAGATAACAGCCGTTTCTGTGATCTCCACCAGCAAACGCTCTGTCAGCGAACGTCGTCCCGCTGAGAGCTGATGAAGCGCAGCCAGCCATTCCTGATTGCCCGGCGTCAGCCCCGACACATTGAGTGCCAGCCGCAGATCCGGATAGCGCTTCAACAGATCGATGGCTAACTCGAGCGTGCGCCGGTCGATAAGGTGTGACATGCCGAGTTGTTCAGCGACGGGTATGAATTCACCCGCAGAAATAAGCGTTCCGTCCGTTTGCTCCATCCGCAAGAGACACTCGTGGTGACGTGGCTCAAGCGTGTGGCTATCGACGATCGGCTGCAGCATCAGACGCATGCGGTGTTGATCGAGTGCTGACGACACTTCATCGGCGATCTTGATATTCCGCTGGCGCTGCGTTGCTTGCCCGGGTCGTGCTTCGTAAGGTGCGAAGCTATCGAACCGGCGCGTTTTTGCGTTGTCCAAGGCCTGCAGCGCATGGTTGATTGCGTCCTGCACGCTGGTCGCCTGCTCAGGGATCAGCACACCGCCGATCGACACCGTGGCAGCCAACTGACACGCCGATGTTTCGATGGCGGCGTTCCGTACTGCTTTCAAGAACCGGTCGGCGGCAATGCGCATCGCCCCCGCTCCACAGTCTGAAAGCACGATACCAAATTTGTTCGACGAATAGCGACCAATCGAATCGCCGCCCCGGAGCCGGCGGCGCAGCGTGCGCGCGGCTGAAGCAATCACCTCATCACCGATATCGAACCCAAAGGTCTGATTGATCGTAGCCAGATTATTGATCGCGACCATCATGAAAGCGGCTGGCTGCTGGCTCTCGACACATCGTGCCGTCACCGCCGCAATAGCCTCCGTCAAACGGACGCGGTTCAATTGACCGGTCAGTTCGTCATGGTCAGTTCGGTGCGCGTGCTTGCGATCTGCTTCATAGTCGCTGTCGAGAAGCCGGATAATGCCACGCGCTCGCAGCGGCCGCCCGGACACATCAGTCCAAAGCCGTCCGCGATCCTCGATCCAAAGCGACTGGTCACTGCGTCGTCCGTCCGGGCTGAACCGGTATTGAACGCGATAGGGCAACCCTGTCGTCGGGCTCGCTTCGCTAGTACGGCCACCTGCGCCCAGGATGGCGTCGTCACGGTGACGAACATGTTCTGTCGCAACATGAAATCGGAATTCGGCCCCGGTTTCGACGGCGTGCGCGTTGCGCACCGCCAACACCTTAACGGCGTTGCTTTCCCAGGAGATGAGATCGGTCTGAATGTCCCAGAGGTACGCTGTTTCATCCACGCCGGATAATATGCCGACCAGATCGAAGGCCTCGCTTTCAACCGCGACGAGTGCCTCGGAACTTTCCAGCATTGTGCCACCCTTGTGACTGTTGGGGCGGGGCAAGACCTCGGCAAAAGCTCTCATGGGCAGCGCGGACGTCACGAGCAATTTTCCATAGGCTGCTAAGGGAAGCCGAAGGCGGCAAAGGCCCGGCGTGCCGAGCCGGACACACCGAATACGGGTAAGTTAGATTGGATTCGCTAATAACCCATAAACTATCGCATTTGCCGCAGCTGCCCTCCTCACGCCCCGTCTCGCTCGGGAAACGCAAAAGACCCCGCAAGCGCTAGGCGTGCGGGGTCCAAACATAGTGCTGTTGAACTGAGGAAGCTTAAACGTCAGTCTTCGGTTCCAACACCTGCATGCCGCGATACATGCCGCTCTTGAGGTCGATATGATGCGGCCGACGCAATTCACCCGACTTCTTGTCAGTTGTGTAGGTCGGGGCCTTAAGAGCATCTGCCGAACGGCGGAAGCCGCGCTTCATGCGCGAGACTTTTTTCTTTGGAACGGCCATCGGAATCTCCTGTACGCAGGCCTAACTCATTGAAGGCACCGAAAGTTATCAGCGCACCCAGGAGCCAGCCGCAGCTGATCTTGAATTGGGGTTTCGAGCTCAAAGACCTCGATCACGGCGGCTTATAGCCTGGAAAATGCGGAATTAAAAGCGCCCTGAAGCGCGCGGCCCAGCCGCAACAAGGTCAGAACATCGCAGCATGAACCCGATCCGGCGGAGCGTGCCCGTCCAGGAATGTCTTAATATTGATGATCACCTTCTCGCCCATATCGATGCGGCCCTCGATTGTGGCCGATCCCATGTGCGGCAGCGCGACAACGCGCGGCGAGCCGACCAGACGTGGGTTGACCGCCGGTTCGTGCTCAAACACGTCGAGCCCGGCACCCGCGATGGCCCCGGCTTCGATAAGCCGGGCCAACTCATTTTCATCGATCACTTCACCGCGCGCGGTATTTACCAAATAAGCATGCGGTTTCAGCAGCTTAAGTCGTCGTGCCGACATCAAATGAAATGTCGCCGGGGTGTGCGGGCAGTTCACTGACACAATGTCCATTCGAACCAGCATTTGGTCCAGGCTCTCCCAATACGTGGCCTCCAGCTCCTGCTCCAGCCCCTCGGCCAGCCGTCGCCGATTGTGATAGTGGATTTGTAGCCCAAACGCGCGTGCCCGCCGGGCCACCGCCTGCCCGATCCGTCCCATGCCAATGATGCCGAGTCGTTTGCCCCAAATCCGATGCCCCAGCATCGCCGTCGGCGCCCACCCAGCCCATGGCGTGCTCGGGTCTTTCATCAGTGCGGTGCCTTCCGCCAGCCGTCGCGGCACGGCCAAAATCAGCGCCATCGTCATATCCGCAGTGTCTTCGGTCAGCACACCGGGTGTATTGGTGACAGCGATATTTCGATTGCGGGCCGTATCCAGATCGATGTTGTCAACGCCGGTCCCGAAATTTGCGATCAGCTTCAGTTGCGGCCCAGCCTGCGCGAGGATCGCCCGATCAATACGGTCAGTGACCGTCGGCACCAACACGGTGGCCGTTTTGACGGCCTCGATCAGCCCAGCGGTGCCAAGTGGTGTATCGTCAATATTGAGGCGGGTCGAAAACAGCTCGCACATGCGCGTTTCGACCACGTCCGGCAGTTTACGCGTCACAATGACCAGCGGTTTCTGAGCGGAACTTTGGGGCATGGCGGGGGGCAGCCTCGCGTCGGGTGGACACGCCGTAAAGTTGGGCGCTTCGGGAGAAGGGTCGGGTGATAACAGATGCACTGGCGGACACAAAACCGTACTGCGGATGTGTGATCGTCCGCTAGGTCCCAAGGCCCCGTCATCTTGCCGCGCCGACAGAAATCGTGATGAGGCTATGCTGTGAGCTTACTCAACTGTGAACGGAGCTCGGCACCAGACTATGTCCCAGTCTTCCAGACGCCCGCAGCCCCGAATTCTAGCCCTGATCCGAGCAGCCGCCATCGGGGTCGCCGCTCTGGGGCTGCCGGTCCAAGCGCTGGGTCAAACCACCCCTGGGTTTGCCAGCTTGATGGCAGATCACGTCGAAGTGCGCGGCGAGCCCCGCCTTGAAAAACCGATAACCGTGGTTTTTAAGCGGGCTGGCTTACCGATTGCGGTTTTGGAGCAGCAGGGCACTTGGGCACGCGTCCAGGATTCCGAGGGGACGACAGGGTGGATCGCGGCTGATGCTATCTCGCGTCGCCGCACGGCGTTGGTCTTGAGTCCAGCGGTCGGCGGCGGCGAAAACACGCGCGCTTTGCGATCCGCTGCACGCTCTACGTCAGATGCACTCGCCTATCTCGAACCCGGCGTCATCGTTGGGATCGTCTCATGTGATGGTCGCACGTGCCGGATCACCGCCTCTGGCGTGCGCGGATTTGTCGATCAACAAAATCTGTGGGGCGTCGGGCCGGGCGAGTTGGTGAAATAGCGTTGTACTCAAGCAGGACGTTACGCCTTCACGAGCCTCACAACGACGTCGATATGGCTGATACGCATGCCTGCCGGTGCCTCTGGCACACCGTCAACCCGAACCGTATCGCCCGGGATGTCGATCAACCGGCCTTGGCCTTCGAAATAAAAATGATTATGGTTCGACGTGTTGGTGTCGAAATAGCTGCGCTGGCCGTCAATCGCCAACTCTCGCAACAACCCTGCTTCTTGGAACTGGTGCAGTGTATTGTATATTGTCGCAAGCGAGATCCGCACTCCAGACGCAACGGCTTCTTCGTGCAGAGCTTCGGCGGAGACATGCCTGTCTCCCTGCCCAAACAGCAGCGTTGCCAACGAGCACCGCTGACGTGTCGGCCGCAAGCCCGCTTGCCGCAACTTATGCGCAATGGCTGCTGGTCTTGAAGTGAGCATGTCTTAACTCTTTTGAGCGCAGGGCACGCGGATATCGCTGGATTTCGGAATACTCTACTCGACCGGTATGGAATACAGCAACTGGGTGCGTCGTTGTAGCGTCCGGCATAGTGAACCCGCGCCAGCAGCGTTTTCAACTGCCGTGTTTGACCCCGTCGGCATCGGCCGCTAACTGCTGGGGGATCGTGTCACCCGTAAGTCTACCGGAGCAACCCCATGGCGTCCACGGACATGCCCGAAGATCAAGGCTCCCGCCGGCGGTTGCGGCGTCGGCGGTTGTTCCGGAACACCAAAATTCCGGTCCGGATGCTAGTGCCGAACTTCTTTACTTTATTGAGCCTCTGCGCCGGGGTCACCGGCATTCGCATGGCCATCGAACAGCGCTACGATGTAGCATTACTGCTCATCGTTTTGGCCGCCCTTATCGACGGTATTGATGGCCGCGTTGCCCGCGCGCTGAAGGCCCAGTCCCGCCTCGGTGCCGAACTCGACAGCCTGGCGGACTTCGTTAATTTCGGCATTGCGCCAGCGCTCGTTGTCTACACTTGGGGCCTCGGTGGTCTGCGCGACTTCGGCTGGATCGCAGTTCTGGTCTTTGCCTGTTGCATGGGGCTCCGTTTGGCCCGCTTCAATTCCATGCTCGATGTCGACAAACCCAAATGGCAGAGCAATTACTTCACCGGCGTGCCAGCGCCTGCTGGTGCCATTGTCGTGCTGCTGCCGCTCTATATTGATGCGCTGGGCTTGGTTGAAGTCCGCGCCTACCCCAAAGTGATCGCGCTCTACACGTTGGCCATGGCCTTCCTGCTGGTCTCCACCATTCCGACGTTTTCCGGCAAGCTGTTGGGAGAGCGTATCAGCCGCGAGTGGGTGCCACCCATTTTCGGGGCCCTTGCGCTCGTGATCGGCCTCCTGGTTACTTATCCGCACGCCACAATGACGGTGGTCGTTTTTGCCTATCTGGCCATTATTCCAGTGAGCTGGCGCCGCTGGCATCAATTGAACACCCAGGACATAGCCGAACGCGCACTCCGTGCGGCGGCAATGGAGGGCAGCGTCTCCTCTGGCGCCGTGGCAGGCAGCACGGTGGTCTCCCCGTCTACCACGACCAAACACTGAGGGCGGGCACCCCTACGGGCACCGATATCAGTCTGTTGCTTCGAGGAGTGGCGAGCAGACTAGGACCAGGTTCTCGCCCTGAATGAATGTATCCATTTCCTTGCCGGCAAGGGCTTTAAACAGTGGGGTCAGGCAGCCAGCCCCGTTGTTGAGCCAGTCGTGTGGCTCCACGATAATGCAAGCCGCATCGCGCAGTGTTTGCGCTGAGGCCGCACACACCTGCCGCTCAGCACCCTCGATATCAAGCTTGATAATCAGTGGCCGCCCGTTTGGTGTCTCGGCAATCAGGTCCTCAAGCGTTAGCGAAGGGATTCGCGCTGCCTTCTGGCCAATCGAACTCTGTCCTTCTGCCTCTGGCGCGACCGTTCGTGCCGCCCAAGCGCCACCCGCCGGAAACTCAATATCGACACCACCTTGGTCGCCCCAAAGCGCCCCGAATTTTGGTTTAATCCTCGGATTGGCAGCGGTATGCCGAACTAAGATTTCAAATGTCGCCGGATTTGGCTCGACGGCAAGAACAATAGCGTCTGGGTAGATGTCAGCGAAATAAAGCGACGCATATCCGGTGTTGGCACCGCCATCAACAATGACAGGCGTATGACCGGCACGCCGCCAATCCCGCGCGCGTTGCGCAAGTGCCGCCACAACCCGTGCCGATAGCTCGTAGTGGTGGCGACCGAAGATTTGCCCGGCAACGAACAAGTCGCTGTCCATAGGACGGATCTCGATACCAGCCATCTTGCGGCCATTAGCGCCCGTGAACTGCGCCGTTACGGGCGCCGACATATTGAGGCTGCGCCGGGTCATGATATTGATCGCAGCAACTGTTCCGCAGGCGCGCCGCAGCGCCAACAAATGCTCAAGCGCCTTTGGCAATTTACAACTCCCGTGACCGTGCGGCGGCCACCAACGCACTCATTGCGCAAACGACTGGATGTCGCACGCCCCCCATCGACGGCAAGCAATACGGCCCACCTGTCGACTGAAAACTAATGGACATATCAGTTTGTTATGGCACTCAAGCAACGGACGGGTCAATTCATCCGTGCCATGCACATCGATATAGGGTGAAAGTCTGTAGCGGTTGCCGCTAACCCCCGTCGCTCGGGTCATTTCCCCCGCTTTCGGCGTACGATCGTGCCAACCCCGTGCTCGGTGAACAGCTCCAGCAACACGCAGTGTGGCACTCGCCCGTCGATAATACTGACCGCCTCCACGCCTGCCTCAACCACCTCAATGCAACCCTCAATCTTGGGGATCATCCCGCCCGAGATCGTCCCGTCGCGGATCATTGCGCGGGCCTCATCGACAGTCATATCGGCGATCAGTTTCTTGTCTTTGTCCAGCACCCCCGCCACGTCTGTCAGCAACAGAAGGCGTTTAGCCTTCAGCCGCGCAGCCAACGCGGAAGCGAACGTGTCTCCATTTATGTTCAGTGTCTGTCCGTCGCGGGTAGCGCTGACCGGCGCGATCACCGGGATCAAGTCCGACTTTGAGATGATCTCGACGATGTAGGGGTTTACCTCCACCGGATCGCCGACATAGCCGATGTCGACCGCCTGCATGATGTTGCTCTCGGGGTCCGGCATTTCCGTGATCTTCTTGGCGATCATCAGGTTGGCGTCCTTGCCGGAGATGCCCACCGCCTTGCCGCCCTGCCGGTTGATGGCCGAGACGATCTGCTTGTTGATAGCGCCTGACAGCACCATCTCGACGACCTCCACGGTCGGCTTGTCGGTGACCCTGAGGCCGTGCACGAAATCCGCCTTGATCTCGAGCTTTTTCAGCATGTTGGCGATCTGCGGTCCGCCCCCATGCACCACCACCGGGTTCACACCGGAGAGCTTCAGATAGACGATATCCTGCGCGAACGCGTCGGCCAGCGCCTGATCGCCCATGGCATTGCCGCCGAACTTGATGACGACGGTCTGTTCGTCATAGCGGATCAGATGCGGCAGCGCCTCGGCCAGGATGCGCGCCTGCAAGTGCGGCGAGGGATCGGCTTCGTCACGCATCGGCCGAGCCGGCGCCGGCTGTTGAGCCTTCTTGGCGGCGTCATCTGAAGTTTTTGCAGACATTGGCGGCATCTCGACAGCAAAACAGGATTGGAGCCGTTTATAGCCGTCAGTGGCAGGGGGACAACGAAATTTCTACGCAATTGCGTGCTACGTGCCCACACTGCGGATTGCATAGTCGGAAATACCACCAGTTTCCTTGCTATGCGAACGTGCGCGTTGGCCGCGACTAGGGTACAGAATCGTTACGCGATAAGGATTCTCCAGGATTATCATGGCCCGCCAAGCAACACAGACCGCCGCGCTACCAGCCGAGACGGTTGCCATGGCAGCGCGGTCGCCGCACCTCGATGCAAGCCTGGATCGTGCCCATAAGTATGCGGTCGGCCAACATCATTCTGGCGTGACCTCGGAGCATTTGCTCTTCACGTTGACCGAAGACCCGGAAGCGCAAGGTGTCTTGGGGGCCAGCACAATCAGTGTAGAACGCCTGCGCGCCGATATCTCAACCTATCTGGCCCAGCTGCAACACGACACCCCGCCGGGAAAGCCTGTGTTGCCGACTGCGGATCTTTTAAAAGTGCTGAAACTCGCCGCCATGGCGGCTCAGCAGTCAGCCCGCCGTCAGATCGACGGCGCGATCGTGCTGGCCGCGATGATTGGTGACGGAACGACGCCGTCAGCTGGTATGCTCCGGTCTCACGGTTTGACCTTCAACGAAGTCATTCGTGTTCTCCAGAAGGGTTCAGCATCGGGGCAACCGGCACAACAAGCGGCACCACCTGTCCCCACACCGCCGGCGTCTCCAGCAGCCGAGCTGGCAGCAACCACAGCATCACCAGCAGCCCCGCCGCGCAGGGACGATGCCTCGACCGACGAAATACTGGCATCGGTGCGCGCTCGTCTGCAGGGTGCGGCGCCACCAGTGGTCTCTCGACGTCCCGAGCCCGCAGCAGGTGCGTCAGCCGCGACGGACCTAGCTACGCCTAACACTGAAAAGACAGCGACCGAACTGGCCCAACCAGCGGTGCAGCGAGGTTCGCAGATTTCTCCACCAACGCCGCCGGTATCGCAGCCAGCGCTCCAGGCCGTTGTACCATCGACTGGCACTGAGCCCCCGACTGTCGGCCTTGAGGTCAACATAGAATCCATTGAAGAGATCGCAAAACAGTCAAATCCAGTAGAAGTAACAAAATCTACTCTGCCGATCCCGCCCCCCATGCCGCCAAAGTCCATCATGGCCGATGCCGGGCCTCGCACGCCCGATGATTTGAGCCCGCCGCGGCCTCTGCCTGCTCTCGGCGCAACACCATCATCCCCTCCCCCCATCCCCATGCCGTCTGCTGTATCTGCAGGCCTAACTCGTATGCCGCCGCCGCCCTTACCAACCGCCGCAGCGCTATCGCAAAATCTGTCGGCAACGCTTCAACAGAAGGTCGCTGCCACGCCACCGCTGAACGGCCCGAGTGCAGGACCAAGTATAGGCCAACTCCGCGAACCAGCGCGCCAAGTCGCGCCACCACCGATACCGTCTGTCACGGTCGATATGCGGGCGCTGGTCAATGCCATGCCCAAAGCCATGCGCTGCGGTCAAACCAACGTGATCGAAATCACCGTGCCCCGCCGTGCGCTCGAAATTCCCTATGTCCCCGGGCATCGCTGGCCACCATTGCGCGTCGCGACCTTGCGTTTGAAGGCCGCCGACGACCGCGCCTTCGTCGAGATGGCCAGCCCCGAAACATTATGGATCGGCCCGCCGCGCGCCCATCAGGGTGCCGATGACGCCACATGGCGTTGGCGTGTGTCCCCAAGCCAGAGCGGTCGCCTGAAGCTGACCTTGTCAGGTGCCACCCGCATCGTTGGCAGCGAGGGGATCAGCGCAGAAATCCCGTTCGGCGAAGAAACCGTCGAGATCGACGTCGCACGCCGACGGAGCCGTCGCGGGTTCGTTGGCTTGCTTCTTTTCGGCAACCTTCTCGCTGTCGGCCTTCTCGCGATGATCATGAGCGGTCGCGCCGCTGAGATTGCCCGTGGTGCCTGGGCCGGCATCCGAAGCCTGTGGGGCGGGTGACCACATAACCTCCCGCAAACCTGATGCAGTGCTCTACTGGCTCAGTGCACTGGGCGTCTTTGCCCCGCAAAGCCAGACCGGCATTCCTGTCACTGGAGCGGGACGGCCTGTGCCAAGAGGCCTCGGCACAAGAGCAACAGCACCAGGAACTTCGGCGAACAAACAGTCCGATAAGTGATATTCCTTATCGATCATGATACCACCACGGCGACGCGTTTGTCGGGGCGGGATAGTCGATCAGCGATGGCTCAGAGTTTCAGAACTGACATCGAGGGGCTGCGCGCACTCGCAGTCCTGCCGATCTTGGTGTTCCATTTAGAAAGCACGCTTTGCCCGGGCGGCTTTGTCGGCGTTGATATCTTCTTCGTCATCTCCGGCTATCTGATCACGCGCATGATCTTGGTTCAGGGCACTACGTTCAGTTTTCGTGATTTCTATAAGCGAAGATTTTTCCGTTTGTTTCCCGCTCTCGTGGCGACCACTGCGATAACTCTCATTGCGGCTTGGCGGCTGCTCGGGCCGGAGGATTACGCCGCACTCGCACGCTCAGCCCTCGCAGCGATTTTCGGAGTGTCAAACGTCTATTTTTTAAACTCCGTCGACTATTTCAATGCGTCAAGCCTGTCACATCCGCTTTTGCATACGTGGTCACTTGGCGTCGAAGAACAGTTCTATCTCTTTTGGCCAGCCCTACTCATTTTTGCCGCGCGAACAAAGATCGGGGTGGTTGGCACCACTATTGCGGCCGCGCTGATATCATTGCTGTGTTTGGCGTATCTCCAGGGTCGGGCCCCATTGGTCGGGTTTTACCTGGTTCCAGCCCGTATTTTTGAGTTCGCGACCGGCGCGCTGATAGTACTGGCGGAGCGCAACATCGGCACCGTTGCTCGTTGGGTCTGCAATGTGGTCGGTGCGGCCGGTTGCATTCTGCTGATCGGTTCACTGGTTTACATCGACGCTAACACGCCGTGGCCAGGTGGATGGACGTTTTTGCCCGTAGCAGCAACAGCGGCGCTTATTTTTGCAGGTCGCGGCGGTTTATGGCGTCTCGTTTTGAGTGCCTATCCGCTGCGTCTGATTGGCCGATACTCCTATTCAATCTACTTGGTGCATTGGCCAATCATAACGTTGTTTCGAAGCGCCAATGTCCTGGACCCCAGTGGTCTTCAACTCCTCATGCTCGGGGTGGCATCGCTCATCGCCGGAGCAGTCCTTTATGTCACAGTCGAGGTTTTGTTCAGGTACCAACAGCCATCAGCCGTTATGAGCCTGCCGTGGCGGTTCGTTCCGCGCAGCGTGGTGACAGCAGTCCTCGTAACCGTCTCGGGTGCTGTCGCCATTGTCACCACGGAAGGAATGCCCCATCGGCTAAAAGGGCAACGTGTCCAGGAGGCAGACAATACATTGACCTACGGGGGCGATCTGTGCGGTGCAAAACGTGGGCGCTGTATCTTCGGCGACGCGTCGTCCGGCGAAATTGTCTATTTGATCGGCGATAGCACCGCGACGCATTTGGTCGCTGGGCTAGACAGCCTGTTTAAGGAGTTGAAGGTCAAAGGTGTTGCGCTCTATGGGCACGGCTGCCTTCACGCATATGGCACAACGCGATTTGAGAAGGGCGTACCCAATGCAGTCTGCCGCGCGCGAATTGCCGAAGCCTACGAAACGCTCGCCAAGGATCGGCGTCCGGTAATATTTTCCGGCGACTACGCGAGCAGCACCAGCGGCGTTGCGCCAGCCGACGCAACCATCCAACCACGCTACACTGAAACAGAACTCTACGCCTGGCTAAAGAGCCGCTTTGTCGAAGGTTTCGAAAAGATTGACGCGCAAAACCGACGCATGATCGTGTTCAAACAAGCCTATTCGACTGGTGTCGATCTCCCGAAATGCTATGCGCAGCTGGCTCTCTCTGGAACCAAGGACCAGGCAGCCATCAAGTGTGTGCCGATGAGCCTCGCGCAAAACCAGCAGCACTACGCCCAAGCCGATCAGCTTATCGACAAACTTCGCGCCGAAATTCCGACCATCTCAGTCGTCGATCCCAAAGTGGTGTTTTGTAACACGCACGGCTGTTCTGTCAGAAATGAAACGAACGCACTGCTGTTTCGCGACGCGGCCCATCTGACCAAGGACGGATCGGAGTTTCTCATAAGGGCTCTGCGTTCGGAACTGATCGAGGCCCTCAAACCGGCGCATCCGTTGCCAAAAGTCCCTCGGCTTTGAGTTCCTCCCAGAGCTCGTCCGGAATCCGTCTCGCGAGGCTCGCCACGTTGCAGCGGACTTCACGCGCCGACACCGCGCCGAACAGGGTCGCGGCAACAGCCGCATGCCGGCCTGGAAACTGCAGCGCCGCATCTTGCAACTTGACGCCATGCGCCTGGCAGATATCCCCGAGTCGCGACGCCCGCGCGATCAGATCGCGTGGTGCCGCTTTGTAGTTGTAGGTCGCGCCGCCAGCCAACAGACCCGAGTTGAACACGCCTGCGGCCAGCAGGTGCGTGCCGCGCTTGAGACACAAGGGCAGCAGTGCCTTAAGCGGCTCTTGTTCCAACAGAGTATAGCGTCCAGCCAGGAGAACAAAATCGAGATCCAGCGTTGCAACGAGGTCCGCCGTTGTCTCGGTCACATTGAGCCCCGTGCCAACGGCCCGAATAACCCCGGCGGATCGCAACTCTTCGAATGCCTTCCAACCGCTCCCGCGCAGCAGCCGGACGTGCGCCGCTGAGACCTCGGTCGAACCGTGCGTGACCGGGTCAATGTCATGCACCAGCAGGATGTCGATACGATCCAGGCCAAGCCGCTCCAGCGAATGCTCGACCGACCGCAAAATACCGTCGCGGCTGTAGTCGTAGATAACCTCCCGCGCCGGCGTGTCGAAATAGTGCGTTTGCGCGGTCATCGCCTCCGTTGGCACGCGCTTCAGAATGCGACCAACCTTTGTCGACAGCACATAGTCGTCGCGTCGTCGCCCGCGCAGGAAACGATTGAGCCGCGTTTCCGCCAACCCGCGACCGTAATACGGTGCCGTATCGAACAGCCGAATCCCCGCAGACCACGCCGCCTCCAGCGTCGCATCCGCATCTGTCTCTAAAATCGGTTGATAGATGTTGCCGAGTGGCGCTGTGCCGAGGCCTAATGTTGAGAGTGAGAAAGTCTCACCATTGCGCGCGGTAATGTTTGTGCGTGGTATCGCAGCGAGGGCTTTCATAGCTGTCTCCGGCGGATCTTCGCGGCACGAATTTCGTTGAGTACGTCCTCGGTGTGCTCGCCCGGTTTTGGCAGTCCCTGCCGAACCCCAAACCGTTGGCCATCCATTTCCAGTGGTAACGCTGGTGTCAGTGCCACGCGGCCGTCCGGCAACGTCAGTGCCAACAAACCACCTGACTGAACCAGATGCGGGTCTTCAAATAGATCATCCGGCTTGGCGATCGGCGCGTAGGGCAGACCCAGCCGCGCCACCGTCGCTTCGAACGCTGCCCGCGTCATGGGCGCGATCACTTTTGCCAGCGTGGGAATGAGCCAGTGGCGGTTGCTGCGTCGGTCATTGTTGGTTGCGAGCCGGGGATCGATACCGAGGTCCGCCAAGCCGAAGCCTTCACAGAAACCGCGCCACTGCGTATCCGTCACCACGCCGACAAACAGCTGACCGTCGCTACATTCGAAGATGTCGTAGACGCCCCAAGCCGGCTGCCGCATGCTCATCGGCGGGACTGGTTCGCCGGTCATGCTCGTCTGCATCATATGCTGCGCCATCAGCAGTGTGCATGTCTCATAGAGCCCGCAGGCGACGCGTTGGCCGCGCCCTGTGCGTTGTCGCGCGTGCAACGCGGCCTGGATGGCGATCACTGCAAACATTCCGCTCATGATGTCGATCACCGATGAGCCCGCCCGCATCGGCCGGCCCGGCGGCCCGGTCATGTAGGCAAGGCCCGCCATCATCTGCACCACCTCGTCGAGCGCGGCGCGCTGCTCATAAGGCCCCGATAAAAAGCCTTTCACCGAAGCATAGATAAGCCGTGGATTGACCTCCAGCAGCGCGTCCGCTCCGAAACCGAGGTTGTCCATTGCGCCGGGCCTGAAATTCTCGATCAAAACGTCCGCCGTCCGGACAAGTTCTGTGATCTCAGCGCGCCCAGCCTCGCTCTTCAAATCCAGTATCATGCTGCGCTTATTCCGGTTCATCACCGCAAAGAAGCCGATCCCCGCGCCGGTCAAGTCGCGCGTCTTATCGCCATTTGGGGATGGCTCGATCTTGATGACGTCAGCGCCCAGATCAGCCAGTATCAACCCTGCTGCCGGGCCAGCCACCATGTGGGTGAACTCAAGAACCCGGATGCCCGTCAATGGAAGTGTCGCCGTTGTCATGGGTCTCGCCTGCAGGATCGCTTATCTGCTATCCGACCCGAGTTTGTTATTCCCGGCAAGCGCGCCCGATGCCGGTCACCCCTGAGGTTTCGTCATGCCCGCAGCTGCCAGTAAGCCCGATGTCACCATTGTCGAAGTCGGTCCGCGCGACGGACTGCAGATCCTGAAATCCATCCTGCCGACCCATTTCAAGAAGCGCTGGATCAACGAAGCCGCCGCCGCCGGTGTGCGCGAGATCGAGGTCTGCTCGTTTGTCCCAGCGACGGTCGTGCCCGGCATGGCCGACGCCGACGAGATCGTCCGGTACGCGCGCACCATCCCCGGCCTGACGGTCATCGCCCTGGCACCCAACCTAAAGGGAGCCGAAGCCGCCATGGCCGCCGGTGCGCACAAGGTCTCGATGCCGATCTCCGTCAGCGTCGCCCACAACCTCGCCAATATCCGCAAAACGCACGAGCAATCGATCAACGAGTTGCGCCGCATCGCCGATCTGCGCGACGGTTACCCTGCGGCATCGCGCCCAAAGATCGAGATCGGCCTCTCGACGGCATTCGGCTGTTCTATTGCCGGCGCAGTACCCGACGCCGATGTGCTGGCTCTCGCCGAAAAATGCCTCGCCGCAGGTGCCGATCACATCACGCCGTGCGACACCATCGGCATCGGCAACCCCGCTCAGGTCAAACGCCTCTACGCCGCGCTCTTCAAGGCCGTCGGCAAAGATAAGGTCGGCGGGTCTCACTTTCATGATACCCGCGGCCAGGGCATCGCTAACGCACTCGCTGCCCTCGAGGCCGGTGTTACCAGCTTCGATACGTCCCTAGCCGGTCTAGGCGGTTGCCCGTTCGCACCCGGTGCCTCCGGTAACGTCTGCACCGAAGACCTCGTCTGGATCCTGGAAGAAATGGGGCTCTCGACCGGCATCGATCTCGCCAAGCTGCTGGCCGTCCGCCAAGTGCTCATCGAAGGCCTGCCCAACGAAAAACTCTCCGGCCACCTCGCCGAAGCCGGTCTCGCACGGACGCAGAGCGGCGGGCGGGTAGCGAGCGGGCGGTAGGGGGGAGCGATGAGCGGGGGAATTGTGGATTATCAGCCTTTGTAGTCGAAGCGCAGCGCACTTTTATCCCCTCTCCCCGTAGCGCTTTCGCGCGTGCGGGGAGAGGGTTAGGGTGAGGGGCGGCAACGAGTCGGAACCAACTCCTGCGGTCGCGCGCTGTCGAGGGATAAGCTGCCGTGAATTCTGGCCCTGCAAGGGATGAAGATTTGACGCTTGTGAGCCAGTGCTTCCAGTCCAGATTTGATCAGCGAGTTTCTGCAGCCGACGGAAGCTGACGATCTCTGCGTTGATCGACTTCGCATTAAACGGTGAATGCGTTTCCCTTACCCAAGTTACATTGCAAACACTTGGTCCCGAGGTTTTCATCTACAGTTTCGCCACCCTTCGACCAGGGAATAACGTGATCAACATGCAGCTCTGTGCCCGGCTTGGTTAGTGGACTCACGCCACACGACTGACACCTAAATCCGTCTCTGACGAGAGTTCTGAATCGTTGACGGTCTGTGATTTCGCGACGAGTGCGACGCTTCGCAGGTTCAAACGCATCTTTGAGTACGGGAGTTACATCACCTGAGGCGTCAACTTGGGTCTGGGCGTTTCCGGCATTGTCGGCGTTCACCCACACTACAAATTTTGCAAGACCATCTGACCACGAACCAAAGCGCGCAGAAAAAGTCTCCGCTGAAAATTGCGCGGCGGGGGCCCTCATTTCGGAGTACCGAGGTTGGCGACCGAGCGTGACCCAGAGATTCTTGATATCGTTGAATAGGTCTTCGTCCGAAATTCCGATTTTTGATCGACTGGGTTGTAAGCCCGCTAACTCCAAGGCCTTCACCCACGAACCGAAGCGACGCTGAATTGTGCTCGGATGCGCTTTCCCAGCTTCGCCGTACTCAGTCAGCGTAAGCGTGTCACGTTGGAGCAGCTTTGCGCACCTGCGCATGTCGTCCAGAAGTGCTTCATCTGGCGCACCCCGAAGACTTTCCTCCAGTTCGAACTTCATCCAGCCCTCGGCATCTAATCCGGCACCTTCGGACAATCGTCCGACATCGCCGCAGCCCGATATCGGCCCCGCACCTTATCGACTTATCACGACTTCCGAATCTAGTCGAAGCCGACGTCGCAGATTGGAAAACTCAAGATAATTTCCGTCAGCAATTGGCCCACTTCGGCGTCGGTTTTTTTGTTCGTCTTCGGACGAAAACGAGCGTTAAGCTGTCACTGAAGCAGCATCCGACTCGTTGCCGCCCCTCACCCTAACCCTCTCCCCGTTGAAGGACGGAGAGAGGGGGAATCACGAGCACTCACCCCCCACACACCGCCGCATTCACCGGCAAAAATGCCTCTGCCGCCGGGATCTTGCGCACTGGCGCATAGTAGTCCCACGGCCCTTTGCTGTCGGCTTTCTTCTTCACGCGATAGACATCAAGATCGAACACCACGCGGCCATCCGAACGCACCTTTGACGGCCGCCCGAAATAGTCGACCGGCAGCTCGCGCATCTTCTTGCCAACGGCGGCGGCCTCGTCAGTTCCCGCAGCATCCACCGCCCGCAGATAGTGCATAACCGAGGCATAGACGGATGCCTGGTTCTTGGTCGGCATCGCCTTGCGGACCTCAAAAAAGCGTTTCGCAAACGCCCGCGATTGGTCGTTCTGATCCCAGTAAAAGCTCGACGTCACGACGAGGTTTTGCGCCACATCCAGCCCGAGCGCGTTGATGTCGGTGATGTAGACCAGAAACGCGACCAGCGACTGGCTGCCGTCCGCGCCGATCTGGAATTCCTTCGCCTGCTTGATGACGTTGACCAGATCGCCACCCACACTCGCCAGGCCGATCATCTGCGCCTTCGACGCCTGCGCCTGCAGCAACAGCGAGCTGTAGTCCGTCGCGCCGATGGGATGCCGGACCGTGCCCGTCACCGTACCGCCGCCAGCGATCACGACATCGCTGGCCTCTTTCACCAGCGCCGCGCCAAAGGCGATATCAACGGCAATAAACTGCCATGACTTGGCACCGTTCGCGAGCAGCTCCTTGGCGGTTCCGGCCGCCAGCGCGTGCGTGTCGTCGGCCCAATGTACACTTTGCAGCATGCACATCTTGGACGTGAGATCAGATGTCGCCGCCGCTGTGATCAACACCGTCTTGTTGGCTTGCTTGGCCAGCGCGTGCACGGCAAAGGCAACCGGCGTCACCGGCAGATCGACCACCGCCGCCACGCCTTCGGTATCAAACCATCGCCGCGCCACGCTCGACGCCACATCTGGCTTGTTCAGCGTATCGCCCGCCACGATCTCGATCTTGCGGCCTTTCATCGTGCCGCCGAAGTCCGCTACCGCCATCTGCGCCGCTAGCACTGAGCCCGGCCCGCCCGAATCTGCATAAGGTCCGGAGAGGTCGCTCAACACTCCGATCTTCAGCGGCGCAGGCGTCTGCGCATGGGTCGGGAAAGCGAGGAATATGGCCCATGCCGTGGCAAGAATGCCAGCCGACCCAAGCCTCCGACGCCGTATCCTCGAGTTTTTCATTGCGTCCTCCCAACAGCTCTTGAAAGGATGTTCCGGGAACACAGCCAGAATTGCAAGTGGACTGAGTTCGTCACCAGCGCGTGATTTGCTAACACTTTACGAATAAGTACTTGATGACAGTCATCAGGATACATCTTCCAGGGGACACGCCCATGACAATGCCTATGAATCGGACACTCGCGGCCCTCGCTCTGGCCATCGTCGCGACCTGTAGTCCGGCCGGTGCCCAGGAACTGCGCGAACTTGGCAATCAGGGCAACCGCAACGGTGTCTCCAGCTTCGGCGGCTACTACGAGACCTTCGGCGGCTACGGCGGCAACAACACCTACACTGGCTATCAACGCTACAACGGCAGCTACGCACCAACCAAGAGCATCTTCGCGATCCCGCTTCAGGGGCCGTCGCAAACCGGCGCGCCACCATGCAGCTACCTCAAGGGCCGCGCCGAACAGACCGGTGCCAAGGTTTGGCGCGCGCGCTACGAAGCCTGCAAACGCGGGTCTTGATCTAACGCGACGCGACGCGCGCACCGGAGCGCGGCGGCTTGAAGCCAGCCGCAACCGCTTCGTTTTCATCGCAAAACCAGCGCTCGCCGCGTTCGGTCCGAACGTTGGCTCGTGCGTAGTCCGAGGCCCATGGCATCAGATAGGTCCGGCGAGAGCCTGAGACTTGGCCTTTCACTGGACAGCCGTTCGGGGCTGACGCCTTGGCGGTATCCCATAGCTTTGAGCGAAAATCAGCTGGTCGGACGGCATCACCGGACCACACGCCGGCTCCGGACTTGCGCGCTTCCTGCTCCTGCGAGCCATAACCGCCGAAGTAGGTGGCAGCCGAGAACACATGGCCGTCCTTGACGAGTTCTCCGGCCACATCGCGGCCATCAACGGTGCAGTTGGCGGCGATGCGGCCTTGCGGATCCGGTCCACCCTGGGTGACGCAGCGGAATGTCTTGGAGCGCGCCAGCCGCTCCAGCGCCTGCAGCGCCACCTCGCCGCACTTCCACGTCTGCTTGGTGGCACGTGTGCAGGTCTGCTGGCGGTCCGGCGCTTCGATCCCAGCCAGATGCAACAATCGGCCCTGGAGCCGGATCATCTCGCCCGATAGCACACTCGCGCGGCCCTCCAGCACATTGGCAACGCCGGTAACACCTGCCGGCGCCTGGGACGGCAGGACCGCAGCGGTCAGCCCGGGCAACGCTTGGCCCCAGGCAAACCAGCCAAGCGCCAGCACCACCAATCCCACCGCCGCAATCGGCAGCATATTGGCTGGCAGTGTCACGCCCTTGAGGGCTGGTAGCGAAGCGGTTCCTGCAAAAAAGCGCGCCAATACCAGCGGTGCCACCGCCAGCAACAGTATCGCGCCGATCAGCAGCGGCATAAGCGCATCCCGGTCAGCGCCGGATGTCGATATCCACCGATAAGCCCCAGACGCCAGCGCTGCCGCGCCACATAGCGTCACCGGTAGCGATATTGCAGGTTGGGCGACAGTGTTGCGCCACGCCGCAACGGATGCGCTCCAGCCCGTACCGGCCACTTGCGCCACACCCTGCACCGCCGCATCCCCCGCAGCCTTCGCCTGAACGGCCGCAACCCGGCCAATCTCTTCGATCTTAGCCTTACGCTGATCACGGCGTAGCTTGATCGTGGTTCGCACATAGGTGTGCCAATCGAACCCGTCGGACTTCTTGCGGCGAAAGATCATGGCTCCTGTCCCCGTCTGCGCATCGCGCGACACCGTTCGCTGTGCGGCGAAAACATGGCGGCGATGCGACAGGGCGAATCCAGCCCACCTATGATAGTATCGCGATTGCAAAAATACGTCATCGTTGCGTCGCAACCCTTTGCGCCCTGTCCACTGCAAAGCTAAAGACGCCCAACGCTTCATGAGCGGCGGCGGCTTTTCCCGGAAGATCATCATGACAGACACGACTGCTCAAGACACACCTGTTGCCGCGCCGCATCATGAGCAGGAAACGTCGAAGCATGTCTGCGCTGTATCGGGTCTGCCGACCCGCAAACGCGACCTCGTGCCTCTGGATGCCGTGCGCCCAAGCCTCGCCGACCATATTCGCAAAGATCATCCGGCATTGCAGGGAGAGGCGTTGATCAGCACGATTACATTAGCCCGCTACCGCATGAAGTACGTCGAAGAGTTGCTCGAAAACGAGCACGGTGAGTTCACCGAACTCGAACGGCAAGTCGCCGAAAGCATCGCCAATCACGACACCATCGCCGAAAACGTCGAAGACGATTTCCAGGAAGATCGCACATTCGGCCAGCGTCTTTCAGATCACCTCGCAACCTTCGGCGGCAGCTGGGCTTTTCTGATCACTTTCGCGGCCATTCTCGCCGTCTGGATCGCCATCAATCTCGCCATGGGCGAAAAGCGGGCTTTCGACACCTATCCGTTCATCCTGCTCAATCTGATCCTGTCCTGCCTCGCGGCCATCCAGGCACCGATCATCATGATGAGCCAGAAGCGTCAGGAGGCGAAAGATCGGCTCCGCGCGTTGAACGACTATCGAGTCAATCTTAAAGCCGAGCTCGAAATCCGCCACCTGCACGAAAAGCTCGACCACCTGATCTCCAAGCAATGGCAACGCCTCGCCGAAATCCAACGCATGCAGCTGGAGATCATGCAGGAAAAGCGATTGAAGAAGTGAGGTTCCAGTCCTTCACATATGCACGGCCCGCTTGTCGACCGCCATGGCGGCTTCTTTGATCGCTTCGGTCAGCGTCGGATGAGCGTGGCAGGTGCGAGCGAGATCTTCCGCGCTACCGCCGAACTCCATGATCACTGAGCATTCCCCGATCATCTCGCCGGCGTGCGGACCGATAATATGTACACCCAGCACGCGGTCGGTCGCCGCATCCGCCAGCACCTTCACGAAGCCATCCGTGGTACGGTTCACCTTAGCGCGGCCGTTGGCCATGAACGGGAACTTGCCGACGTTGTAGGCAATGCCCGCCATTTTCAGCTCATCTTCACTCTTGCCGACGGTGGCAACTTCAGGCGCGGTGTAGATGACGTTCGGAATCACGTCGTAGTTCACGTGCCCCGCCTGACCCGCCAGAATTTCGGCAACGGCCACGCCCTCGTCTTCTGCCTTGTGCGCCAGCATCGGCCCGGCGATGACATCACCGATGGCGTAGATGCCCGGCACATTCGTCATGTAGTGCGCATCGACGACCACGCGCTTCTTGGTATCAACCGCGACACCTGCAGCCTCAAGGCCCAGCCCTTCCGTGTAAGGCACCCGGCCGATACAGACGAGCACCACATCGGCAAACGCGGTCTCTGCCACGCCGCCCGCTGCCGGTTCGATCTTCACAGTGCAGCCGCTGGCATCCTTGGTGAGCGCCGTCACCTTCGAGGCGAGCTTGAACGCTATGCCCTGCTTGGCGAGAATGCGCTGGAAGCTCTTCGCAACGTCGCTGTCCATGCCCGGCAGAATGCGGTCGAGATATTCAACAACTGTTACCTCAGCCCCGAGCCGGCGCCACACGGAGCCGAGTTCAAGCCCGATCACACCCGCCCCGACGACCAGCATTTTCGCGGGCACGCGATCAAGCGTGAGCGCACCGGTCGAGGACACGACCTGCTTCTCGTCGATCTCAATGCCCGGCAACCGGGCGATGTCCGAACCGGTGGCAATAACGATGCTCTTGGTCGCCAATGACTTGGTCTCACCAGCCACCGTTGTCACTTCGACAGTGCCGGCAGCCTTCACCCGGCCGGTACCGAAATGCACATCGACCTTGTTCTTCTTCAGCAGGAACTCGACGCCGGCCACATTGCCCTTCACGCCGTCGTCCTTGTAGGCGAGCATCTTTGCGAGATCGAGTTCCGGCTTCACATTGATGCCCATGCCGGCGAAGCCGTGGCCGGCTTCATCGAACAGCTCTGAGGCATGCAAAAGTGCCTTAGAAGGTATGCAGCCGACGTTAAGGCAGGTACCACCGTGCGTCGTGCGCTTCTCGACGACGGCAACTTTCAGGCCCAGCTGAGCCGCACGAATGGCGCACACATAGCCGCCCGGCCCCGTGCCGATCACGATCAGGTCGTAGCTTGCCAAGGTTGTTACAGGCAATGTGGCGGTCATAGTCGTCCTCAGGGCTCATCAACGGGAGCGGGCATCTGCGCCGCGGATATCCGTCAGGATGCGGATTGTTTGCATTACAATAAAACAGCTATTCCCCGCACGTGGTTCTCATCAGTGCGAGCCTAACGTAAGACCTCGTCAACGCCCAATGATCTGCGCACTGTCTTCCCCAATTGACCGTGTTGCCTCAAGGGTCTTGTCAGCGTCACCCCTGGAGCTCCACCCCCCTTGCTCCAGGGGATTTTTTTCGACCACGTGCCTCAGTCGTCGTCATTACCACGGCTCCAATGTGTCGGATCGTCAACGGGACGCGGCAACCGGCTCTCAAGCCATTCAGCGGTCTGATCTGGTGTGAATTCGAGGTCCTTCGTTTCGATCACCCACGCAAGATACGCGCGTGGTCCACCGTTCATGTAAGGCGGTGGCGACACCGGCATGAAGGCCGTCGGCAAACGTTCGTCTAGCGACACATAGTTCAGGACGTGGCCAAGCTCCTGCACAACTTGCCATGCTAACGCATGCTCTATGTCGATCGAAAACTTGACCCACCAGCGCTGATCGTCGAACGCGCCACAACCGATGCCGTCTTCAATCGCCGGAATGCGCCTGAGGAAGCCAATCAGTCTCTCAAAACGAGGATCCGCTTCGTCATCGGCCATCGGTCGGTCCTCAAAGCTCCAGCACAAACCGCTGTGGATCTTCCAGGCACTCTTTGACGCGCACCAGGAAGGTGACCGCGTCCTTGCCATCCACAATACGGTGATCGTAGCTGAGCGCCAGATACATCATCGGGCGGATGACGATCTGCCCATTGCGCACGACGGGACGGTCCTCGATGCGGTGCATCCCCAGAATGCCGGACTGCGGCGCATTCAAAATCGGCGTCGACATCATCGAGCCATAGGTGCCGCCGTTCGAGATCGTGAAGGTGCCACCCTGCATCTCTTCGATGGTGAGCTTGCCGTCGCGCGCGCGTTTGCCGAAGCCGGCAATGGTTTTCTCAATCTCGGCGAGGTTGAGATGATCCGCCTCGCGCACGACCGGCACCACCAAGCCCTTGTCCGTGCCGACCGCCACGCCGACGTGATAGTAGTTCTTGTAGATAATGTCCTGGCCGTCGATCTCGGCATTCACCGCCGGGATTTCCTTCAGCGCCTGAATGCAAGCTTTCACAAAGAAGCCCATGAAGCCCAGTTTCGTGCCATGCCGCTTCTCGAACAGCTCCTTGTAGTCGGCGCGCAGCTTCATGACGTTGCTCATGTCGACGTCGTTGAACGTCGTCAGCATGGCCGCATTGTTCTGCGCGTCCTTCAGGCGCCGCGCGATCGTTTGGCGCAAGCGGGTCATCTTAACCCGCTCCTCGCGCGCACCATCTGTCCCAATCGACGGCATGCGCGATGCCGCAGGTGCCGCGGCCGGCATCGGCGGCGGCGCGTAGGCCACTGGCATCGACGCAGTTGGTGCCGATACGCCCGCCGCGCCCGAGCCGCGCGCCACCGCCATCACGTCTTCCTTCAGCACCTGCCCGCGTCGTCCGGAACCTGCGACATCAGCCGTGGTGATGCCGATCTCGTCCATCATGCGGCGCGCAGCGGGCGCTGGCGGCATAGACGAAGCAGCAGCGGCGACGGCCGCAGGTACGGCAGCCTTAGCCGGAGCCGCTGCCAGTGGTGCGGCCGTCGCAGCGCCACTCGCGCCTTCACGGATCGAACCCAGCACGCCACCCACCCCAATCGTCGCGCCCTGTTCGACGTTGATCGCCGCCAGCATCCCCGACACCGGTGCCGGCACTTCAACCGTCACCTTGTCCGTCTCCAGCTCGCACAACGGCTCATCGACCTTTACGGCGTCGCCGGCCTTTTTGAACCATTTGCCGACAGTCGCTTCCGTCACGCTCTCGCCCAGCGGTGGCACTTTAATTTCAATGGTCATGGAGATGTCTCAAGAAAAGGAGTTCTTAGCCCGTAGTGCTTAGTCCGTAGCTCACGCGCGCCAAGGTTCGTTCCCCGGCACTACGCACTAAGCACCACGGACTACGCACTCATTTCAACGCCTGCTCAATCAGCGCCTTTTGTTCAGCCGCATGGCGGCTGGCTTGGCCGGTGGCAGTGGAAGCCGAGGCATGCCGTCCGGCATAGCTCGCGCGTTTCGATTTGGTCGGCGCACGCTCCAGCACCCACTCAAGCTGCGGTGCCACGAACGACCACGCGCCCATGTTTTGCGGCTCTTCCTGGCACCAGACGATATCCGCGTTCGAAAAGCGCGTGAGCTCAGCGACGAGCGCTTTGAGGGGGAACGGATACAGTTGCTCAACCCGCAGCAGATAGACATCGTCCATGCCAGCGGCTTCGCGCGCCTCATAGAGATCGTAGTAGACCTTGCCCGAGCACAGTACGACACGGCGCATGCCAGCATCCGGCTTGAGTGTGATCTTCTCACCAGCCCTCTGCTCCGCCGAGCGCGACTGGGCGTCGTCCCACAGCAGGCGATGGAAGCTGGTCCCTGTCGCAAACTCTCCAATCGTTGACGTCACCCGCTTATGCCGCAGCAGCGACTTCGGCGTCATCAGGATCAGCGGTTTGCGCACTTTGCGCTGCAGCTGGCGGCGCAGAATGTGGAAGTAGTTCGACGGCGTCGTGCAGTTCGCCACCTGCCAGTTGTCTTCCGCCGACAACTGCAAGAAGCGCTCAAGCCGCGCCGACGAATGCTCCGGTCCCTGACCCTCATAGCCATGCGGCAGGAGACACACGAGACCGCTCATCCGCAGCCACTTGCGCTCGCCAGATGAGAGGAACTGATCGAAGATCACCTGCGCGCCGTTCGCAAAATCACCAAACTGCGCTTCCCACAGTACCAGCGACATCGGTTCGGCCAGCGAATAGCCGTACTCGAAGCCAAGCACCGCCTCTTCCGACAGCATCGAGTTGATGACTTCGAAGCGCGCCTGATCCGGCGACACGTGCTTTAGCGGCGTGTAGTGGCGCTCGGTCTCCTGATCGGTCAGCACCGAGTGCCGCTGCGAGAACGTGCCCCGCTCACTATCTTGACCTGACAGCCGTACGTGAAACTTCTCACGTACCAGTGTGCCGAACGCCAGATGTTCCGCCATCGCCCAGTCGATACCCTGGCCCGTTTCGACCATCTCTCGGCGCCGTTCGATCAGGCGCGTGATCGTCTTGTGCGCGTTAAAGTCGTTGGGAATGGCCGTCAGCCGTCGGCCCACGTCCTTCAACACATCGACTGCAACGCCTGTATTGCCGCGCCGCTCCTCGTCCTCGTCCTTGCCGACCGTTGACCAGCGGCCATCCAGCCAATCCGCCTTGTTCGGCTTGTAGCCTTCTGATGCCGTAAGCTCCTCATCGAGCGTCGCACGAAAGCGGGCTTGCATGCCCTCTACGTCCGCCGCCGTCATCGTGCCTTCATCGACCAGCTTCTTCGAATACAGCGTCACCGTCGTCGGCTGCGCCTTGATCTTGCGATACATCAGCGGCTGCGTGAATGCCGGCTCATCGCCCTCGTTGTGCCCGTGGCGTCGATAGCAGATCAGATCGATCACCACAGGTTTCTGGAATTTCATGCGGAACTCGGTCGCAATCTTTGCGACATGCACCACTGCTTCCGGATCATCCCCATTCACGTGGAAGATCGGTGCTTCGACCATCTTTGCGACGTCGGTGCAGTAGGGTGACGAGCGCGAGAATTTTGGGTTAGTCGTGAACCCGATCTGGTTGTTGATGACGAAGTGGATCGACCCGCCCGTCCGGTGACCACGCAATCCCGAGAGGCCCAGGCACTCAGGCACCACGCCCTGGCCAGCAAACGCCGCATCACCATGGATCAGCAGCGGCAGCACCGCGCGCCGGTCATTCGGCAGGCAGCCATGCTGATCTTGCTTAGCGCGCACTTTGCCCAGCACCACCGGATCAACGATTTCGAGATGCGACGGGTTCGCCGTCAGCGACAGGTGCACCTTGTTGCCGTCAAACTCGCGGTCCGAAGAAGCCCCGAGGTGGTACTTAACATCGCCGGAACCTTCGACGTCATCGGGCTTGAACGAACCACCGCGAAACTCATTGAAGATCGCGCGCAGTGGCTTCGACATTACGTTGGCGAGCGTATTAAGCCGCCCGCGATGGGCCATGCCGATCACGATCTCCTTCACGCCGAGCTGCCCGCCGCGCTTGATGATTTGTTCGAGCGCCGGCACCATCGACTCCGCACCCTCAAGCCCGAAGCGCTTGGTGCCGGTGTACTTCACATCCGCGAATTTCTCGAAGCCTTCGGCCTCGATCAGTTTGTTGAGGATGGCCTTCTTGCCCTCGGCCGTGAATACAACGTCTTTGTCGGCACCCTCGATGCGCTCCTGGATCCACGCCTTCTGCGCCGGCGACGTGATGTGCATGAATTCGACGCCGATATGCCGGCAGTACGTGCGCTTCAAAATTTTGAGGATCTGGCGCACCGTCGCCATCTCAAGGCCAAGCACCTTGTCGATGAAGATCGGCCGGTCGAGATCAGCGTCAGTGAAACCATACGTCTCCGGCTTCAGTTCCTTGTGGACCTTACGTTCGGTCAGATCGAGCGGGTCCAGATCAGCGATCAAATGCCCCATCACGCGATAAGCGCGGATCAGCATCAGCGCACGAATGCTGTCCTGCGTCGCTCGGAAGCTGGCGACCGGCGTCAGGTCATAGCCTGCCTGCTGTGCCCTATTCTCGATCCGCCCACGCAATTCAGCCTCGTTCGGCCCATAGTCGCCTGTCAACGCCCCTAGCAGATCCTTGTCCTGAGCACTGCCGTTGGGCTTCCGCGCCCACGAAGGCCCATGGCCAGCTTCCGGATCTTGCATGCTTTCGAAAAACCGCCGCCATTCCTCCGGCACCGCGCCAGGGTTGCGGTCATAGATCGACTGCATCTGCTCGATGTAGGCGGCATTCGTTCCATCAAGGAACGACGATTGGGCGAAGGCGGTATTCTTTGGCTCGCGGGACATCAGGGGCTCTCGTTCGGGGCGCTGCGCCTCTGTGGGCTTCGAAGTGCGCGCAAAGGTATGTGTCTGGGGTGCAAAGGGTGTGCGGGGAGTGCCGGGCGGAAGTTAGGCCGATTTGTCGGCGTTTCCATAAACCATACTGGGGCGCACAGGTAGGCCCGACGATGGTCAAAGAACATCCCCGGAGTCGCAGTATTGCAACTTTCGGAGGCAGGTGACCGCAGCAAAACCTGCCTACGGGCGATTGACTTGTATTATTATACCACTTCCCGCCTGACGTGTGCAAAGAGTCGTCCGGAAAGGTTAAAATCCGAGTAACCTATTTCAGCGAGACAGCATTGTACGTTGCAAGCACCTCTGGCGCACCGCTTTCCAAAAATCGGAAAACCACCGTCCGCAGCGTGAGCATCGATTTTGCGTGATAAGACCGCAGCACCATCGACTTTCCAACCGACTTTGCGCTCTTGACCTCGTTAACAACCGTCACCTGAACAGTCGGATAAGGACAGCCCTCAACAGTGATTACCTCCGACGGCCCAATAGCGATTTCGGCCTCCACCTGGGCCTCCGCCCCGTCGCCCCTTTTGATGACGGCCGAGGCCCGATGTTTCGCACCCTCCTTGAGCGCAACGATACCATCGAGGTCACCTTGCCATTGGAACGTATTCGACTCTGCACCGGTCTCAGTGGAGAGGGTGAAAAACCCATTCTTCACGGTCACGGTCGATTTCCCAGCCTTTGAACCTGCCACCTCGTAGCGCAAGGTATCAGCAGTCCGGTCCAAAATGCGAAGGGTGCTGCCGTCACTGAATTCGGCAACCGTTGCGATCTTCCCGCCATCCACGCACGGCTCTGCAGCGCGACCTGGGCGCAGGTCCGCAATCAGCGTTACGCCGGCCAGTCCAATCCCAAGAATAACTCGTAAGCGCTGCATCTTGAGGGGCTCCGCTGAGCGCAACGCGCACAAAACGCAATCGAACGCAGAGGATAGCGAAACGCCTAACCCTTCAGCACCTTTGCCAATGTCGTGCCGAGGCTCGCTGGGCTATCGGCAATTGCAATGCCGGCCTGACGCATCGCTTCGAACTTGTCTTCGGCCTTGCCCTTGCCACCCGAGATGATCGCGCCCGCATGACCCATGCGGCGACCTGGAGGTGCCGTCGAACCCGCGATAAAGCCGGCCATTGGCTTGGAACGCCCCTTAGCGCGCTCCCGTTTGATAAACGCCGCTGCGTCCTCCTCCGCCGATCCCCCAATCTCGCCGATCATGATGATCGAGTGTGTATCGGGGTCTGCCAGGAACATCTCCAGCACATCGATAAACTCTGTACCCTTGACCGGGTCACCGCCGATGCCAACGGCTGTCGACTGGCCAAGCCCAGCGTCCGAAGTCTGCTTCACCGCTTCATACGTCAAGGTACCGGACCGCGAGACGATGCCCACATGGCCCTTTCGGAAGATATTGCCGGGCATGATACCGATCTTGCACTGGTTCGGTGTCAGCACGCCTGGACAGTTAGGCCCAATCAGCCGTGACCACGAACCTGTCAGCGCCCGCTTCACGCGCACCATGTCCATCACCGGGATACCTTCGGTGATGCAAATGATCAGCGGAATTTCAGCGTCGATCGCTTCAAGAATAGCGTCAGCGGCAAACGGAGGGGGCACATAGATCGAGGTCGCGTTGGCACCCGTTTTGGCCTTGGCTTCTGCAACCGAGTTAAACAGCGGCACACCAGCAAGGTCTGCATCCGGATGGATTGTTCCACCTTTGCCTGGGGTCACACCCCCAACCACTTGTGTTCCATAGGCTTTCGCCTGTTTGGTGTGGAATGTACCCTGACTGCCGGTAATACCTTGGCAGAGAACCTTGGTGCTGCTGTCAACAAGAATGGCCATGTGCGCGCGTGTGCTCCAGGAATTTGAGGCCGCTTGTGGGGCAGAACGCGCGCGCAAGCAAGTGCAACCATGGTGGTGGTTGCGGCCGAGGCTGCGGCTCGAAGAGAAGGCCCCTGCTGGTTGGCAGAGGCCCAGGTATGAACTGGAACGAAAAGGCGCGTCAGCGTCCGGCTCCTAGTGGAATTGCCGCTCGCAGGCCGAGGGTCCAAACCTTATTGTCGATGGCGAGGTGCCGCGTGCCAGCGTCAAATTCAAATTTGCTCAGGTGATGCCGCAGCACTTCGACCCCAAGCCGGATGGGCTGAGTTCCGAGAGCTGTCCGGGTCTCAAGCCCACCACCAAAAACCAAGCCGCTTTTAACTTGCGTCACATCGTACGCCACACCGCCGAGCGTTCCGGAAAGCGACTGCTGCGCAAATGTTCCGCCGCCGGTTGCATAAAGCAAAACGTCAGGAGCCACGACCTGACCAAACCGTCCGCGAACAGTACCAGCCGGCGCAGTGCGCGAATCCCCCAACTTTGCGAAACCGAAATCACCGGACACGCCCAACACCGTCCCTGAACCAACGCGCCAATCGTAGCCGGCAAAAACAGCGATCGCCGGACCGTTGCTATCCTTGGATCCACTAACGTCCGCAAACCCAGGGCGCGACAGCGTAATGTTAGACTTCGCCCATCCATAAATCGGCGATATTCCAATGTATGGACCTTGGAAGCTGGCCGCGCTGTTCGACGATTGTGCCTGCGCCGGGCCACAGAGAAGTGCAGAACTCAGAACAAGAGCTGCGAAATGCGTTGTCTTAAATAGCGTGTGTATCATCAATCAGTCCCCACAAGGCTCAAGTGAAAAAGGAACGCCGCGCAATAGCCATGGCGTTTTGCTGGCCGTCATCATCGTTCGTACGCCACGATCACCGCAGGCGTGTACCTGAGTCGATGGTCCGCACGAAGAGAACTGTGGAGAAGTTGCAATCCATGCGGTTCGGTCACGATGCCCGCACCACGAGGCTGAGTATCGCACACGCACACGCACACGCACACGCACACGCACACGCACACGCACGTGCATTTCGCTGGTCGCCCCGGGGGCTGACAAAATAGCAATCAAAAATCTATTCAAAAATCATCATGCGCGCCGGACTGCGCCACGCGGACCTGTCACCAGATCATCGCGAAGCGCAGCCGTCGCTGGTATTACTGCATATGCTGACCGCCGTTGATGGCGATGTTGGCTCCGGTCAGGAACGCCGCTTCATCGGACGCGAGATAGGCCACAAGACCTGCCACTTCATCCGGCTTGCCAAGGCGCCCCATTGGGATCTGCGGCAGGATCTTGCTGTCGAGCACGGCCTTGTCGATCGCCATCACCATCTTGGTGCCGATATAGCCCGGCGAGATCGTATTGACGGTCACGCCGCGGCGCGCAACCTCAAGCGCCAGCGCTTTCGTAAACCCATGCATGCCAGCCTTGGCGGCAGAGTAGTTCGTCTGCCCGAACGCGCCCTTCTGGCCGTTGACCGAGGAGATGTTGATAACGCGGCCCCAGCCCCGTTCGACCATGCCGTCCATAACCGGCTTGGTCATGTTGAAGGTACTGTCGAGATTGGTGTGCATCACCGCGTCCCAATCGACCTTGGTCATCTTCTTAAAAGTCGTGTCGCGGGTGATGCCGGCGTTGTTCACCAGGACGTCAACTGGTCCAAGTTCGGCCTGGATTTTGGCAACGAGCCCACCGCAGGCTTCAAAGTCGGTCACGTCGGCGGCATAGGCGTGAAAAGTGAACCCGTCGGCCTTCATGGATTTGAGCCAATCGCCGGATGTCTTGTTGGAGGGCGAATAGGTCGTCACGACCACATTGCCCATCGCGGCCATCTTTTTGCAGATGGCCTCGCCCAAGCCGCCCATGCCACCCGTCACGAGCACAACGCGCTGTTTTCCTAACATGTGGCATTCCTCCATTAGCTTTTTGGGGCCGTCTATCAGAGAACAGCCAAGGCCCGCGTTTCAAGCCCTGGCCGAAACACTTGCGCAGCGCTTTTGGGAGATCAAGCGTAACCTTCGGATACCCGCCATATTTTTCAACGCCCAACGGTATCGAGGCAGGTCACTCAGTCCCACATTTGAAGAACAGCGACGCGACACAGTCCCAGGATTTCTTGAGAAACGAGCCGGCTTTTTCGTTGTTGGCTTTGATTTGCGCGTTGGCTTTTTCCCAACTGCGATCGTTCTGGTCTTTGGCGCGCTGCAACATTTCGGCGACTGTTTTCGGCTCCCCTTGCGGGGTCGTCGGCTTTGGCTCCGGTACTGGCAGCGCGACGACAGGCGCTGCACCGTCAACTGGGACCGCTACGCGTTTGACGGCTCCGTTGCAGTCGAGCACCCCCACGCCGCGCTTGACCGCACACGTCGCATGCTGGCCGTCCTTGGCGAGCGCGGTGATGCACAACACTTGCAGCGACGGTGCGGCACCGGGGCGTGCACCGTCGATGACACAACGGTAGAGAGTGTCCGGCCCCGCACAGGCGACACAGTATTCCTGCGCCGAAGCGGCAATCCCACCTGTCAAGACAACGAGTGCGCCCGCAACCACAGATCGAAGCCGGATCGTTTCAAGGTGCAGCATAGAGAACGCTCAGGTTGGACGAGTAGCGGCCGTCAACGATAGCAAAGGCGAAGTTCGGAACTCGTAAGTGTGAGGTATGGTAACACTATGGTCAGCAAGTCCCAACCGGTCACGGGATGTCATGGTGCCAAGCGGTACAATAGGCCGCTTATGGCCGAGATCAGCCCAGGGATGACCGCGTTCCAGGGCGCTCAGCGTCACAAGACCCGAAGCTTGGCTTCCGCCGGGTAAACAAGCGTCCGCACAATCCACCGCGACATTTAACGAATTGAATAAACTTTTGCCGTAGTAATGGCTCCAACGAGTGATCAAGAAGAAGGCCTAGCGGGAGAACGAGACTATGAAAGTGCTGTTAGACCGGTTCATCGCAGACGAAAGCGGCGCAACCGCAATCGAGTACGGCCTGATTGCCTCTTTGATTTCCGTTGCCATCATTTCGGCTGCGTCGACCCTCGGCAAGAATGTGGCGAACACGTTCTCCAAGGTCGCTACCAATATGAACACCACCAAGTAAAGCTACTCTCAGCTGCCAAGGGGACGCACGCGCAAAAAAAGGCGCAGCGACCCTGCGCGCTGCGCCCCTATCACGCCGGGGAAGTTAAAAGTGCAGGGTAGCAACAACCTATCCTCTGCGCACTGACGGCGGCGTGAACGGCAGGGTCACTGCATATTCACACCTGCGCGCCATAGCGGCCCAGATAACGCCACGCCATGGCCGCATTTCGCCGTTCGTTCGCCTGTTCATTCAGCGGTATGACACACGGCTTCAATGTTCTGACCGTCTGGATCGAACACAAACGCCCCGTAGTAGTTCTCGTGATAATGCGGCCTCAAACCGGGTGCGCCGTTGTCGCTGCCGCCCGCCTTCATGGCCGCGTCATAAAACGCTCGCACCGCGTCACGCGTTTTGGCGACGAACGCAAAATGCGCCTGCCCACCCTTCAGCGGTTTTCCGGTCCCGATCCAGAATTGCGGCCGGCCGCCGGCACCAAACCCCGCGTGCCGCTTGCCACCGGTCTCTGCCGACGATACTTCAAACGCCAGCTCATAGCCGAGCGGTTTCAGCACCTTCGAATAGAACACCTTTGAGCGTTCGTAGTCCGATACCGGAATGCCAACGTGATCGAGCATGGATGGTCTCCGCAAGAAACTCTGGTCTTAAGCGGCACCCTACATGGCAAACTCCGCGCGACAAATGACTGAAAAACAGGCTGGCCGCGTTGCGAGTGAACCGAGGCCGTTATCGCTTGCATGCCCTGCCGGCCGCGAACTTGAACCCGTTCGGGCAGCAAGACATGACCCGGCGCGGGCCGACACGGCACTCGCGGGCCTCACTCGATGTGTACGAACCATCCGTGATGCACACCGCCACCCAAACCGCCACCGACAGAGCGATCATCTTCAAAGTAAAATTGCGCATAGCTAATCCATGCTAAAATTGCCTGCTCCAAAATCGTAAGGTGTCATCCGCAAAAATAGCGGACACTCGACGACATCCGGAGATGGTGTCATGCCGTGATTGTGACGGTCAAGATTGTCTCAAAGCGAACAGTGCCGCAGTGGCGGTCTCGTTTAAACCCGCCGCTCCACCATCAGCTTTTTCAGTTCGGCAATTGCCTTGGCTGGGTTCAGCCCCTTGGGGCAGGCCTTCGCACAATTCAAAATGGTGTGGCAACGGTAGAGCCGGAATGGATCTTCCAAGTCATCAAGCCGGTCGCCGGTTGCCTCGTCGCGGCTGTCGATCACCCAGCGATAGGCCTGCAACAGCGCTGCAGGACCCAGGTAGCGGTCCGAATTCCACCAGTAACTCGGGCACGACGTCGAGCAGCAGGCGCACAGAATGCACTCATAAAGCCCGTCTAGCTTCTCGCGATCACTATGCGCCTGCTTCCACTCGGTCGGCGGCGTCGGCGTCGAGGTCTTGAGCCACGGCTCCACCGAAGCGTGTTGCGCATAGAAATTCGTCATATCCGGCACCAGGTCCTTGATGACCTTCATGTGCGGCAATGGATAAACCGACACCGCGCCGCGCACGTCGTCCATCGACTTCAGACACGCCAGCGTATTGGTGCCGTCGATGTTCATAGCGCACGATCCGCAGATGCCTTCCCGGCATGACCGCCGGAACGTCAGCGTGCTGTCGATCTCGCCTTTGATCTTGATCAACGCGTCGAGAACCATGGGCCCGCAGCTGCTGCGATCCACCCAGTACGTATCGGTGCGCGGGTTGGCTGGATCATCCGGATTCCAGCGGTAGATCTTGAACTGCTTCCAGTCACCCTTAGCCTTGCCGGGATTGTTCCAGACTTTGCCGGTGGTGATCTTGGAGTTGCTGGGGAGCGACAGCTGAACCATGGAGTACGTCTTCCGGAGAAATCCAGTTTTTGTGCGGTGCACTCTGTTCATTAGCACAGTTCAAGTCAACGCTGAGTGAGGCATTCCGACCACTGCTGCGGCAAGCTGTCCGGAGGTGCCCTATGCCCGCGTCTCAGGTGGCCTGAGCGCCTTCAACTCGCGCACACACACCACCAGTCCCTCCGCAATGGCCAGCGCTGTCTCGACCGTCGTCTTGAGGCTTTCTCGGCTTGCCAGCAGCACCGTCAACTTCGCCTGTGCGTCGCCGAACCTGTAGATCAGCGCTTCCGTCGGCGTCAGATCGCCATCCTCAATCGCATTCGTCACATCGAAGCTGGCCTGGGTGGCTAGTACCAGCATGGTCGCCACGTCGTTGACCAGGTGAATATAGACATGCCCCTGCTGTGTATCGACCCGCGTGCCCAGCAGGCCGAACTTCATCGGTGCCGCACTTGTCGCCCCCAGCAGTCCGAACATCGGGCTGTGGCGGATCACACGCCGCAGGATTTCCGCAAGGCCCAGGCAACTCGTCTCCAGGTCCCGCAGGATCACATCCAGTCGCCGCTTCACTTTTGGCCGGTCGGCCGTGCGGTCTTCGGCCAGCCAGGCGACGGCGGCGATGGAGGCAATGGAGCCGAGGGCTGCGACGGCGGGCAGGATGATCGACAATGGCTCCGGCGCCGCCCGTCCTGGATCAACAGGTTTCACGCCGCCAGCGCCCGCCGGCCCCTTCCCCGGGATAGCCGTCTCCGGTGCTCCAGGTGGGGTCGATGGCGGCGGTGTCCGGCGAAAGATGGCCATAGTCTGCTTGGTCTCGTGATCGTACCGCCCAAACCCAGCGTTCCGCGCGCGGGATGATTGGAGAGTGCCCCGGCCGCAGCTTCTGCCACAAATCCGGTTGCGATGGCAGGCCAACATCCACGATTTTCGCGCCAGCGTTGCACAGAGTGTTGTGCTAGATTTGGCGGAATGAGGAGACGGCGGCAGCAGACGTCGCCACAGGCAAAGTATTTGGCTGCGAAGCTGTAAAGTGTCCGAGCCAACGGAGGGTTACAGCAACTGCACCAGTTCATCCTCGCTCAGTCGCGCTTGTTTCAAGATTGATCGCAGCGTGCCTTGTTTGAGTGACTCGCCAGCGTGGACAGGTATGGTCGCACGCCGGGACCTGTCGCCGGGATGCACAAGAATGTGGTGACTGCCCCTGATGCGCGTGACGACGAAGCCACCGCGTTCGAGCGCGCGGACAGCATCGCTGCCGCGAAGCTGGCGAAGCCTAGGGTTCATGCAGCGGTTGGAAAATCGACAGTGACAGACACTTTGCGGATTTGCGGGAGCTGGTCGGCAGGGACAGCTTCTCCTGTTGCGATCCGCTCCTCTACAGCGAGTGCAATCGCCTCGCGCGCGTTTGCTAGCGCGTCCGTCTCAGTGTCACCTTGGGTGCAGACTTCCGGCAGCGCCGGGACGTGCACGACGAACCCGCCGTCTGGGTCGGGTTCGAGGATGATGGTGTAGGTGCGTTCAGACTGCACGGTAAAATCTCCGACATGTCAGGTGCCGCTTGACGGCATTCTCACGTTTTTTGACGCGGCTTTCGCTTCCGTTTGGCCTGCCGTTCCAAGGCGGCTTGTGCACGGCGGAGCGCATCGACGTCCGCCAGGTCTTGCGGACGTCCGGCCGCCAGCTTGCCCGCGATCAGATCGGCGCGCGAAATGAAATGTGCCGTCAAGCCGCTCTCCGGATCTACAATTTCTGTCGATCTGTTCTTCCAAGCCTGCGCGAATTTTACACCTGCGATTTCCGAGAGAATGTCGATGGCGATCGGCGGTACCCCCATCGTGAAGAACGTGCCCTTTTCAATAAAGTCCCCAGCTGTGAGATCGCGCAAGGGCGCGCCGAATTCCTGCAAGGCCCGAAAAAGGGCCACGCCATTTTTTTGGCGCGGGCTGAATGAAGATGTCGAGATCTTTGGTCGCACGCGGCTGTGCATGGACAATCACAGCCTGGCCGCCAACGACAAGGTATTTGACCTTATGCGCGTTGAGAACGGACAAGAGTTCTATGAAGTCTCGAAACATGAACGCCCTTCATGGCGTAGCCTTCAGCTGCAAGTTCCATCCCCGCAGTTAAGCGAGCATGGACTGGTTGCGATTGCCAATAGGTGTACTCTCCGGCCTTCATCTGGTCGAGATCAGTGAAGCGGCGGATGGTCCAGGTCGCACGGCGATGGGCGGCGCGGGATTCGGGGGAGCTGTCGTTGGTGTCCATGGGGAAAGACCTCAAGCGCTATTCGGGGAGCCGAGGGAGATTGCGGATAGTGGCGAGCCGCGCCTCATCGGCCTTCCCGACTCTGAGTTCCATTTCGGACTTTATTCGGGCTATATATGCTACGTGTGCAGCGCGGTGGCTTTTGACACTCTCCATCGCATGCTTTGCGAACAAGTCCATATTCGGGGCTAATTCAAGAAACGCGAACACCCAGCCTTTTCGCGAATCGGGAATTTCGCGCCCCTCCGAGTCCGTGTCGTAGTGATGGGGGCTGTAGGCTCGAATCTCTAATTTTCTCTCGTGTTGAGGAGGAATGTGTTTTTGACCTCGTAGGCGCTCCCAAAGTGATGGAACGTAGCCGGAGTACGTTGTCTCGCTGACCTTAGCGGAAGTGTAATTGTAGCTTCCCTCGTCATATAACCACAGCAGGCACTCCTTGCCTGACAAAAGTACTCTATGAGTCGTTACTCCCCACTTCTCGTCACCCCAAACAAAAGCTTCAGCGCCGAAGTCGAACTTCGGACCTGCAGAACACAGGGCCTGTCTCTCGTCCTGTCGGCTGCGCTGTTCCTCACGGAACCACTTTGGGGTGTCCCTTCCCCCTCAATACACCCGCGCCTTCGGCTTGATGTACTCCGTCTCGTTCGTCATCGTGTACGTGTGCACGGGGCGATAATCCAAAATCACCTGCTTCTTGGCGTCATCGGCGAACGCCAGCGTATGCTTCATCCACTCTTTATCGTCGCGATCAGGGAAATCCTCACGCGCATGCGCGCCACGGCTTTCCTTACGGTTCGCGGCCGAGTGCATCGTCACCGCAGCCTGTGAAATAAGGTTGTCATATTCCATCGCTTCGATCAGGTCCGAGTTCCAGATCATCGAGCGATCATTGACATTGATGTCACCCGACTCTTTCCAGATCGCATCGACTTTATCGACGCCCTCCGTTAGCACCGGTCCGTCGCGGAACACGGCGCAGTTCGTCTGCATGACTTTCTGCATTTTCAACCGCAGCGCCGCCGTCGGCGATCCACCTTTGGCGTAACGGAACTTGTCTAACCGCGACAACGCAAGTTCGCCGGCATCCTTTGGTAGATCGGGCTGGGCTGAGCCGGCTTCCACGGTCTCACCGCACTTCAAGCCTGCCGCCCGGCCGAACACCACGAGATCGATCAGCGAGTTCGAACCCAACCGGTTCGCGCCATGCACCGACACGCAAGCCGCTTCGCCAATCGCCATCAGCCCCGGCACAATCGTATCCGGATTGCCGTTTTTCAACGTCAGCACTTCGCCGTGATAGTTCGTCGGAATGCCACCCATGTTGTAATGCACGGTCGGCAGCACTGGGATCGGCTGGCGGTGGATATCCACGCCGGCAAAGATTTTCGCGCTCTCCGTGATGCCCGGCAGCCGCTCTGCCAACGTCTTCGGGTCCAGATGGTCGAGATGCAGATAGATGTGGTCGTGCTCTGCGCCGACACCGCGGCCCTCGCGGATCTCCACCGTCATCGAGCGCGACACCACATCGCGCGATGCCAGATCCTTCACGTGCGGCGCATACCGCTCCATGAACCGCTCGCCCTTCGAGTTGGTCAGATACCCGCCTTCGCCACGCGAGCCTTCCGTGATCAGCACGCCCGCGCCGTAAATGCCGGTCGGGTGGAACTGCACAAACTCCATGTCCTGCAACGGCAGGCCAGCGCGCAGCACCATCGCATTGCCGTCACCAGTGCACGTATGCGCCGATGTGCACGAGAAGTACGCGCGGCCATAACCGCCCGTTGCCAGAATGGTCTTCTTGGCGCGGAAGCGATGGATCGTGCCGTCATCCAGGTTCAGCGCGATAATACCACGGCACACCCCATCCTGATCCATGATCAGATCGATGGCGAAATACTCGATGAAGAACTCCGCCGAGTGCTTCAGCGCTTGTCCATATAACGAGTGCAGCATGGCGTGACCGGTACGGTCAGCCGCCGCACACGTGCGCTGGGCTGGACCGCCCTCGCCCATTTCCTTGGTCATGCCGCCGAACGGGCGCTGGTAGATCTTGCCGTCTTCGGTGCGGCTGAACGGCACACCATAGTGTTCAAGCTCATAAACCGCTGCAGGCGCATTGCGGCACAGGTACTCGATGGCGTCCTGGTCACCCAGCCAGTCGGCACCCTTGACGGTGTCGTACATGTGCCAGCGCCACTCGTCGTGGTGCATGTTCCCAAGCGAGGCGGCGACGCCGCCCTGGGCTGCAACGGTATGCGAGCGGGTGGGGAAAACCTTTGTGATGCAGGCCGTTTTCAGGCCGGCTTCGGCACAGCCGAGGGTGGCGCGGAGGCCCGCCCCACCGGCACCGACGACGACAACGTCGTAGGTGTGCTCAGTGTATTTGTAGGCTTGCCCGTTGCCCTTGGGAGCCGCTGCACCGTTGGCTTTTCCGCTCATGGTATCGACCGTTGTATCTAGATTTTCGAAGACGAGATCAGGCGCCGAAGCTCAGCTTCATCACCGCGAAAAGGCAGGTCAGGCCCACCGAATAGGCAAAGAACGAATTGAGCATCACCAGCAAGACTTTTTTGCCCTCCGAAGGCACATAGTCCTCGATGATGGTCTGCATGCCCATCCGCATGTGATGAATGCCGGACAGCACCAGCAATAACAATAGAATGGCCACAACGGGCTGTTGGATCACTTTTTTGACTGTCGCGTAGTCCGAGCCCGCGTGCATCGCGATCAGCCCGACCAGAAACAGCGTCAGCGGCACGTTGGCGAGCGCAGTAACCCGCTGCTTCCAGAAATGATCCGTGCCCTCTTTGGCAGAGCCGAGTCCGCGCACCTTAGCGAGCGGCGTCCGGATGGCTGCGTGTGTGGGCGAAGGCGTCGGGCGTAGCGTCGTCGACATTAGATCAACCCCCGCATGTGCAGTGCAACAAGCCAGATGGCGGCCGTCAGTCCCACGGACAAGATCGGCGTCAGCCAGCTGAGCAGATTGACCGTCCGAAGATTGAACCCCCGACCGGTGTCCCACACGAAATGCTTGAGCCCGCCCAGCATGTGGTGGATCAGTGCCCAAGTGTAGCCGAACATGATGAACAGCCCGACCGGATGGCCAAAGAAGCTGTTCACGGTGTTAAAAGCCTTCGGCCCCTGCGCGATTCCGATCAGCCACGCTGCCAGCAGGATGGTGCCGAAATAAAGCGCCGCCCCGGTGATCCGGTGCACGATCGACATCAACATGCTGATCGACATTCGATAAATGCCGAGATGCGGCGACAGTGGCCGCTCATGCTTAACGCTCGCATCGGCCATGCCGCGCATCTCCCTGAAAAGTCCACACACCCGCTTTCTATCGCACCGCACCAACGCCCGCAATCATTGCTATCGCGGTGCGTCGAAACGGTTGCGCAAAGCCGCCCAGCCGCGCTATAGACACATCATCCAATTCAATCAGTCGCAGTTGGGCTCGAGCTTGTGCCGCATGGCCGCTCGGGTCGAGGAGAGCCCCCATGAGTGATCGTAAGCCCCTGATGCCGAAGGCGACCGCCGTTTGGCTCGTCGAAAATACCTCCCTGTCGTTCGCCCAGATCGCGGTATTCTGCGGCCTGCACCCACTCGAAGTCAAAGGCATCGCCGATGGCGATGTCGCCCAGGGCATCAAGGGTCACGACCCCGTCACCAACTCCCAGCTGACCCGCGAAGAGATCGCCCGCGGCGAAAAGAATGACCAGCACGCCCTGCGGCTTGCGGAGAGCCGCGTTACGGCACCGCCAGTCAAGACCAAGCGCGGGCCGCGTTACACGCCGGTCTCTCGCCGCCATGATCGCCCCAACGCCGTGCTCTGGCTGTTGAAAAGTCATTCCGAACTCCGTGACTCCCAGATCATGCGTCTTGTCGGCACCACCAAGCCAACCATCGCTCAGATCCGCGAGCGGACCCACTGGAATTCCCAGAACTTGGTCCCGCAGGACCCGGTGACACTTGGCCTCTGCACACAAACCGATCTAGACGCCGAAGTTCGCAAATCAGCGAAGCGTCTGCCGCCCGGTGCCGGCGGTGGCACACTGTTGCCGGTCGAGAAGTCGGTACCAGGCCTCGGCCCACAGCCGACCATGGAAATCATGAAGCCGAAAGTGGCAGAAACCGCCGAGGAAACCGCCGCCGAAGAGGAAGCGCGCATGCTCGCCAGCCTCAAAGGCCTCGGCGAAAAGGAAACCGCCGACGGTGCTGGGGAATAGTCGGGCCAGCCTACAACATCAGCTTCATACCGTGATGGCTGGCCGCAAATCCGAGACGCTCATAGAACGTCCTCGTTTGCGGCCGCCGCATATCGGTCGTGAGCTGCACGAGATTGGCACCGCCCGCTCGCGCGCGCTTAATCGCATCCTGCATCAGATCCATGCCAAGCCCCTGCCCGCGCAGTCCGCCGGCTATCCGCACACTCTCGATCTGCGCCCGCCGCGCGCCGCGATGGCTCAAGCCACGGATGAAGGTCAACTGGTAACAGCCGACCACAAGCCGACGACCAAAGTCCGCAACAATCACTGTGTTGTCAGCATTGTCGGCCATCTCCGCAAACGCCGCGTCGTAGGCAGTCTTCGCATCCCCATAGAGCGGATTGCGCGCCTGCCCGTAAACATCATCCGCCAGCAGTGCGATGATCGCTTCCAGGTCACCGGCCGCCGCCGGCCGGCAGTTGAGTGTGCTGTCAGCCGCGCTCATCGCCGTCGTCCTTCGGCTCCGGCTCACCAACCATCACCGGCATGACGACAATGACACGCCCGCCCGCGATATCAACCTCCGGCACGAACGCATCCGTGAACGGCACATACTCGGTCTCGCGCACGCCAGAACGGCTGATTTCCAACAGTGTCCCCGCCCCGAAATTCTGCACAGCAACGACCTTGCCGACAACGGCACCCGCCGCATCGACCGCTGCCAGCCCGATTAGATCGACGTGATAAAAGGCACCGTCCTCCGCCGGCAGCAGTGCCGCGCGATCAACAAATAGTCCAACCCCACGCAGACCCTCGGCCGTCGTCCGATCTTCCACACCTTTGAAGTGGACGACCACGCCCTTGGCGGTCACCCGCAGTGACTTGATCTCAAACCGCCGCGTCCCCGCCTCGTCTGTCAGTGGCCCATAGCCAGTGAGATCATGCGGATCGTCCATGTGCGTCTTAAGCACGACATCGCCCCGGATGCCGTGCGCACTGGTGACGTGGGCAATAACAATGCGATGTGACTTTGCAGCAGGCACGTAGGACCCGATCCCTCTATCAATCCTTGAGGGAACCAACATAGCGCATCGCCACGTCCACCGCACGCCCGGCAAATCCAAAAGAAAAACGGTTGCCAGCAGCGCCAACCGCTTTCTCACCGCGCACCATCACGGCGCGGCCATTGTCACCGGTCGAGAACCCCGACAGCGTGTCCGTATTCGGCGGAACCTCAACCGTCATTTCATAGACGATCAGATTGCGCCTCGGATCGAGGCTGCACCGGCCTGCAATGGGGAGACCGTTGGACGTACGTCCTGTCACCACACCATCCCGCAGGGTCAGTTGCGCCGTGCCCATGCCCAAAGTCGTGCCGAACTCGGCCTCGTACAGCCCGTCTTTCATAAGTCCCCCAAGCAAACCGCAATGATGCTCAACGGACCCGCCAGCCGTTGTAGCCATCTCTCGGGGCGGAGATTGTACGAGCGCGGTAAATTAATCCTTTGTCTGGTGTTTCGAAAGCAATCCAAAAGCACATATTTTTAGTGCGTCTTTGTACGGAGTTAACAAAGCCCTGTTCGCGTCACTCAAAATGCAAACCGCGCGGCAGCTGAAACCAGCGGCCGCGCGGCTGAACTCAATGGCAGATCACGCCGCCGGCTTGTCACCACCAGCAGCCTTCGCAGCCGCCGCTGCAGCAGCAGCAGTCCGCTCCTGCGCCTTCTTCTTCGGCTTGGCTTTTTCCGGATTGTTCGGCGCTACGCGCTTGGCGAGGCCCGCCGCATCCAGCAGCCGCATCACGCGATCAGTCGGCTGTGCGCCGACCTTCAGCCAATGTGCAACGCGCTCAGCGTTGAGCTTGGACCGCTCCGGATTATCTTTCTTCAGCAGCGGATTGAAAGTGCCGATCTGCTCGATGTACTTGCCGTCGCGCGGGCTCTGCGCATGCGCGATAACAACGTAGTAATAGGGACGCTTCTTGCTGCCGCCGCGCGACAAACGCATTTTCACTGACATGTCTTCGTCTCCAGTTTCGTGTTCAAGATGTTGATGTCTGTATCCGAGCCGCATGGCGGTAGATCCCGCACATCCGGCCGCGAAACTCTGTGCTGCCCTCGAGTTTGGCACCGAGGCGTTCGGCCACGCGCTTAGAGGGCAAATTTTCTGGCGCGATCAAGCTGATGGCTGTTGTCCAGCCGAGCGGGCCGAAGGCGAAGGCGAGCGCGCGCTTGGCGGCTTCGGTCGCAAAGCCTTTGCCCTGCTCAGACGGGATGAGCCCCCAGCCGATTTCCGGTTCGGGAAAGCCGAGCGGAAACCAGGGCCCGCAATAACCAACAAGCAAACCCGTCGACTTTTCTTCGAGCGCAAAAATACTATAACCACGCAGGATCTGATGCCCGAGCAGCATTGCAATCCCGCGCCAAGTATCGTCGCGTGAAGTGACACCACCGATAAACTGCGTGGCCGCCTCATCACCGCGCAGCATGAAATAGCGATCAAGATCGCTCTCGCGCCAGCTCCGAAGCCAGAGGCGCTCTGTTTCCAGCGTGGGAATCCCGGTCACTTTTTCTTCCCCCCGCCGAAGGGGAACGGGCCTTTAGGCAGGCTGGGACCACCGAGGCCTGGGAGACGCAAGCCGCCAAGGCCGGGGAGTCCCCCGCCGAGACCTGGCAATGTCGGGGTGGCCTTGGGCGGCGTCTTGCCCGCTTCCGGCAAATTCGCCAGCGCGTCGCGCACCTCTTTCGGCAACTGCTCCAGCGCGCGGGGGTCAAGCCCGGCGAGCTCCTTCTGCATGGCTTCGAGCTCGACCGCACTTGGGGCGCCACCACCACCCATCATGCCGCCCAAACCACCACCGCCGAGCCCCAATGCACCAGCCATCTTGCCCATCATGCCGGGGTTCTTCTTCATCATCTTCATCATGTCGGCCATGTCGCGATGCATCTTGAGGAGCTTGTTGATCTCCTCCGGTTTGGTGCCGCTGCCGGCCGCGACGCGCCGCTTGCGCTTACCGTCCAGCACTTTCGGATGGCGCCGCTCATGCGGGGTCATGGACGAGATGATCGCGCGTTGCCGCTTAATCATCTTCTCGTCGACACCACCCGCCGCATCGATCTGCTTCTTCATTTTGCCGATGCCCGGCATCATGCCCATGATCGAACCCATACCGCCGAGCTTTTCAACCTGGCTCAACTGCTCCGACAAATCATCGAGATCAAACGCGCCCTTGCGCATCTTCTCGGCAATCGCCATCGCCTTGCCGGCGTCCAGCGTCTGCGCCGCCTTCTCAACCAGCCCGACGATATCGCCCATGCCGAGAATGCGGCCAGCAATCCGCTTCGGGTCAAAGTCTTCGAGCGCATCCCACTTTTCACCGACGCCGATCAGCTTGATCGGCCGGCCCGTTACCGCACGCATCGACAACGCCGCACCGCCGCGGCCGTCACCGTCGACGCGCGTCAGCACGATGCCGGTGACACCAACGCGCGCTTCAAACGCCTTGGCTGTGTTAACTGCGTCCTGACCAGTCAGCGCATCCGCCACCAACAGCACTTCGTGCGGCTGCGCGATGCGCTTGACCTCAGCCACTTCGTCCATCAGCTCATCGTCGATGGTCGTCCGGCCAGCCGTGTCGAGCATCACCACATCGAAGCCGCCAAGCCGCGCCGTATCGAGTGCGCGCTGGGCAATTTGCACCGGTGTCTGGCCCACAACGATAGGCAGTACATCGACGTTGATCTGATGACCAAGAATAATCAGCTGTTCCATCGCCGCCGGCCGTCGCGTATCGAGCGACGCCATCAGCACTTTTTTCTTGTCGCGCGTCGTCAGCCGGTGGCCGATCTTTGCTGTCGTCGTCGTCTTGCCGGAGCCCTGCAGGCCCACCATCAGAATGGCCACCGGCGGCTGCGCTCCGAGGTCAATCGGCGCGGCGTCCGACCCCAACATCGCGACCAGTTCGTCATTGACGATCTTGATCACCATCTGACCGGGCGACACCGACTTGATGACGTTCTGCCCGACGGCCTTGGCCTTCACTTTGTCCGTGAAGTCCCGCACCACATCCAGCGCCACGTCCGCTTCCAGCAACGCCCGGCGGACCTCGCGCATCGCTTCGTTCACGTCGTTGTCGCTCAGCGAACCACGGCGGGCCAGCTTGTCGAAAACGCCTGAAAGGCGATCTGTCAGCGATTGAAACATGGGCAAAGCCAGGGGTGAGGAGTGAGGGGTTAGGTTTTAGGGGTAAGGGAAGAGGTTTTGGGAAAATTCCCTAATCCCTCACCCCTAACCCCTCGAACCTCTCGTTTCATGCGCCGGGAATTTTCATGGCGACCCAGTCAATCATGACGTGATCCTGGTAGGCTTTGCGGGATGTCAGCCGCTGATAATAAGCTTCGACGTTCTGCAGGCTCGGCCGCGCAATCGGCATCGTGTGATAGCGATAGAGCAGCGCACCAACAGCGATATCGGCCATCGTCAGCGTATCGCCCAGAATGTACGGCTTGCCAGCCAGCTGCTTATCCAGAATCGCAAGTTTCTCGCCTGCCCGTTTCCCGGCAGCCTCTACCAGCGCCGTATTGCGATCCGCCGCCGTTACGCGCACGAACTGTTGAAAGAGCGTCGTGATGACTTCCGGATAGAGCGACGAAAGCATCCAGTCCATCCACTGGTCGGCCCTGGCCGCGCCCATAAAATCTGCGGGCATCAATCCCGCCTTACCGTACCGATTGGCGAGATAACGGACAATTGCGCTGCTTTCCCAAAGCACGAGGCCATCATCTTCCAGCACCGGCACCAGCCGGTTCGGGTTCAACATCCCATACTCAGCCGTATCGGTCTTTCCAAACGGCCCGCCGGCATCAATCCGCTCATGCGGAACGCCGAGTTCAGCGACAGCCCACATCACCTTCTGGACATTAACCGACGTCTTCCGACCCCAGATTTTCAGCATTTTCACAGTCCTACCGGCCACCAAGCGCCCAACGCAAAACGCACCCGAGGGCGCTTCGCGCTGTCGGGTGGCAAGACTGAGCACGGCTCTGTCTTAGAAAGTGGACGATATCAAGGATCGGACCAGACATGTCAATGGCGCGCCGAAATTCGGTACGCCATGAGGTTGCGGGTCTGACTTCTACTCGCGTTGGCTCAGTCCCACTGGAACACCTGAATAAGCGCCGGCCCGATAATGACCACGAATAGCACTGGCAGGAAGAACACGATCATCGGCACGGTCAGTTTGGGCGGCAGCGCCGCCGCTTTCTTTTCGGCGTCCATCATGCGGGCATCACGGTTTTCTTTAGCCATCACCCGCAGCGCGGTGCCGACCGGCGTACCATAGCGTTCCGCCTGGATCAGCGCCGTTGCGACGCCCTTCACTCCGGGCAGTCCGGTCCGCCGCGCCAGGTTTTCGTAGGCTTGCCGGCGCTCAGTAAGATACGAAAGTTCGGCAGTGGTGACCGAGAGTTCTTCGGCCAGTTCAAGCGACTGTACGCCGATTTCGGCAGCCACCTTGCCAAATGCCGCTTCGACCGACATGCCCGACTGTACACAGATCAGCAGCATGTCGAGGGCATCTGGAAAGCCCGCCGAGATTGATTGCTGACGCTTGGTGATCTGGTTCTGCACAAAAACGTTCGGCAGATAGTATCCGACATAGCCGACGCCAAGCGCGATACCGATCTTCACAATCGGCGGATGCTCGAGGTTGGCGATGAAGAACAGATAGATTAGCGCCGCAATTGTCAGAATGATCGGCATCGCAAGCCGGAAAAACATATAGGCAACCAGCGGCGCCTGACCGCGCAGTCCGGCCATTTTCAGCTTGTCACGCACTTCCTCGGTGTCAAAGCTGGATCGCAGATTGAGCTTATCGACGATTTCGAGCATGAACCCCTGCGGCGACTGCCGCAACGACGCTCCGTCTTTCTTGTTCAGTTCCGCCATCCGCGACGCGCGCATCTTGTCGCGTTCGACAGCCATCACCCGCATCCGTGCGGGCAACCGGTCGCGCGACATCGTCGGCAGCAGCACGATCATCGCTGTAGCGAAAATCGAAACGGCTGCGAAAAGTGCCAAGAGCACCTCTGGCCGTGTAATCGCTTCGATAAATTCCTGCATGATGGGACCTAGGCTGTTGAGGCGGGCTCATGTGTGTTGGGGCGGATCCCGGTGAAACACGAGAACGCAACGTACGCGGCTCAGAACTTGAAGTTGATCATCTTGCGCATCATCAACAGCCCACAGGTCATCCACACGCCAGAGCCAAGCAGCATGAAGTTACCGTATGTCTTCTGCCAGAGGAGCGCGATGTATTCAGGCGTTGAAAGGTACACGAGGATCATCACGATGAACGGCAACGAGCCAAGCACGGCCGCCGATGCCTTGGCTTCGGCAGACAGCGCCTGCACCTTGGCAGCCATGGTTTTACGGTCACGCAGCACGCCCGACAGGTTGCCAAGTGCTTCCGACAGGTTGCCGCCGGCTGACTGCTGAATACCAATCACGATGCCGAAGAACCGGACCTCTGCCAGCGGCACGCGTTCCATCATGCGCTCGAAACACTGCTGCAACGGCACACCGACGCGCTGCTGATCCACAACTTCGCGAAACTCGAGGCAGACAGGCTCCGGGCTTTCCCGTGCGATGATGTTGAGGCATTCGTTGAGCGGCAGGCCGGATTTGACCCCGCGCACAATGATGTCGATGGAATTGGCAAACTCGTTGAGGAACTTCTTGTGCCGGCGTTTGATCATCCGGCCGACCATAAAGCGCGGCAACCCGAGCGCGCCGGCAATGCCGACGCCAACCACGACGATCGGATGCAGCGTCGGCGCCGAGAAAAACAGGATCACCGTCACCAGCAAGCCGGAAACGGCACTCGCGACCCAGAACGTCTTCACGTCGATCTGCAATCCCGCCTGCATCAGCAGTTGCCGGAGTGAAACCTTCTTGCTGGCGGCCTGCTTGGCCTCCAGGTCCTTAAGCGTATCGACGACCTGCTTTTTACGGTTATTGGCCGCTTCCTGTATCTTACCGTTGATCTTGCGGGTGCCTTCGGCGACGCCGGCGAGACGTTTTTCCGCCCGCCTCTCGCCCGTCGTGTAGGGCGCGAGCAGCAGATAGATCACCACGATCACGCACAAAGCGGCGACGGCGATCAGGCCAAAAAATAGCAGATCATCGGAGTCCATGATCCTCAGCTCCCCATCGGATTGCCGTTGAAGTCGGAAACTTCCGCCGATGACAGCGCTTCTGCGAGTCGCGGCGTGTCACCATAATATTCTGCCCGCTCCCAAAAGCGCGGACGCGCGATGCCAGTTGAACGGTGGCGCCCCACCAGCTTGCCATTGGCATCTTCACCGGTGATTTCGTAAACGATGATGTCTTGCAATGTGACCACATCACCTTCCATGCCGACCACTTCGGTGATGTGCGTGATCTTGCGGCTGCCGTCACGCAGGCGCGAAGCCTGCACAATGACGTCGATGGAGCCGGTAATCATTTCGCGAATGGTCTTCGGTGGTAGGGCGTAGCCGCCCATCATGATCATGCTTTCGAGACGGCTGATGGCTTCGCGCGGGCTGTTGGAGTGAAGCGTACCCATCGAACCGTCATGGCCCGTGTTCATCGCCTGCAGCAGGTCGAACGCCTCCGGTCCGCGGACCTCGCCGACGATGATGCGTTCCGGGCGCATACGCAGGCAGTTCTTGACAAGATCACGCATGGTGATCTCGCCTTCGCCTTCAAGGTTGGGCGGCCGCGTTTCAAGGCGCACAACGTGGGGCTGCTGAAGCTGCAATTCGGCCGAGTCTTCGCACGTGATGATGCGCTCCTCGTGATCGACGCAACCTGTTAGGCAGTTCAGCAGTGTCGTCTTGCCAGAGCCGGTGCCGCCGGAAATCAGAATGTTGCAGCGAACGCGCCCGATCACTTCGAGCACGACCTTTGCAGCCGGTGAGATAGATCCGAACTTCACCAGGTTATCGAGGCGCAGACGATCCTTCTTGAACTTACGAATGGTCAGGCAAGGCCCATCAATGGCGAGCGGCGGTGCGATGACGTTGACACGGCTGCCGTCCGGCAGACGAGCGTCACATATGGGGCTTGATTCGTCGACGCGGCGGCCGACTTGGCTCACGATGCGTTGGCAGATGTTCATCAACTGCGCATTATCGGCAAAGCGCACGGAGGTCTTTTGCACCTTACCACCGACTTCGATGAATGTGGTTGTTGCACCGTTGACCATGATGTCGGCGATGTCATCGCGCGCGAGCAGCGGCTCCAGGGGACCATACCCCAGCACGTCGTTGCAGATATCTTCGAGCAGTTCTTCCTGCTCCGCGATCGACATCACGACGTTCTTGAGCTGGATGATCTCGCTCACGATATCGCGAATTTCTTCGCGCGCCGCCGGGGCATCAAGCTTGGCAAGCTGCGTCAGGTCGATCGTGTCGATCAGCGCGTTGAACACCGTCGTCTTGACGTCATAGTACTCTTCCGAGTGCCGCCGCTCTGTCGCCGCTACCGTCTCCGGTGCCCGTGACTGCTTCGGTTCCGGCGCTGGTGCAGCCGCGCGCTGCTGTTCCGCCGACTTCATCGGCACAGCCGACGCGGCCGCCGGCGTCGCCGGTGCAAGGCGCTTCATGCCACCGTCATTTGTGCGTTTGCCAAACATTATCGTCGACCCTTCAGCGCTTCAGCTTCAGTTTCTGCAGGAACCCGCCACTCGTCGGCTTGGCTTTAGCCTTGACGTCGGCCCGCATGTCTTTGCGGCCCGCCAGCGTCATCGCCAATTCCCGGATCTGCGGGACAGCTTTCGCTTTGGCGGAGAACTCCTCAATCATCTGGCCATTGTTGGCCGCCTGACCGAAATTCTCGCTGTCGAACTCGAACACCTGCACGGGGTCAATGCCGAGATTGGCAGCAAATTCTTTGACCGGGATCTCCGGCCGCTTCGGCACACCGGCCATGTTGATGACCAGACGCGGCGGCACGTCATTGGTGCGGTTGGCCTTGATGAGGTCCATCAGGTTCTTGGCATTGCGAAGGTTTGCGAGATCCGGTGTCGCGGTGATGACGATCTCGTCGGCCTTCAGCAATACGCTGCGGACCCAGGGGCTCCAGGTATGCGGAAGGTCGACAGCTACGAACGGCACATGCTGGCGAGTCACATCGATCACCACGTCACAGGCGTCGCCGGTCACGTCGAATTCGCGATCAAGCACCACGGGTGCTGCGAAGATGGACAGCCGGTCGGTGCATTTCGTCAGCAGCCGGTCGAGCAGCATTTCGTCCAACCGCTCAGGCGATTGAAGTGCGTCAGCAATGCCTTGGACGGGGTCTTGATTGAAATCCAGACCCGTCGTGCCGAACGCGAGGTCGAGGTCAGCGATGATCACGTTGGTCTTCAGCTGTTCGCTGAGCGACCAGGCCACGTTGTGGCAGATCGTCGACGATCCGACGCCACCCTTGGCACCGATAAACGCGATGACGCTCCCAACTGGTTCCGAGTCAGGGTTATTGTAGAGGTTGGAAAGCCCTTCCATCAGCTGCAAGGGCGTGATGGGGGCGACCAGGTATTCGCTGACGCCGCGCTTAAGCAGCTCACGATAAAGAACCACGTCGTTGGCGTGACCGATGACCACGACGCGCGTCCCCGCATCGCAGAACTCGGAGAGGTGGTCGAGCTGTACCAGCAGCGCCGCGCGCTCAAGGCTCGACTCGATCACGATCAGGTTCGGGGTCGGATTCTCCTGGTAGTGCGCGACAGCCGCAGCAATGCCGCCCATGTGAATGCTAACATGTGTCTTGGAAAGACGGCGGTCCTCCGCCGCTGTTTGCAGCACTTCGGTCGTATCTCCATCCTCGCAGAACGCCTGGATCGAGATGCGCGGAATCGGCCGGGCCCGTTGCGCGTGCTCGATGTCGGCACCGCCCATCTCGGACGCGCTCCCGTCAGTCTGATCGTCACGCTGGGCGGCGTTGGAAGGACGGCTCATGTGAAACTCTCCTTGGCGTCTTACTTCGTTACGCGATCATCAGCACTGCGACTTGCGCCGGTCGGGGCGCCCTTCACGTATTTGTCCCACGTCACATCGCGGCGGTCTGCGCTGGCCGGTGTCATGGTCCGCGGTCCGAGCAGATCCGCAGGATTTGCAACCATGGAAGCGAGGTTCTTTTGCGTAGCGCAGCCGAAGTTCTCGTAGTTTACATTGCGAGAGGTTTCCGTAACGTTGCTCGGCCACTTGCCGCACGTCGGGCCTTCAGCGGCGTAGCGCAGATAGGCAATGCGCACCGGCGGTTGTGGGTCGCCCTCGGCATGGTAGGGCTCAATCGAGATCGAGCTTTCAGCGAAGCCCTGGTCCGCCAGGATCGGCCGCATGTCGGCCACCGCGTTCATCGCAGAAACTTCGTTCGAAGAACCGCTCGGCACCGAGATGATCAGCTTGCTGTTGCCAGCGTCTGCTGTGCGATAGCGCGTCAAGAAGTCAATCATCGCCGCTTTCTGGGCAGGTGCCAGCCCTGCTGCGCCGCGCGCCACTTTGACCGACATTTTGTGCGGTTGCTGCGAGACGATGATCGGGTGCCGCTCGGCCGGCGTCAGCAGTTGCGTGCCGGCGCTGAAGCTGTCCTGTTTTTCAGCCATAAGGGAATCGCAGCCTGCCAAGCCGCTGCCGGCCAGCGCGATCACCAGCAGTCGCCCGCGAACCCCGGACATCCGGTGTGTTGATGTTTTCTTCATAATGCTCTCCGTGGTCCGCCAGGGGACAAGGATCGATGATTATTCGACAATGAAGCCGTAGTTGCCCTTGAGACCGCCGTCGGGAATGGAGCGGCCCTTGCCGTAGACCCGGTTCAGATGGCCGAGGAAGCTGGCTTTAAGGTCCGAGGCGGCGGCGAGGCCATCGTCGGGTTTCGCCAGGTTCTGAATCGCCGTGGGACGAACCATCAACGGCGTGACGATGATGACCAGTTCGGTTTCGTTCTGTTGGAAGTCGCGGCTGCGGAAGAGTGTGCCGAGGATCGGCAGATCTTTCAGACCTGGCAGACCTTCCACGTTCTGGCGCACGTTGTCAGAGAGCAGGCCGGCCATCACGATTGAGCCACCCGAGGGCAGTTCCACCGTCGAGAGAGCCGAGCGCTTTTTCAGCGACGGGATCTGCGTGCCGGACAGAACCAACGCGCCTTCGTTCGACAATTCCGAAACCTGCGTATCGATCTTCAGGCTGATGCGTCCTTCGGAGAGCACCGTCGGTGTGAAGGCCACGCCGATACCGTATTCCTTGAAGGAGATGCCGATGGCACCGTTGTCGGCCGAAACCGGCACAGGATATTCGCCACCAGCGAGGAACTTCGCAGATTCGCCAGATACGGCGGTCAAGTTCGGTTCGGCAAGCGTACGGACCAGACCCACACGCTCCATCGCCTTGATCATGTAGCTCAAACACGCACCACCGGCGCTGAAACCGCCGCTGACACCCGCCGAGGCAACGTAGCTTGGATGGATCTGTGGCAGAACAGTAGTACAGCCTGCCGGCGGTGCAATGCCTTCCTTCAAGGCCTTGGCTATGGCGTCACCTGTAACGACGCCGGCCTTGTCGAGTCCTCCGAGCGCCGCACCAGTCACTGGGAAGCTGTTCACACCCATCGGCGACAGGTTGAACGGACCAACTGAGAAGCTCGAAGCAAAGTTGACACCGAACTGCTTGAGGACCGAACGTTGAACCTCCGCCACAGTGACCTTCAGCATCACCTGCTCTTCGCCCTCAATATTGAGCAGGTTGATGATCTTCTTTTCCGACTGGGCGTCGCGGCCTTGACCGTAGTTGAAGTTGCCGCTCGACGTGGTCACGCCGCCAACAGTCGTCGACTGATAGGAGTAGCCAGAACCCGTCAGGTTCTTGTTGGCTGAGGCAAACTGGGTTGCAATGTCAGCGGCCCGTGCAGCGTCACCAGGGGTGCGCACGCTGCCCATCAACACAATGGCTGTGCCGGCCAGGTCGGTGCGGATATTGGAGTTTGGCAGCAGGCGCTTCAGCAAGTTATCGAGTGAACTGAGATCGCTGCCGATGGCAATCTCCAGCGTCATGATCTGGTTGCCCTGCGCGTCGAAGAAGAACGCGTTGGTCGACCCCGCACCGCGGGCGACGAGGAACACGCGATCCGAAGTCTGCACGATCGCATCAACTTTCGTTGGATCGGCGACCATCACGTCGCGCAGCTCCATGGGGAACTGCATCATCATGGAGCGTCCCACACCGAGCGTGATCTTCCGGGAGATTGGGAAGTTCGAGCGCGCCGGGATCTGCATCACAGAACCGTCTGGCGCAGCCTCAGTAGCGCGATGCATTTGTGCACTCGACGGCGCGCCCATAGCCATGGCGAGCAGCAGCGCGACCGCGCTGAGCGCACGGCAAATATTTACCTGCATATTCAATCCCCTCGGACTGCGTTCGGACTCTCGGGAGAGTTGCCTCAGTTCACGCCATAAGCACGCGACTTGACACCGTAACGCAGTACACGAATGGAATTTCCACGTTGGCCATTGAGACCATTACCAGCACTGGGACCATTGGCTGCCGACATGTCAGCCACCGACCTCAGCGAGAGCGAGATTTCGCCCATCGAGTTTGCGAGCGCCAGCAGTTCGGTTTGACGCGGCGTCAGCTCAAGCGTGGCTGTCGCGCCATCAGCGCCCTTTTTACCCTCAGCCGCAGCAATCAACTGGCCGATGGCCAGGACGCGCACGTTGCGGAACAACGTATCAGACACAAACTCTTCACCACCACCGCGCGCCGCGCGGCGGCGCTGGATGAGAATGACATCGACATGGTCGTTCGGCAGGATCAGCCGGCCGACCGCAGTCTCTTCTCTGATCTTGGTCGAGATCGCACGCATGCCGGCGGGCAGGATCGCGGCCAGCACGCCACCGTCACCCGGCTTCACAAGTTTCGCAGGCGTAATGGGTTCGTCCTTCAGGATCGGCGCGCGCGCAACCGAACCGATCAGCGGTTGCATCGGGTCTTTGCCGCCCGGATTGGACTTGATGTAGCCGCCCGAGACGGCAGCAGCCGGCCATTCCTGCCAGCGGAAGTTCTCGCGGTTGACGATCTGCCCAAGCTCGATCTGCGTCTTGGCGACCAGCACTTGGGTGGTGTTCAGTTGAACGGAAACGATTTTTTCTTCGGGCTTGCGCGCTGCATAAGTGGCGAGGAGGCCAACTGAACCGAGGCCGAAAACTGCTGCGACGCCTGCCGCGATAATTTGCCCTTTCCGCATGACGCTCGAAATCCCCGTTTTGAAAAGAGCCTACTGCTCTGCGTGGGCCTACACTGCGCGACAAATCTCAACAGCGCGTTAATGGACGTATCAAAATCAAACGTTTCGAAAATGCTTTGTGCGGCATGGTCAAGAAACAACAAAGACGGGCGCTTGTGGCACCCGTCTTGAAGGTTCAGCTGTCGAAGGTGTGTGCGTCTCAGCTCGCGATGGAGCGCAGCCAGAAGGACTGATGGTAGACGATCAACGCCGCAGCCGCGAGAGCGATCCCGTATGGAATTCCACCGCGCGGCGTGTGCAGGCGCTCGATCCAAGGCGCCTGCGCCCAGGCATACGGCAGCGGGATTTGGCGGAAGGCAAGAAAGCCAAGGGTCAGCAAGCCACCGAGCAACGATGCGCCGATGGCGTAGTCGAGCAGATCGCCGAACCCGAGCCAAAGCGCCACCGACGACGCCAGCTTCGCATCTCCGCCGCCGATGTAGTTCATCGCGAACAGCGTGATCGTGATGGCCAGCATCATGAGGCCAGCGAGGATATGCATGCCGATCTCTTCAATGCCAAGCCCGGCAAACGGGGCCAGGCAGAAAAAGCCGCCGATGAGAACCAAGGAGATCCGATTGGGGATCGTCATGCTGAAGAGGTCCATCGCGGCGGCGAAGATGACGGCGATGGGAAACACGGTCAGGATAGCGATCTGATACACGCGCAGGCCTCGTCGGTTGATCGGTCGCAATGGGATGGAGCAAATTCACCCGCCGACCACATTAAGGGACAGCGGTTAACGCGGCATTAAGCCGGCGGACCGGTCATCGTCCCGCCACATGCAAAAATTCGAACGGGTCGAAAGCCAATGGCTTTCGACCCGTTCGAATAACGTACCAAGTCGGCGAGTGCGTGAGACCCTTGCGGGTCGCACGCCCGGACCATTACTTGGTGGTGTTCATGTTTGCAGCGACGGAGCTGAACGTGTTGGCGACGTTCTTGCCGAGGGTCGAAGCAGCCGAGATGATGGCAACCGAGATGAGCGAGGCGATGAGGCCGTACTCGATGGCGGTGGCGCCGGACTCGTCTTTAACGAAACGTGCGATGAGGGTCTGCATAGTGAGTCTCCCAACTCTTGACTGAAGCGCTTGTGCGCGGGCAGTTCGACCGAGGGCACCCGCCCCGTGTGGCTGAACTGTTGTGGAAGTTACCGGCGGCGGTTTAAAGTTGAGTTAATTTGGGGGCACGACGGCTTTAATCGCGACGGTAGATGCCGAGTGTTACCCGGAATGGTGAAAATCGAGTTTAGCGAAATGAAGAATCAACCATACCGATAGCCATTTACTGAGCATCTGGAACTTGGCAGTCGATTTGAAACCAGATTTTGCACTTTCTTCATGTTTGGCGGCGACAGTGGCGTCTGAAGTACTGCGTCAGGCCCGCTCCAGGTAGGTGATCGTTCATGCCCGCCCATTCTCATATGTCTTGTAAGAGCCTTCGCGTCGTCGCACGCGGTGCTGCCCGCCTGTTGATCGCTGCGGCGGCGATGGCCGGAACCAACCTTTCCGCCAATGCCGATGACTTGGTCGTCAAGTTCGATCAATCACAGATCCTCCGGCTGACGCGCCCGGCTTCTGAGATCATCGTCGGCAACCCCAGCATCGCCGACGTCACCATCCAATCCGGCAACATCCTCGTGATCACCGGCAAGAGCTATGGCATCACCAACATCATTGCCCTCGATGGCGAACGCAACGTGATCCAGGATCAGCGCATCGCCGTCCGTCGCGATGAAGTTGGGGTCGTCAACGTCACCCGCGGCACCGCGCGGCAGACTTTCGCCTGCCTGCCGCAATGCAACCCGACCGCCACGCTGGGCGATGACATCGGCTTCATGGCGCAGAATATTCAGGCCGCTCAGCAGAAGATCCGCTTCTCTGAAGGCAGCAGCGGCGAGAAGGGTGACCCCGGCAGCAATTGACCACTGGTGCCCCGTGGCGACACGGAGCCGGTGTGGGTGTGACCCGTAGGTGCGCGATGCAGTTCCTTCCTGATACTCCGAGCCTGAGGGCGTGGGGTCTTCTTTCGTGTGCAACGGTGGCGTCGGTCGTCGCCGGTGCGGCGTTGGGGTTTACGCTGCCGTTGCGCGACGTCGTGGTCACTGTAGTACTATTCGGCGGCTTGCTCGCCATTGCTGGTCTCGGTCGCGTCCGCTTCAAAAGCGATGCGATGTCGGAAACATGCGCGCTGTTTGCTTTTTGGATCGCCATGCTCGCGGTTCTCTTACCAGCAAGCTATGTGGCGGCGGGCTTCAACGCGCCACTCGTTGATGAGACGCTGCAGGCGCTGGACCGAGCGGCCGGGTTCGATTGGATCGCGTTGCAGCGTTGGACCGATATGACCGTTGGGGCAGCGGCTCTGTTCGTATTTGTTTATCAGTACTCGATCATACAAATTCCGATTGCGATCATTGCGCTCGCGAGCCGCCGCGACTTGAGCCGGTTGAATATTTATATGACCGGTCTGTTGATCGCCACGGTCTTGACGATCACGACCTCGGCGCTCCTGCCAGCCGCCGGTGCCTATCGGACTTATGGCATTACCCCTGGCCCCTCCGGCAATCTCGCTGCCTTGGTCGATGTCCGGCATTTCTTGCCCGATTTCGATGCGGTCCGCAGCGGCGTTCTGCGACACCTGGCAGGCCCTCTGGACGGCATTATTCAGTTTCCCTCGTTCCATACCGTCGTCGCTGTATCGGCTGGCTGGGCAACGTGGCGAACGCCGGTGCTAGGGCCGCTGAACGCGCTGCTGAGTGGGCTGGTTCTGCTGACGACCCTGCCCATCGGCAGTCACCATCTGATGGACGTGATCGGCGGTGCGATGGCCTGTTTTGTCGGCATCGTTCTGGCCACAAAAATAGAGCGCCCAGTGCCGGGTCAAGTCCCAGTCAGTCCAGAGCGTACCCCCGGCCATCCAATTGCGGCGGGCAGCCTCGCCCAGTGATTGGCCCAGTGACTGACCCAGTGACTGACCCGGCCATCGCAGGTCGTCGCGCGGTTCTTGACGGCTAGGGTGGCCGGTCGATAAGGTTGACGCTCGTGGTGATTTGGCCGGCCGGCTTGCAGCCACGTTAAATAACTCGCTAAAGGGCCGTTCCACCAATTCCGGTGTTCCGGTCCGCTCGTTTTTTCGACCGGCTGGTTTTTTCTGACGTGCCTCGTCTGGTGGCGTCCGAAGGGTTGGTATTGCATGGCACAGGATGATCATCTCGCGGGTGCCCAAAGCCCGCCGCGTGTCTATGCCGGTCTTGTCAGTCAAATCGCTCATTTCGGACCCAGCGAAGCCCTGAAGCTGGATTGCGACAAGTCTCTTGCACCCTTTGACATCGCCTTCCAGACTTACGGCACACTCAACGCCGCCAAATCCAACGCCATCCTCATCTGCCACGCGCTGACCGGCGACCAGCACGTCGCCAACGTGCACCCGGTCACCGGCAAACCCGGCTGGTGGGTAACGATGGTCGGCCCGGGCCGCCCGATTGATACCAACCGCTTCTTTGTCATCTGCTCGAATGTTCTCGGCGGTTGCCTGGGCTCGACGGGTCCGGCGTCGCTTAATCCCGAAACCAGCAAGCCCTACGGGCTCGACTTCCCCGTCATCACCATCGGTGACATGGTCGACGCTCAAGTCCGCCTCATTGACCGGCTTGGTATTGATCAGTTATTCGCCGTCATCGGCGGCTCGATGGGTGGCATGCAGGTGTTGGAGTGGGCCGCCCATCATGGCGACCGCATCTTCGCCGCCGTCCCCATCGCCACCGCCGCCTGGCACTCCGCCCAGAACATTGCCTTCCACGAGGTCGGCCGCCAGGCCGTCATGGCTGATCCCGAATGGCGCGGTGGCCGCTACACCGAACTCGGCACCAGCCCGCGCAATGGTCTCGCCGTGGCACGCATGGCGGCCCACATCACATATCTCTCCGAAGATGCCCTGCAGGAAAAGTTCGGCCGCAACTTGCAGGCCCGCGTCGCCAAGACCTTCTCGTTCGACGCCGATTTCCAGGTCGAAAGCTATCTGCGCCACCAGGGCTCCACCTTCGTCGACCGCTTTGACGCCAACAGCTATCTCTACATCAGCCGTGCGCTCGACTACTTCGACCTCGAAGCCGAGCATGGTGGCATTCTCGCCAACGCCTTTCGCGGCACCAAAACCCGCTTTTGCGTCGTCTCCTTCACGTCCGATTGGCTCTACCCCACCAAAGAGAGCCGCGCGATTGTCCAGGCGCTCAACGCCGTCGCCGCCAACGTCTCTTTTGTCGAGATCGAGAGTTCCAAAGGCCACGACGCCTTCTTGCTGGAGGAACTGGAACTGTTTGCCACCATCACGGGCTTCATCCGCTCTGCCGCCGAACGGCGCGGCATCGCCGAAGCGGGAGCACCACGCTGATGCAAAAGACAGTCACCGGTAGTGGCGGCCACACCCCTCGGGTCGACCACCTGCTCATTGCCGAAATGGTCCGCGCCGGTGCCCGCGTGCTCGACGTCGGTTGCGGTGATGGCTCGCTGCTGCACCTGCTGGCCGCACGCCGCCAAGTCGACGGACGCGGCATCGAAGTGGCACCAGACCGGGTCAACGCCTGCGTTGCCGGCGGCCTGTCTGTCATCCAGGGCGACGCCGACCGTGATCTCTCCGACTATCCCGACGCCGCCTTCGACTACGCCATCCTGTCGCTCACCATCCAGGCCACGCGCCAGCCTCGCAAGGTACTTGAAAACCTGCTGCGCATTGGCCGCTACGCCATCGTCTCGTTCCCCAATTTCGGCCATTGGAAAGTGCGCCAACAACTACTCATGCACGGCCGCATGCCGGTCACCGAGAATCTGCCGGACGCCTGGTACGACAGCCCCAATGGCCATCTCTGTACCATCACTGACTTCGCCAGCCTCTGCCGCCAGATCGACGCTCGCGTCGAACGTAAAGTCGCCTTCAACGCCTCCGGCCGCCAACTCGGCACCTGGCTACCCCTCACAACACACAACTTGCTCGGCGAGCAGGCGGTATTCTTGTTGACGAAGGGCTGAGGTGGCGGTGTCAGGTCTGATCGGCTTGCCGCATGTCAACATCATCATCGCGCCGCGAACCGGCGTTCGTCACCAGCCCGCGCACCGTGGCCACGTGTGGGGCCAGCCTGGCACCGGAGCCCGATGAGATCGGTGCCGTCACCTCTTTCCGCGCTTCCACGATGATCACGCCGGCGAACCGTGGCCACAGCCGCGCACCGAACCGCTCCATCGTTGGTGCCCAGCGGATGCCGAAGCGATTGCGCACCGGCAGCGCATGCAGCGCCGTCGACCAGTGCGTGGGCGTCAGCATGACATCGTTCAATAATCGTTCGAGTTGCGCCCGGCTATAGGGTTGCCCGTGTCCGAACGGCGTCGCCTCCCGCCGGCTCCAGACACCAGCCCGGTTGGGGACAATCAACAGCAGTTGTCCTTCCGGGGCCAACACGCGCCACATCTCGCGCAGCAACGGGCGCGCCTGCTCGGAAAGCTCCAGACAGTGGATCGCCAACAGCTTGTCGACCGAGTTGTCCGCCAGCGGCAGCCGCGCTTCTTCAACCAGCACCGTATTCACCGGCCCGCTCGCCGGCCACACCAGCGCACCCTGCGATGCCGGCATGAACGCCCCGATCCGTCGCGCCTCCCCCCGGTATGAGCCGAGATAGGGTGTGCCGAAACCAAGCGCGATCATCGTCTCGCCCTCGGCCCGCCGCCAGTGCGTGCGCACTTTGTGCGCAATCAACCGCCGCGCTAGCCCACCGAGAGGCGTCGCGTAAAAAGCCGTCAGATCGAGGATATCGAGGCTCATGGCGGTCCAGCGAAGGGCATGGTGGACAGGCTGTCAGTCCTGGCAGAACCGCCCAGGCGATAGGTGATGCATTCGCCGGAAATTGCAAGGTGGGGTCGATAGCGCGCAACAAGCGAAGCGGGATTGCACCGTCACGAGCACGCCGCTGATTTGACGGCGGGGGGCGGTCCAGCGCAAGACGCTCAACTGCTCCTACGTCCCACGGATTTGTCCCGCAATGCTGCTAACCGCCCGCCCTGTCGCCCGCCCGCCCCCACCGCTCATCCTCGCTTCCGGCAGCCGCTTCCGTCGGCAGTTGATGGAAAACGCAGGCCTCACCTTCACCGTTGTCCCGGCGACCGTCGATGAGCCAGCCGCGCGCGCTGCCATGGCACGCGACGACGCCACTATCTCACCGGGCGATGTCGCGCTGAACCTCGCTGCGCTGAAGGCCCTTGAGGTTAGCACACGCCACCCCCTAGCCCTTGTCATCGGCTCCGATCAGGTCCTTGCGCTGGACTTAGAAATCTTCTCCAAGCCGGCAGACCCCGCCGCCGCGCGCCGCCAGCTCGAAAAGCTCGCCGGTCAAACCCACACCTTGCCAACCGGCATCGTCCTCGCTTTAGGTGGCAACGTCGTGTGGGAGCATCTCGGCATCGCCACCCTGTCCATGCGCGCATTGAGCCCCGCCTTTCTCGACGACTACATCGCGCGCGCTGGCCCCGCTGTCACCGAAACCGTCGGCGGCTACCAGCTCGAAGGCCTCGGCATCCAACTCTTCGACCGCATCGACGGCGACTACTTCAC
>JANNEU010000026.1:0-4818 GCA_031379035.1 Hyphomicrobiaceae bacterium | reverse complement strand
CTCGCCGCGACCGTTGTTTTGGCCAGTTCGTCGGAGGGGAGATATTGCTCCAGGAACATATCCAATTGCATCCAGTCGCCGCCGCTGGCACCCATCAGCGCTTCCAGCCGCTGGCGCGCGTCCTTGATGGACCACACTGTGCGCTTCTTGACGACGTGCACGCGCTTGACGGTGGTGCGCGTGCGCTGGTTGGCGTAGGCGCTCAGCAGGTCGAAAATCTCGGCGGTGTACTCGCGCTCGCGAATGGTGCGCACGCCTTCCGGCATGCCGCGCGGAAAGATATCAAAACCCAGACGCTTGCGGGTCATCAGCTGGGCCGCAGCGTTCCGCATGGCGTCGAGGCGCTTCAGGCGGAAGGCTAAGCGCGCGGCCATCTCCTCGCCTGAGAATTCAGGATCGTCGGACTTTTCGCGGGGCAGCAACCGCTTTGACTTGAGAAACGCCAGCCACGCCGCCATCACCAGATAGTCGCCGGCGAGCTCGATACGCAGTGCTTTCGCGCCGAGCACGAAGGCAAGATACTGCTCGGCGAGTGCCAACACCGAGATCTTGCTGAGATCAACCTTGTGGGTGCGGGCGAGGGCCAGCAGCAGATCGAGAGGACCGTCGAAGCCGTCGACGTGGACGCTCAGTGCATCCTCGGCGCGCACGTCGATGGCCGCCGGTTCGGTCCAGGTATCTGGATCGTCGACCTGCGCTGCATCAGCCAGTGGCTGCGTTGGTTCGTTGGCGCTGCTCATCACCGGTTCCGGAGGCAGAATGTCGTCAGCCCGCTTATCCCACGATTCGAGGGAGCCGCCGTCAGCTCGTCGCCGCTACGCCCAAAACACGGTTCAGACAAGCTTCGGCGTCGGCTATGCTGAACGGCGTTTGCGAAAGCGTTGTGGCGAGGGCGCGATCAAAGCGGATGGCGGCCAACCCTTCGAGCGGCGGGACGCTGGCGGCGACCTGCTCCATCTCGGCCATCTGTCCGTTGCAATGGAGCGCCACATCGGTGCCGGCGGCGATCACTGCTGCGGCGCGGGCAGCGAGCGTGCCGGAGAGCGCCTGCATCGAAAGATCGTCGCTCATCAGCAGGCCATGGAAGCCGATGTGGCCACGCACGATACGCTCGGTCACCCGTTTTGAGGTCGACGACGGACCGGAGGGATCAATCGCTGAGAAGACGACGTGGGCCGTCATGGCAGCCGGCAGATGCGCAAGCGCTTTGAAGGGGGCGAAGTCCGATGCGGCGAGTTCGGCCTCAGACGTGGTGACCGTTGGCAGCGCGAGATGCGTGTCGAGCGTTGCGCGGCCATGCCCGGGGATGTGCTTGATGACTGGCAGCACGCCGCCCGCCAGGTGGCCCTCTGCGATAGCGCGGCCCAGCGCGATGACGCTGTGCGGTTCGTGGCCCAGCGAGCGGTTGCCGATGTTGGCGTGGGCGTCGGGTGCGAGCACATCAAGCACGGGCGTGCAATTGCAGGTGATGCCGAGTGCGCGGAGATCGTGGGCAATGAGCCGGGCAATAAGACTGGTTTCGTAGAGTGCTGCCGATTTGTCCTGCGCATAACGCGCCGCATACATCGCGCCGCTTGGCAGGGTGCGCCAATGGGGCGGACGCAGGCGTTGGACGCGGCCGCCCTCCTGATCGATCAGCACCAGCACCGGCGCGCCGATCACATCGCGAGCGTCGGCAATGAGTTCACGGACCTGTTCGGGCGTGTCGATGTTGCGGGCGAACAGGATAAGCCCACATGGTTGCGCGGTGCCGAGAAACCAACGCTCATCAGCGGTCAACGTGTGGCCGGCAAGACCGGTGATGAATGCCGCTTGAGCCATGTCGCGATCCGCGAATTTGAGGGCCAGATGTACTGCCAGAGGCACGAAAGGGCCGGACCGTTAAGTCCGACCCTTTGGCGCGATTGAAGGCTCGACCGTTGGCTATTCAGTAGGGTGCTGCGAAGCAGTCCTTGTGGCCGGCGGTCTTGATCTTTTCGCACACGGATGCTGCGGCCTCGCGCGAACCGGGTGGCCCCACGACGGCGCGATAGTAAGTCTTGCCATCGCGCGGGTTGGCAAACTCGGTTACGTCGGTTGGCTTACCACCGATGGCTTCGCTATATTTGCCCTGCAGATCATCGAGTGTCTTACGCGCGTCGATCGCTGATCCTTGCGATGCCAATACGGCGATGAAGCCGTTGCCGGCTTTCGCTGGTGCCGATGCTGGCGCGGTTGTCGCTGCAGCAACGGTCGCCGCACCGACGCCTGAGGCAGGCGAGTAGGCATCATTGCCTTTGGTCAATCGCGGCGCTTGGGCGACAGGAATGCGCGCTGGTGGCGCAGCTTTTGGTGCTGCGGCCTCTTCGACCGCCGCGATGACTTTGGGTGCGACGGGCGCACGCTGCGGCTGAGCCACCACTGGTGGCGGCGCAACGGCACGGCCTTCAGGCGCGCGCGTGACGGGTGGCAGAGCGGCGGGCTGTGCGGCTGATGGCGGGGCCGCAGCCATTGCGCCTTCAACTGTGACGCCGGGAATGCTCATGGTGGGTCGCAGGGGCGATGTTGTGGCTGCAGGGATAGCAATCGTCTGGACCTTGCGCGCCTCGCCTGGCGCGCTGTTGTTGGCCTGCAGGCCATTGCCAGCGGGCACGACGGGCGGCAGCTGATCGCCGCCAAGACGCTCGGCTGCCTTGTCGGCAGCGGCCGTGGTGGGTCGCGCCTTGCTCGGCGTTGCGTCGGCCTTGACTGTTACGGGCTTGGTGCTCGCGGTGAGAAGGCCACCGCCGAATTTTTTGACGCCATAGGCGGCACCACCGCCCAGCGCGATCGCGACGGTCAAGACGCCGAGAACTTTAAGAATGCCGAAGCGTTTGCGCGGCGCTTCCTCTTCGTCTTCTTCGTCCTCGTATTCCTCGTCGTCATGTTCGCCGTGCGCTGCGGCCTGCGAAGGATTGAGCGGCTGCTTCGACGTGGCGTTCGGTGCTTGGCCGAACGGGACCTGTTGGGCCCCAGTTGGCGGCAAGGTGCGGCCAGTCACGGGATCGGGATAACCGGTCGCGGGATTGCCATAGGCACCGAGATCGAAGCCGCGCGGATCGTAGCCCTGCTGGGGAGCGTAGGCTTGAGACGGATAGCCCGCTTGCGTTGGCGGTGCCGTGTAGGCGTGTGCCTCCGCTTGGCCAGCGTAGCTGCCGCGCAATTGCGATGCAGGATCCTGATAGGCAGCTGGCGCTGCGGCGTAAGCCTGCCCTGCATGGGGCTGCTGGCCGTAATCGACGCCTAACTGCTGCTGTGCACCTTGCGGAAAATAGTGCCCGTGATGGGCGTCCGGTGGCGGCGCGTAGGCTTGGGTCTGCGGATAGTTGGGTGGCGCATAGCCGGCAGGCGCATAGCCCTGTTGCCCCTGATATTGCTGGAGCGCCGGTGCGTTCTGCGGTTGTTGATACTGCTGCGGCCAGGGCAGCTGCCCGGCGGCTTGCTGGTCGTAGGCTTGCCCCGGCTGCTGTCCGGCACCGTTGTGCCAGGGCAGACCGTGATCGATCGGTTCGCCGGCGTGCTGCGGCCGCGCTGGCTGGCTGCCAGTTCGATCTTGATTGCCGTTTGATCGCGCCATGACTGTAAATCCCTCGGCACTGCCCCGTCAGACTATTCCGCACCTGGAAGGTTGGCCCCGGAAGGCTGGAATACCCTGAAACTCGCTTAAGTTGCCTGCCCGCCCCGAAATCCCACCGTACTGCACCTGCAATGCACACGTCTAGACCACAGGTTGCTAGAGAATTCGCACGCCATCTGGTCGCCCATCTGGTAATCGCGCCCCTCTATCGCAATTCTTCGGGCGCTCCGACACCCAGGATCGTCAGTCCAGTCGCCAAAACCTGTGCATGAGCTTCAACGAGAGCCAAGCGAGCGGCCGTCAGCCCTTTGTCGTCTTGCTGGATGTACCTTAAATGTGGCGATTCATTGCCTCGCGCCCAATGGCCGTGGAAAGACGACGCGACTTCATAGAGATAGAATGCAATCCGGTGCGGCTCCCGCTCCCGCGCGGCAGCGGCGATCAGGACCGGGAAAAAAGCGAGCTTTTTGATCATCTCCAGTTCGCTCGGATCAGACAAACGGGCAAGATCGGCACCTGCGACGAGCGGACTGGCTGCGTGCAGGTCGGCGAACACATCCTTGACGTTGCGGAAAACTGATCTTGCACGCGCATGCGCCATCTGAACGTAGAACACCGGGTTCTCTTTTGACTGCTCGACCACTTTGGCGAGATCGAAGTCCAACGGTTCTAGTTCCTTCCGGTAGAGCATCATGAAGCGGACGGGGTCGGGTCCCACCTCGTCGACGACGTCGCGTAGTGTCACGAACGTGCCGGAGCGCTTCGACATCTTGAACGGCTCGCCGTTCTTCAAGAGCTTGACCATCTGCACGACGCGAATGTCGAGGTCGGCGTTGCCGCCGGCAGTGTGCCACTGCTTGAGCTTGCCTTTGGCATCGAGCGTGACAGTGCCACCCGTGAACGCGGCGACGGTTGACAGCACGCGATGGATGTAGCCGATGTGGTCGGCACCAAAAACGTTGACCAGATGCTTATAGCCGCGGCTCAGCTTGTCGAAATGATAGGCTACGTCGCCAGCGAAGTAGGTGTAGCTGCCATCTGACTTCTTGATCGCGCGGTCCATGTCGTCGCCGAACGCGGTTGATTTGAAGAGCGTTTGCTCGCGATCTTCCCACTCGTCGTCGGCATGGTCTTTCGGTTTCGGCAGACGACCTTCGTAGACGTAGCCTTTTTCCCGCAGGGCCTCGATGGCGGTACTGACTTTGTCAGCACCGGCCTGAGTG
>JANNEU010000019.1:0-38783 GCA_031379035.1 Hyphomicrobiaceae bacterium | reverse complement strand
CACATGTCCCTGGCCGACTTCGCGATACGTCCGCTGCGGCGCTTGATAGCTGGTCGCGCGTAACGCGCTTGGAATTTCATCGACCGCCAGTGATCGGCGCGGTGGCCGCCGCGCGGGATCAGGAATTGGCACGGCCGCCATCAGCTTGCGCGTGTAGGGGTGCTGCGGGTTCCCGATCACCGCGGCACGGGGACCGATTTCGACGATCTCGCCCAGATACATGACCGCAATGCGATGGCTGATGCGCTCAACGACCGCGATGTCGTGGGAAATGAACAGATACGACAGCCCAAGCTCCGCTTGCAGGTCCATCATCAGATTGACCACTTGCGCCTTGATCGAAACATCAAGCGCGGACACCGCCTCATCGGCCACAATCAAGCGCGGTGATAAGGCGAGTGCGCGCGCAATGCACAGCCGTTGCCGCTGCCCGCCCGAAAATTCGTGAGGAAAGCGGGTGGCCATGGCGGACGGCAGACCAACTCTGGCCATCAGCGCGGCGACGCGCTCACGTGCATCGGCTGGTCGCGCAAGTCCATGCACGATCATCGGTTCCGCGATGGCAGCACCAACTGTCTTGCGCGGGTTGAGGCTGGCGAACGGGTCTTGAAAGATCATCTGCATCCGTTGGCGAGCGGCGCGCAGCGCGGCGCGATCCATGCCACGAACATCCACACCCTCAAACAGAACCGTGCCCGCCGTTGGCTCGATCAAGCGCAAGATGGAGCGGCCGGTCGTCGACTTCCCGCAACCGGATTCACCGACCAGCGCCAGCGTCTCGCCCACTTGCAGCGAGAATGAAATGTTGTCGACCGCATGCACGCGGCCGGTCACACGCCCCAGCAGACCCGACTTCTGATCGAAGCGCGTGACGAGATCTTTGACTTCCAGGATCGAGCGCGCCGCCGCTTGAATTGTCGATGGCTGCGGGACGGCCTCCGTCGTGACACCTGTCTTGGGATCAACACTTGGAAACCGCAAGGGATGGGGCTCACCCACCATGGTGCCGAGACGGGGCACGGCGGCGAGCAACGCGCGGGTATAGGGGTGCTGTGGTGCTCGAAAGAGTTCCACGGCTGCGCCTTCCTCGACCTTCTTGCCTTGCCACATCACAACGACCCGATCGGCAATCTCCGCGACCACGCCCATGTCGTGCGTGATGAAGAGAACCGCCATCCCCTCCTCTTGCTGCAGCTCCTTGATGAGTTCGAGGATCTGCGCCTGGATGGTCACATCAAGTGCCGTCGTCGGCTCGTCAGCGATCAGCAGCCGCGGCCGGCAGGCCAGCGCCATGGCAATCATCACACGCTGACGCATCCCGCCGGAGAACCGATGCGGAAACTCGTGTAAGCGTGCACGCGCTGCTGGCATGCGCACGCGCTCAAGAATGCGCACCGTCTCGGCTTCCGCCGCCGCACGGTCCAAACCGCGATGATAGACCAGCGCCTCGCCAATCTGGAACCCGATAGTCAACACCGGATTGAGGCTTGTCATCGGTTCCTGAAAAATCATGGAGATGCGGTTGCCGCGCACCTTGCGCATGTCATCTTCGGGCAGTGCCAGCAGGCTTTGGCCCTCAAGTTGGATATCGCCTTCGATGCGGCCGTTGGCCTCTGGCACCAGACGCATGATCGAGAGGGCGGTGACGCTCTTGCCGGAGCCCGACTCGCCTACCACAGCCGTCGTCGTGCCCGGGGCAATGTCAAAGGACACGTTCTCGACCACCGGCCGCCAACGGCCATCGACGCGAAACGACGTGGTCAGGTTGCGCACGGAGAGCAAAGGTGCGGCCGCGGCAGTCATGCGCCTATTCTCCCCGTAGTTTCGGGTCGATCGCGTCACGCAGTCCGTCGCCGAGCAAGTTCAAGGCAAAGACGACGATGAGGATCGCCATCCCCGGCATCACTGCGAGCCAGGCGCTGTCGAGAATGTTTTCAAAGCCCTCGCGGATCATTCCGCCCCACGTCGGTATGGGCGGTTTGACACCGAGGCCGACAAAGGCCAACGAGGCTTCCGTGCGAATGGCGGCCGCGAGCCACAGCGACCCCATCACCAGGATTTCGGGAAAGATGTTGGGCAGCACATGCAGGCCCATCAGACGGCCGTCCGAGAAGCCAAGCGCGCGCCCGGCTTCGATATACTCGCGCTCTTTGACCGCAATGGTCGGGGCCCTGGCAATGCGCGCGAACGGCGGGATAGAGGTGACAGCAATAGCCGCGATAATGTTCGTCATCGATGGACCCAACATCGCCACGATGATCAGCCCGAGAATGAGCGATGGGAATGCCAGCAAGATATCCATCGCCTGCATCAGCGCGGCATCCAGCCGGCCACCATACCACCCGGCGACGATCCCGATGAGCGAGCCGACGAGCATGGCAATGGCCGTCGAGGCAATTCCGATGATGAGCGAAATCCGTGCGCCGTAAAGCAGGCGCGAAAGGATATCGCGACCGAAGCTATCCGTACCGGCGAGATGATCCGCGGATGGCGGCTTCAATCGTTGCAGCACGTTCTGGTCGGTCGGATCATGCGGCGAAAGCCACGGCGCGAACACCGCCGCCAGGACCACCAGCACAAAAACAACCAGCCCGATCCATGACGTCTTGTTGGTGTTGAAGGCCCGGACGAGTTGTGTTGCCATCGCACGCAGGGGCGACCGGGGCGCGGCATCGAGCTGTGGGGCATCGTGGGTCATTGGAGTTTGACCCGCGGGTCGGCCAGCGCATAGGCGAGGTCGGTCACAAGGTTCACCAGCACCACCACCAGCGCATAAATCACCATCATGCCTTGCAGCATCGTATAGTCACGCTGATTGAGCGCACCGATGATCAGCTTGCCGAGGCCAGGTCGGTTGAACACGATCTCGGTCAACACCGAGTTGCCAATCAGAATGCCGAAGTAAAGCCCGACCACCGTAATGACCGGGATGAGCGCGTTGCGCAACGCATGCCGCCAGACCACGACAACCCACGGCACGCCCTTGGCCCGCGCCGTCCGCACGTAGTCCTCCTGCAGAACTTCCAGCATGGCCGACCGCGTCACCCGCGTGACATAGGCGGCCATGATCAAGCCCAGGTTTAAAGCCGGGAGCGCGATCGACTGAAACCACGCCGTGAAACTGCCGCTGCGCGCGCTGATGACCGGGAACAGCGGGAACTGGATTGCCAGCACCAGCAGCAAGATGATTGCCGACACGAAAGGTGGGAAGGATAGGCCGATCAACGACACGATACGCGTGACATAGTCAAAAAAGCGGTTCCGACGGATCGCCGCCCATACGCCCAGCGGCACGCCGATCACGGTTCCCAGCGCGACGGAGATGAGCGTCAACTCAAGGGTCCACGGCAGCACTTTGAGCACTTCGCCAATCACCGGCTGACCGGTCACCATCGACGTCCCCCAGTCGCCACGCGCGACACCGCCCATGAAGACCACGTACTGCTCGGGAATGGACTTATCCACGCCTAGGCGGGCGCGGAGGGCGAGGATCGCCTCACGGCTGGCCTGATCGCCGAGGATCACCTGCGCCGGATCGCCCGGTACGATCCGCACCAGCACGAACACCAGCGTCAGCACAGCCCAGACTGTAAAGACAGCCAGAAGCAGGCGCTTGAAGACAAAGGCGTACATGGGGAGATTGTGCCGCCTTCAGCTCGTGCCACCACCTGCGCTCTGAGCAGACCTCAGTTCTTGAACCGCGTCTTCTCTGTAATCGGCATCGAGAGGTTCAGCGCCCCCTTCAGCTCGTAGCCAAGATCGAGCGTGTCACGCCAGGCCCAAACCTGCAGCTGCTCGAACAAACCGATCCCGCAGACATTGGTGACAAGCTTCTGCTGCGCCGATTTCCAGAGCGCCTTCTGCTTGCCGGCGTCCTGCTCAACACGCGCCGCGTCGATATCGCCATCGGCCGCATTGCAGTGTGTGAAGTTCGTCACAGCCGTGGGCGTTTTGACCTGCGACCGCGAGTGGAAGAACTGCGTCAGGTAGACATCCGCCACGGGAAAGCGCGCCGCCGCATAATGCACGATGGGCGAGAGATCATCGCGGATCTTGGCATGGAACGTGGCATGCTCAACCAGCTCGATATCGAGGGTGATCCCAGCCTTCTTAAGCTGCGCCTGCACCGCCTCGATCGTCGACTGCATCCCAGGCAACGTCGTATGGATCGTCTTGACGGTCACGCCGTTGGGATAGCCCGCCTCTGCCAGTAACGCCTTGGCCTTGGCGATATCCAAGCCGTACTGCGGCGCGGCTTCGTCGGTGCCGAAGTAGCCAGACGGCACCACCGAGACCGATGGCCGCGTCACGGATGGGCCTTTGAGATCCACCAAACCCTTGCGGTCGATGGCATGCGCGATGGCTTGGCGCACGCGCAGATCATCAAGCGGCTTGACCTTGGTATTGAGATAGAGCCCGGACAACTCGGCTGGCTCCATGACAGACACGACGGTGCCCGGCTGCTTTTTGATGCGCTCCGCCCAGGACTGCTCCTGCTTGCCATAGATGAGGTCGATCTCGCCCGATTGGAACGCGAGATCACGCGTCGCGTCCGACGGGATGTAGCGGTAAACGATTTCATCGAGAGCCGGCGCGCCGCGGAAGTAGGTCTTGTGTGCTTTCAGCTTCACGAACTGCTGCGCCTGATACTCAGCGAATTCGAAAGGCCCCGTACCGATAGGCTTTTTGCCGAAGTTCTCTTTCATTTCCTCGGCGGCCTTCATGCAGACCATGTTGCCGCCGTGGTAGTTGGCCAGATACCCCAGAAAGCCTGGGACAGGGTTCTTGAGCGTGAGTTTGACGGTGTACTTATCCGGTGCTGTGACGCTCTCGAGCGCCGCGAAATCGTTCGAGAACGATGACGTTGCCTTGGTCGCGGCCCGCTTGATCGAATACACAGCGTCTTCGGCCGTGAACTCTCCGTAGTTGTGATGGCACAGCACGCCCTGGCGCACTTTGAACGTCCACTCGGTCCCGTTCGGGTTCGACGTCCAGCTCTCGGCGATATCGGCCTCGATGCTTTCAGGGTTGGCCGACCCCGGCTTGAAGCGCACGAGGCCGTTAAACACCCAATGCAGAAGCCCTTTGTCAGGCGTCGTCGCCGTCAGGTGTGGGTCGAGCTTGCCAGCGTCTGCCGATGCCATGCCGACGTTGAGGACCTTCTTCTGGGCGTGCACTGGGCCGCTACCAAGCGCCACCAATGCGGTAGCTGCGGCAACGACGAGGCTGGTTCTCAGCATGCGGTGAACTCCCTTGGACATGTTTCGGAACGATCAAGCAGCACAAAATCAAAGTGTCACAGCTATTCCAGAACTCGGCAAGCGCCGTGAACTTCGGCGGGCACCCATATTTTTACCCCCCTTGAGATGTGATGCAGTTCCCCAGCGGGCATGGAGCCACAGTTGCCTTGGCCCTGGCAATCCTCTACTCGAAAGGCATGAGCACGGAGCCGGAACACGATTTTCTGATAGTGGGGGGTGGCCTGGCTGGCAGCCTGCTGGCGTGGCGTCTCAAGCAACGCCGGCCCGATCTCCGCGTCTGCCTGCTCGAAGGCGGCGCGCAGCTGGGTGGCAATCATACCTGGAGCTTTTTTGAGAGCGATCTGACACCCGAACAGAACGCTTGGATGGACCCACTGATCGTGCACCGGTGGCCCGCCTACGAGGTACGATTTCCCAAGCGGACGCGCACGCTTGATTCGGGTTACCGTTCCGTCACGTCGGATCGTCTTGCTGAGGTCATCTCGCGCGCCCTTGCGACCAGCGTCATCACGAATGTGCGAGCTGTCGATGTCAGCGAGAACCGCGTTCTGCTCGACGATCAACGCGCCCTGGAAGCTCGCTGCGTCATTGACGCCCGCGGTGAGCGCTCCAGCCCACATCTGGTGCTCGGCTTTCAGAAGTTCTTAGGGCTCGAAGTCCGGCTGACCGAACCCCACGGCCAGCGCCTGCCTATCATCATGGATGCGACGGTGGCGCAGGATGACGGCTATCGCTTTGTCTACACGTTACCGTTCACCGCCGACACCGTGCTGATCGAAGATACTTACTACAGCGATGGCGATGCGCTGGCCCCGGAAACTCTGCGCAGTCATATCAACAGCTACGCCGCAAGCCGCGGCTGGAAGATCGCGGAGGTCATCCGCGAGGAAACCGGCGTCCTGCCGATCATTCTCGCTGGCGACATGGAAAAGTTCATCGCTGCCAACCAGGCGGGCGCGCCGCGTATCGGCCTTGGGGCCGCGCTCTTCCATCCAACTACGGGATACTCGTTGCCTGACGCTGTGCGTCTCGCTGACCGGCTGGCGCTCGCGCCGCCGGGCCTGACAACGGCACAAGGCCGCGCGCTCATCCATACAGCCATCCGCGAAACCTGGTCAGAGCGTTCCATGTTTCGCATGCTGAACCGATTGCTGTTCAAAGCCGGCACGCCCGAGAACCGGTACACCGTCCTCCAGCGCTTCTATGGCCTCGACGCCGGGCTCATTCGCAGTTTCTACGCAGGCCGCCTCTCGGCGCTGCATAAGGCACGTATTCTCATTGGCAAGCCGCCCGTACCAATCCGCGAGGCCGTGCGCTGCGTATCGGAGCGTGATCTTCTTCTTCGATCCAGGGGCACTTAATGGCAATGGCAGGTGGAACAGGAAAAGGCCCAGCAGTCGTGATTGGCGCGGGCTTCGGTGGCCTTGCGCTGGCCATCCGGCTGCAATCGGCAGGCCACCCGACGACGTTGCTGGAAAAGCGCGACAAGCCGGGTGGTCGCGCCTACGTCTACGAAGACAAGGGCTTCATCTTTGACGCCGGCCCGACAGTGATCACCGACCCGACCTGCCTCGAAGAGCTGTTTGCACTTTCTGGCCGCAAAATGTCAGACTATGTGGAGCTGCTGCCCATCAGCCCGTTCTACCAGCTCCGCTGGGAAGACGGCGCGGTCTTTGACTACGATAATAATCAAGAGAACCTTACGCGGCAGATCGCGACCTTCGCCAAGCAGGATGTCGAGGGTTATGCCAAGTTTCTAAAGTACTCCGAAGCATTGTTGGAAGAGGGCTACGTCAAGCTCGGCCATGTGCCCTTCCCTGATTTCCGCAGCATGGTCCGCGTGGCCCCGCAGCTGGTCAAGTTGCAGAGCTACCGCAGCGTTTACTCAAAAGTCGCACAGTTCATCTCCAATGAGCATCTGCGGCAAGCGTTCAGCTTCCATACGCTGCTGGTCGGCGGCAATCCCTTCTCCACGTCGGCGATCTACGCACTTATTCATGCGCTCGAACGCAAGTGGGGCGTGTGGTTTCCGCGCGGCGGCACGGGTGCACTGATCAACAAAGGGCTGGTCAAACTCTTCACCGATCTGGGCGGCGAAATCCGGCTGAATGCCCCAGTTGATCGGATTGAGACGTCGAACGGGCATGTCACAGCCGTTGTCACTGAGGACGGGCGGCGTCACGCAGCTGCCATTGTCGCGAGCAACGCCGACGTTGTGCACACTTACAAGGACTTGTTGCGGGACGAACCACGGGCGGTGTCGACCGCCAAGAGCCTTGCCAAGAAGCGCTTCAGCATGTCGCTGTTCGTGATCTATTTCGGCCTGAAGCGTCAGCATCCCGACATGAAGCATCACATCGTGATGTTTGGTCCGCGTTACCGCGAGCTGATCGGCGAGATTTTTAGTTCCGCCACTTTGCCCGACGATTTCTCTCTATATCTCCACGCGCCGAGTGTGACAGACCCCTCTCTCGCCCCCCCCGGCTGCAGTTCTTACTATGTGCTTTCACCCGTGCCGCACATGGGGCACGCCAATATCGACTGGACGGTCGAGGGGCCGAAGTATCGGGACAAGATTCTCAAGTATCTCGAAGATCGGATGATTCCTGGGTTACGCGCCGATTTGGTGACCTCACGGATATTCACACCGGCAGACTTCCAGACCGAACTGAATGCGCACGTCGGGTCGGCATTCTCGCTGGAACCGATCCTGACGCAGAGTGCTTACTTCCGCGCGCACAACGCCGACAAGAAAATCGGCGGGCTCTATCTGGTCGGCGCTGGTACGCATCCAGGGGCCGGCATTCCCGGTGTCGTCGGTTCGGCCAAAGCAACCGCTCACATCATTCTCGGCAATCGGACAGCGGCAGCATGAGGGTTGCATCCAACACGGCTGACCTTGCACGCTTGAGCCAGGAGATTATCCAGAAGGGCTCCAAGAGCTTTGCGGCTGCGTCACGCCTGTTTGATACGCAGACGCGGGTCAGCGCCCATCTTTTGTATGCGTGGTGCCGGCATTGTGACGATGTGATCGATGGGCAGGACCTTGGGTTTAGAACGACTACGGCAGTCGTGCATGATCCCAAAAGTGAGCTCGACAAGCTCCGCCAACAGACCTCCGACGCGCTTAATGGAAGGGCAATGAATACGCCGGTGTTCCAGGCGTTCCAGGCGGTCATGGCGCGGCATGACATACCGGCGCGGCACGCGTTCGAATTGCTCGACGGCTTTGAAATGGATGTCGCGGGTCGCCGCTATCAGACGCTCGGTGATACGCTGGAGTATTGTTACCACGTTGCTGGCGTTGTCGGCGTGATGATGGCGATGATCATGGGCGCACGCGCAGATGCAACGCTGGACCGGGCGTCGGATCTTGGCCTCGGGTTCCAGCTGACCAACATCGCTCGCGATGTGGTCGAGGACGCGCATGCTGGCCGCTGCTATCTGCCAGATGCCTGGCTGACAGAAGCCGGCCTGACCCACGCAACCATGGCTGCGCCACAGAACAGGGAGGCATTGTTCCGGGTCGCGCGGCGACTGATCGATCAGGCGGAACACTACTACGAATCGAGTCGTTTCGGCATTTCCGAGCTGCCGCTGCGCTCCGGCTGGGCCATCGGAACGGCGCGCGCTGTTTATCGCGAAATCGGCCGTGAAGTGAAGCGTCGTGGTCCCGGTGCCTGGGATAGCCGTGTCTCGACGTCGACCAGACAAAAGCTGGCGGCGGCGATGGTCGGCGGCATGATGGCCATTGACGCGCGCACCCGCGGACAACTTCGCCAGCCGGCACCACGAGCAATGTTGTGGACCCGGCCAAAGACTTGAGCAGCCGGCGCGATGCAGCCGTGCTGCGGGCCTACATTTTGCGGACTTTCGGTCACCTCAGCGTCGACATCAGCCCCTGCAGCAGCTGCATGCGTGGCACCAAGGATGAAATGTAAAGGTGCTCGCCCAGCGTATGGGCGGCGGCACCATCGCAGCCGAGGCCATCGAGGGTGGCCACGGTGTGGGCGGTGAAGTTGCCATCGCTGCCGCCACCCGTGTGGACGCCCACCAGATCAATGCCGAGACGGGCGGCAATTTCGCGCGCATGCAGGAACAGCGCGCGGCCGGCAACGGTTTCCTCATAGGGCAGGCGGTTCATGGCCCCGGTGACATCGACTGTGACGTCGCGACCGTGCGGCTTCAGCGACGTTAGTCGGCGATGCATCTCTTCGGCGTCCGCCATTGTGACAACACGCAAGTCGATGGCCGCTGTGCAGGTCTGTGGCACGACATTTTCTGCCGTACCGCCGCTGATTTGGCCGATGTTGAGTGTGATACCCCGGGTGTAGTCGGTCATGCCTTCGATGGCGATCACCTGGTGGGCCATTTCCACGATGGCGCTGCGGCCGTCCGCATGCCGCGCGCCCGCGTGTGCGGGCCGGCCGTTGATAGAGATCTCGTATCGGCCGACGCCTTTGCGAGCGGTGACGATTTTACCGCCGTCGCGGGCCGCTTCGGTCACCAGGACGTATTTGGCTGACGCCGCAGCCGTCTCGATGAGGGCCCGCGAGGTTGGACTGCCGACCTCCTCGTCAGACGTGAAGAGCAGGCGGATCGGCAAGTGTTGGAGCTTGGTGTCGCGCGCAATCGCGCAGTAAGCAGCATAGGCCAGATACGCCCCGCCCTTCATGTCCGAGGTTCCCGGACCAAAGGCCTTGTCGCCGTCGATACGCCAGGGCAGATCGCGGGCCAGCGTGCCTTTTGGATGCACTGTGTCGAGGTGGCACAGCACCAACACACCAGCGCTATTGTCTCCCCGCAGCGGTGCCCATGGCGACATTATCGATAAATGATCGCCGCGGCCGCCAGTACCCGTCACACGCGTGACACGTGCGCCAATCTCCGAGAATTGCGACGCCACCAGCGTCATCAATCGATTGACGCCCTCTACATCGGCGGTATGGCTTTCAATCTCGACCCAGGCGCGGATGCCGTCGAGAAGCGCCCGCGTATCATCTTGCCGCATCTGTCTCGTCCTTGCGTGGCTCAGCGGCTTTATAGGCCACCAGAACCAGGCAAGCTACGTGGCATACTGATGATCAAGTCAGCGAGGCATGCCTCAGCGGCCGCGCTCTTTGTCGCGCTGCCAATAGACGAACAGAACAGTCGTCATGGACGTGATGAGCATTGTCACGATGATATCAGGCCGCTGAATAAAACCGAGCCAGTAGTGGACCCACTGCAGGGTTGTCCCTTTGCCCGAGAGCAATCCATTCAATACCATCACGGCACCGATAGTGACGGCAGCAATCGCCATTCCAGCGATAATCTGTGCGCAACGTTTGACGACGCGGTTCACCTGGAACTTCCGGCCAGGCATCACGAGCATGGTTTTTGGATCAGCCATGAGTGGTCTCCCTCAATTGAGTCTTGTGCATAACTGATTCGTAGCCTTGGGTTGAAGACTTGTTTCCTGAACGCCAGGAGCATTGCGACGGTCTGTGCCACCGAAGCATTGAAGCCCGTGCTGGCCCGTAGCCATACTGTGCGCAGAGAGCCTGAGCACTGCCTGCAAAAAAACTTCGAGACGGACTGGATGCGTGGTTGCCCGCCCTCAGGTTGAACCAATCGGCGATCATGCTTGGGTTTCCAACGGCCGTTGACTTTTGCTGCATGATCCCGGGCGGAGGGCGAGCGGTCGTCGTGCCGCGCCTCGATAGGGGAGGTGTGCGGGCTGGGGTCTCGAATGTTCCAGAACGAGTTTTGCGAGGGTCCCGCTGGCTTCGCTTGCCGTTGGGGGATCGCTCGATTGGAAGGCTGATCGCACCCAACCGTCGACGCCGCTTTTTTTGGCGTCTACCAACAATCGAGCCAGGGCGTGGGACGTGACATTTGCCACCCATTGGCTGGCTTTTTCCCTGGAGGCTCAGCTTCAGCTTGCGCCTCAGCTTGGCGTTCTGCACTGCTCCCGGCTTGGGCGGCACAACGCCCATCGACCGCCCGCCTCATGACCGGGAAGCCCACAGAAATTCAAATCGCACGCACATGCGAGCCTATGTAATTTCTTTGGTTTTGCTGGTTTTGTGCACATGGCAAATTTCGCTCACGCTCGTCCGCCGCGACAGGTTGGATGTTGCGAGCGAGGGGATTGCCTGATCGATTCGTCCAGCGCGTGCCACGCTCGCTGCAATAAAAAACCCGCCGCATGTCTGCGGCGGGGCACCCGTTTCAAAAACAGTGGCTCATCATTCGCCGGCTGTTATTACGCCTGGAACATCGCTCCGCTTGACCTGGCCATTCCGTTCCAGCCACGCAGTCGCGGCCGGCAGACGGTTCCAACCGGGCAGGCGCGCTGCGAGGTTGACTTCCTTCCACTTCGGATGACGCGGCGCCTTCTGGAAGTCAGCAAACTTGGAGAAGAACTTGTCAACGATGGCCGACACGCGGCGTTGGCGATCTGTACCCTCACCCCAGTTGTAGACGGCCAGCACGGCACCCACGGCGATGGTCTCGACGCTCTGGCCGCTTTCGATGAGGTTTGGATAGTCCTCGTTGGAGAGCTTGGCCGGCAGATAGTCGTTCTCAACGTCAGCGGAGAACGGAATCGGCAGCAGCTTGTAGTCGGGATCTTTCGCCAAGGCTTTCACAGCGGCTGCCGGACGGCCCGCAACAAAGATGGTGGCAGCGATCTCGCCCTGCTTGACCTTCAAGAGCCCGTCAGTTTGGCCCATGTTGACTTCGCGCACGTCCAGCTTGAGCAGCTTAAAGATCTGCCGCGCCGAGAACTGCGTGCCGGAGCCATTCTCGGCGAAGTTGACCTGCTTGCCAGCGAGGTCCTTCAGCGAGTTGATGCCCTTGCCTGCAACAATGTGCACTTCTTCGTTGTACAGCTTCGTCACATAAACGAGACGCTTGTCGATATCGCGGCCCAGTTCACCGGTCTGGCGGAAGTAACCCATCACGTCGGACTGCACGATGCCCATGTCGATGCCGCGCAGGTGAAGAATGTCCTTCACGTTCTGGACGCTGCCTTTGCCAAGGATCGGCAGAATGCGCAGATTGGTGCCATCGTCGAGCACGGCGCTCATATCATAGGCGATCTGCACGTAGGTGCCGCTCGGCGTGCCCGTGATGATGGTGGTGGTGTTGCGGTTGAGATCTTCGCGAAGTTGGTTCGGGTTGTATTGCGCCTGCGCCGGCATTGCCACGGCTACAAGGGCACCCATGGCAAGCGCCAGCGCCGCCTTCAGTGTGTTCAATCTCGGTACGCTTACGGGCATGTCACTGTCTCCAAGGCAGGCCGGGATGGCCGTGGTCACGAATTTCCAAGTGCGAAATGAGGTCTCGACGCTATTGGCCCAGCCGCTGCAGACGCGCTGCAGCAGTCGGTGCGCCCATTTTCTGTGCCTGCCGGTAGTGCGTTGCGGCGCGAGCTGCATCGGCTTGCAGGCCGACCACCCCAAGCGCACGCAACTCGACAGGGTCGTAAGTGCCACCCAGTTCCAAGGCTGCTTCCGCAGCCCCGGCTGTCACCGCGCGTTCAAAAAAGAGGCGCGCCGCATCGATGTCGCCGGTCTCCAGAAGTTGCCGGCCGCGCAACAGGAACCGCTGCGCATCTGGTGATGCGGCAGGTGCACGAGCAGCGGTTGCGGCGGCCGTGGCTGCCGCTTGCCGCTGTTGTTCTGCAGCCAAGCGTTGTTGCTCAGCTGCCAGGCGTTGTTGCTCGGTCACGACGGCGGCCGCAGCCGCCGTCGCTGCCGCATCTTTACGCTGCTGCTCGGTTGCTGCGGCCTGTTGCGCAGCACGCTGGCGTTCGGCTGCCTGAGCCGTCGCCTGTGCCGTCGCCTGAGCTGCGGCCTGGGCTGCCGCGGCTGCGGCGGCTGCTTGTGCGGCGACTTGGGCCGCTTGCTGCTGCTCGGCTGCTGCACGCTGACGCGCTGCAGTGCTGCCGCCGAGTTCGTCAGCCCGCTTGCGCCAGAACGCCGCCAAGGCAGGGTCCGCCGCAACGCCTACAACGCCGAAGCGGCGCAGGCCTTCCACGTCATACGTCTCCGCCAGCGCCAGCGCAGCATCGGCGTTGCCCTGGCCCGCCGCGCGATCCAAGATGGACCGTGCACCAACGATATCGCCGTCCCCAATCAACTGGCGGCCGCGGTCAAGCAAACGGGCAGAGTCCGCTGATGGCGCAGGCGAGGCCGCGCGTGGCACTGCGGCCTGACGTGCTGCCTCGTCGGCACGCCGTTTGGCGTCTGCATCTGCCGCCAGACGTCGGGTTTCCTCATCGGCACGGCGCTTTGCGTCGGCTTCTGCCGCTACGCGACGAGCGTCATCTTCGGCCTTGCGCTTGGCTTCCTGCTCGGCCGCGACGCGCTTTGCCTCGTCGTCGGCTTTACGCTTTGTCTCGGCTTCCGCAACACGTCGTGCATCGTCGTCAGCAGCCTTCCGCTTGGCGTCAGCCTCTGCCGCCAGCCGTTTGGCATCCTCTTCGGCTTTGCGTTTGGTGTCGGCATCGGCCGCAACGCGTTTGGCCTCTTCATCTGCCTTGCGCCGTGCCTCGGTCGCAGCGGCCAGTCGATTGGCCTCCTCTTCGGCGCGGCGTTTGGTGTCTGCTTCCGTTGCAACGCGCTTCGATTCGGCATCGGATGCAACGCGCTTGGCTTCGGCTTCCGCCGCAAGGCGCTGCGTTTCATCGTCCGCTTTGCGTTTCGCTTCTGCCTCGGCGGTCAGGCGTTTTGTCTCGTCCTCAGCGCGGCGCTTAGCGTCAACCTCCGCTGCGAGGCGTTTGATTTCTTCGTCGGCCTTGCGCTTTGCTTCTGCCTCGTCTGCGCGCGCACGATCAGATTGCGGCAGCGGCCGTGTATCAACGAAATTGGGTACGGTGGGCGCGGTGCTCTGCGCCTCGCCGGCGATCACAGCAACCCACAGCGCAGTGCCTGACAGCAGGCCAGTGGTGATCAAATGTCTTGTTTGTTTCTGCATTGGTCAGTCTTTCAAACGGACAACGGCATCTTTGGCACTGCGGCAGGCATTGGCAGCATCAGCGACGATGTAGTGTTGCCGCGCCATCGGGCGGCTGGCCGTCACCCCCAAGCCGTGCTCATAGAGCGCGCCGAGGAAACAGTGAGCGACCGTGTCCCCCTGCGCTGCTGCGAGTTGCCACAACGTGTGCGCCTTGGCGTAACTGTGTCGCGGGCTCTCAGACTGCGCATAGATCGTGCCAAGTTGTGTCAGCGCCCAGCCAACGTCGGGGCCACCGAAGCTTGAGCCCAACGCGCGCTTAAGCCAGAAATCAGCCTCGTCGGTTTCGCTCGCAGTCCGTTGACCGCGCAGGCTGTGATCAGCCAGCGACAGCGCCGTCGGCACATCCACATTGGCCGCTGACTTGCGTCGCGGCGAGGTGGTTCCGGTCGCGGCCAGATCCTTGAAGATACTCTCCAGCGTTGCGACCGGAATCTGCGCTGCGGCGACCGACGTTATTGGCGGGGCCGAGAACAGGCTGCGGGGCAACCACTGCGGGGCCAGCAGCGCAAGGCCTGTTGCCATTGCCGCCATTGTCGCGAAGCCGCCTGCAAACCCGAGCCAACCTGCGGATGATCTTCGCATCGTCACGTCGGCATTTGAGCGATCAGCGCCAGCCAAGACCCTGTCTGTTGCGCTGCCAAGCCGCGAAAGTTGCCCATCATCCTTATCTTTGGCGATGGGTGCCAACGCGGTGGCCGGCCGGCGCAGGGGGAACAGGCGGGCCAATTGCCCGCCTCCGGTTTCACGTGGCAATTTGCCAGCAAGCGTCACTGGCGCACGCACCAGCCCAGTGTCAGCGGCAGCGTCCCGCGCAGCTTTGGTTGCCGCCTCGGCCATTTGCTGGCGCCGCGCACCGGCGTCCTTTTCGACACGTTCACGTTCGGCCTTCGCCGCCAGCAATTGCGTGGCACTCATCGCAACCGCGCTCACCCGACGCCGTGCGGTCGGCGTGATCGCGGGCCAGCGGACGTCTGCCTCGACGTTGGCGGCGCTGACTTCAATGGTCACCGGCGTGCCGGGCACGAGACGCGCACTGGAGACAACATCGGGGCCGAGAATGACATCAACACCGCCATCCTTCGGGACCACACGTGCCGGGATCAAATCGCCCCACGGCCAGCCTTCTGCTTGCGGGGGCACCGACGCTTCATCGATAGGCCGCAAGCGCACCGTCGCCCCTTGGGGCCAGGTGGTGAGCCCTTCAATGCGGATCACCGCCACGCCCGAAGTTGGCACTGCATCGTCTTCGACCACCGCGACTTGATAAGCACTCATGACAACCCCTCATACGACTGCGCGGATATGGCACTCAGCACTTCGCCGAGTTCACGATTGAGATGACCGGCCCCGCCCAAGAGGCCCGCGCCGAGAATATTTGCCTCAACGAGATCGACGAACGTTTCAGCCCATAGCGACGCGACCGACTTGGCTGCCGGCGTCGCCGGTGCAGCCGTTGTGGCATTTCCAGCGCTCATGCCGAACCGCGTATCGCGCATACTCATAGGTCGTGAGCCTCGCGCGCCCGGGTCAAGTGTTTCGACGTAGGCATTGATACCACGCGCGATCAGAGCGGCGACGGCGTACTCACAATCGATTGCACGTTCAGCGCTTAACTGAATGCGCCGCACGGCCTCGGTCAACTTTTCTTGCAGGCCGATCCGCACGGCACCGATCGCGAGTTCATCGATGATGTGCGCAACAATCGTGCCAGGCACACAAACGGACCGCATCAGCGCCGGGGACCGTGTGGCCTGGCGCATGGCAGTATTCCAGGTCTCGATGACAGCTTCGACAATGCGCTGCGGCTCGATCGTGCGTAGATCAATCACGTTGGACGCAGTGAAACGGGGGTCCTCAACTTTCAAGCGCGCGAGCGTGGCCAGCACCTCCCCTTCGGTGAACATCAGGGCTCGCTGCAAGCGTCCAAACCCGCCGAGACTGGCCGCCCGATCAAGCCGATTACGGGCGACATGGCAAACTTGGCGCCGCCACTCGACAATCCCGATGGGATCATTGGAGATATGCAGGCGCAAAAATCGACCGGTAAGCGCGCGGCGCAATTCAACAAGCCGTGCCGACAAATGCTGATTGTGGATCGTGGCGGATGTGGCCTGCGTCACTGTATGGAGGAGGTTTGACAAATCAGGTGGCACGGCGAGCTCTGCAGCCTGCAACCCCGCATCTGCCGTCCGGGCACGGCTGAAGCTCAGAATTTCGGCCGATCCACCCGCAGGACCCTCACTCGGGCTATTGTTGCGAACCTCATGAGGGCTCAGCGACCCCGCACGCGGCGGACGCCATGTGAACACATTGTTAAAGGGCCGGCTGGGCGTCCACTCCGCGGCCCAATCCGCGTTGCCATTGAAGACCGCCTCGATCGTCGCGGTCAGACGCGGCAACCGTTCGGACACGCCAAACGCGTTGTCGCGTGGCATGGCTTGCTCACCTGCTTCTGCTGCCAGAATACTGAGTCCCGACCGGCGGCGTTCGCGCGCATGCGCAGTCTCGCCTTGCGTCAACTCAACCCAGGCTGCGACGTTTTCTGTCGATACCGCATCAAGCTCTGAGCCTGTCGTTCCATCAATCATATCGGTCACAACGAGCAGGCTCGTCAGCTCGTGCCGCCGGATGGCCCGGTCCGTCAGATACGCTGCTTTTCGCGCCGCAAAGATCTCGATCGCCTCCAGCGGTGTCAGCACGCGTCTGGCCGGCAGGGCGACCGGCTGGCGTTTGACGTCGAGCGGTGGCCAGAGCAGAACGGGCGTGGGTGCGGGCAGCACCAGCAGGTCCGTTGTTTCGAGCAACGGCAGCGCTGATGCATCAATGGGCAGCCTGGCGTCACTAGCGAGTGCCGTCATCGCGAAACGCTCTACATCGGTCGCGCGGCCATGGCGGCTGGAGACGCGCAGCGTACGGCTTGGATCTTCAAAACACTTGGCAAGCGTGGCGGTAGCGACAATGCTATCCTCATGGCGCACGTTCCAACCCGTAATCGGGTCACGCCCCGTCAGCGCCTCCAGGCCGGCGAACGCCTCGCCTGAAAAACCGAGCAACTCAATGGCATCCGACAGCCGCTCAAACAAGGCCGTCAATGCAGGATCGCCACCCCACAGCAACGAAAATGCGCGGCGGCGTGCCGCGTCAGGCAGGTGCGGAATGAGGCCACCGAGCGTATCCCAATAGCCGCACGCATCTAATTGGCGTAGCGCGGGGCTCTCTGGGGCGGCCGCATGAACGGTGTCGCGCACACCGTCAATGTCCCGCTGCGACATACCGGAAAATGATTGTGCGCCGAGTTGATCGATTTTTGCAGCCAGCCGCTGTGCGACAACGTCAGGTGCCAGCATCTGCTGCTGGAGCAGCGGCACATGGACGACGTAGGCGCAGGCGATGATCTTGACCAGATCAAGTTGGCTAAGCAGCCCGATCCGGATGGGAAACCGGTATGGCGACTCCGTACGGGCGGATGATACGAAGCGTAGGCTTGCAGCCTGACCGCCATCGCTATCGCGCGGCATCAAGGTCAAGACACGGTCGCGGCCTAGTACGGTCCGTGTTTCATCTTCGGTGGCGCTCAACGAGGCTTCGGCGAGCAATGCGCCAATCAAGTCGGCGCGTTGACTGCCCCAAGCTCCCAGAATGCCAGCCGTCGTTGGGTGTTCGACGGCCTCCATGAGGCAGAGGAGTTCGCTGGCAATGCCTTGTACTTCCGTCCGCAAGGCGCGGCTCTGGGATTTGATCATCAGCCGGCTCTGATCAAGCCATTCCTGCAGGCGTTCGGCCCCTTCGCCCGTTTGCCGGCACGACAGCACGATCTTTTGCTCTGGACGCATGGTGTTACGCCCCCTTGCCGGGAACGAGGTGAGGCACCGCACTTATCAATATGCTCTGCCCGGATACTGCACGGAACGAACTGTCAGGCGCGGCCAATGCTTTTGGCTGAGCCTCACTGCGCTGACTGTCACTGCGTTCAATCGGCTTGTGCTCGGTCCCGACAGGACCACCGAGCCGGCGGAGCGCACGCGCACCAAAGCCGCCCAGCTCAAGACTATTGCGCCGTTCGAGTGCCGCTGCAATGGCTGGCATCATCGTCGCGGGTGCCAACCGCGCTGCCGGTCCAAGAGCTGCGGCAGCCGTGCGGTTGATATGGGTGTGGAGATCAATGATGCGGCTGGCGGACAGCGGTAATGCTGCGAGCACGAGATGCCGCAGTGAAGGCAAACGCGCGCCTTCGCCACCCACCAGCAGCAGATCACACGTCTGTGCGGCCACAACACGGCTGATCTGCGCCACCGTATCCTGCATCTCCGACGTCATCAGCCGCGCAAGCAGACCGCGCTTGAGCTTCACCTCCGCATGAGCCAGCGTGAACCCCTCCGCGCCAGACTGCAGCGCCGCCCGGTCAAAGGCCTGGGCGACTGTATCAAGCCGCCCGCCGCCCAACGCTACCAGCGTTGCCAGTGGCACGGCCCTGTTGCCATCGGCAGTGCTCATGGCCCCATGCTCATCCAGCATGAAGAGACCGCGCGCGGCCGGCCACAAAACCTTTCGATTAAAGCGACGTGTGAAGTACGGGTCCTCGATCAGCAGGCTTGTTGTCGAGCGTCCCGTGATCTCGTCCAGGAAGTGGCGCGCGGGCACCAAACCGCACGTCTCGAGATGACGCTCAATGGCCGGTAAGATCATCGACCAGATCAGCGCCTGCATGGCCGCGTCGGTACCGACGGGCAAGCGCTCGGAGAGCTTCACGGTTGGCTCCCATTCGCTGGGCGCGAGCGGATCGTCGTGAACGGCGTAATCGACAATGGCGAGGCTGGTGGTGCGGGCACCGAAATCAACAGAGGCAATCCGCAGCGTTTCTGCGCCAACCGCGTCACCGCCACGGTACACGCGCAGGAAATCCCTGAAGCGTCCCTGGTATTTGTTGCACACCTCGTCATGGAGAAAGGCGATCTGGGTGCCGAGATCACCGCCGAGGCCCAAAATGACCGTCGGCCGTTGTGGGACCCCAGCGCGGCGATCCCAGCCAAGACCACGCCACGCCAGTACGAGACCAGCATCGACGCGTGCACGCAACGCTTCCCGCTCCCGCACGTTGAGCGTTGCCGGTGCCAGCACGACGACCTGCCGCAACTCGCGCATTTCATTCTCCCCACCGCCCGCGCCATCGGGAGTGGAGGCATTGACCTGCGACAGCGCGTGCAACACCAATTCAGTTGCGAAGAAGCCGACCATGGACGCGCGCGAGAAGCGTGGCCGGATAGCGGGCCGCACACTACCGAGGCTCGGCCGGCCAGCGTCAACAGGTTCAGCACCGAGGAGAACGCCGTTCTCGCCGATGTGGGCGAGGGTCAAGCCAGACACCATGGGGCCCTGCTCGGCACCGGTCTCGTCGTCTGTGCTCTGCCGCCACAACCCCGGGCTCGCCGCGTCATCGAGCAGAAAGGAGCGCAGATTTGAGAGCCCCGTTACCCCCTCCGTGCCGTTGTTGCGCAGCGACAATCGGCGTGCCTCATGCCCAATGCGAACGAGACTTGGCCAGGCAAACGCATCCTGCCGGCCACTGTCGCGCGAGAGCATCGCGTCGCCAAAAGGTTGGACGTTGAACTCGGCCGCAGTCGGGAATGGTCCCTCGTAAACGGTTCCAGGCGATGAGAGGTCACGCAGCCGCAAGGGCTCAGCAAAACCACTTGTGGTCCTCTCGCTGCCGCCCGGCGTCACTTCAACAAGCAGCGCTGTCGTTTCAGTGTCACCCAAATCGAGAATAAGGTCGACTGCGGTCGTTCTGATCGGAAAGCGCCGCTGGATGGTATCAACAAATCGCGCTTCTGGCAGAACACCAGCGCGCGCCAGGACGCGTAACAAGGTGAGATAGAGCGCGACATGACGGTGACGAAACTCGGCCTCAGCCGCTGGCGTTGTTTCAACCGCCGCAGTCGCGCCGCCTTCCAACCAGGCTTCGAGCCAAGGCTCACCGATGAACGGGCCAAGCTCATCGACGTTCTCGGCACAGATGAAAGTAGAACCGAACGCTGCGTCGTCGCCGTTTGGTGCCAAATAGGCTGCAGCATCGAGGCGAGAATGGCGCTCAATGCTGGTGTCGAACGCTAACGTGATGGTGATTGCTTTGGGCCCCTCGTCGCCGTGGGGCGTTACCCACGCGCGCGCCCAATTGGTTGGCCCCGCATCGTAGCGTGGCCGTTGGTGCTCGTCGCGGCCAACGAAGCGCAGATACGGCAGCGGAACCCAGCGTCCTGCGAAATGCTTAAGAGCGCTGATGCCATCAAGCGTCAGCACTCGCGCCGGATCAACGGGCCGGCCGGTCACCGGGTGCACGATCCTTGGTGCGGTCTGAACGGCAGCTTCGGCATCTGGAGCGAGGGTGCTTTGCGCGATGCGGCCGTCCAGTGGGAGCAAAATTCGATGTGGAATCCCGTCGGATTCAAAAATCTCTTCCGTAAAGCGTGAGGTCAGATCGGCTGCAGTCTCGTCCGAGACATGCACATCGCAGAACTGGATACCAGAATAGGGGACGAGGCGGAGAACCCCCGCGAATAACGACCGTGTGCCCCCCTTGGTCATGCAATGAAACTCGAACTCACATACGCTAACGCAACCGCGTGACGCACCTCCCGTCGCGAGGTGCGGCAACCGTTACTATCAAGACAACAGTCTAACCGCCGCGACGGAGACCACCCCTGGCAACATGTGCGCGCATACCCCCCGGCACCGCGCAACAGCTCCTCTCCTGAATCCTAGAATGAACGGGTTGCTGTCATCAACCCGATATCCTGATTAAGGAAAACGCCGAAGATGACGTTTCGCTGGAGTATCAGCAACGTCAATCGACAACGGTGCCACGGATACACTCTATGCGCGAGACGTGGCCGAACGGCAACGCATGCGCTGTGCTAGGTGAGCTGAGCAAGCCGTACACCCACGGCCGATGCACCTGCATTGTCAGTGTTGGCATAGGCAAACCGCAGAAATTCGTCTTGGCCAGGCCCAAAATAGCTGCCTGGAAGCGCGAGGACGCCAGTTTCAACTGCCAACCGTTGTGCCACGACGACGGCTGTTTCGCCGGCAAACGGATGCCGCACATAGGCAAAATAAGCGCCGATGGCGGCGATATCCCACCCTGGCGCGTTGCTGAGGCTTGCACCAAAGAGGCCAGCACGCGCGGCCAAGTGCCGGGACGTTGCTTGCCGCCAAACTTTCAATTCCGGAATCGCCCAGGCGAGCGCTGCCTGAGCCGGCCGGGGTGCACAAATCTGGATGCAATCAAGCACCTTGGCGACCTGCGCCATCAGGATGGCCGGTGCCATCAGCGCACCCACCCGGTGCCCAGGGATCGCGTAGGCTTTGGAGAAGCTATAGAGTTGTATCAGGCGCGTTCGCGCGCTTGAGTTCTCAAATAGCCCGTGGGGCGCAACGGCGGGGTCCGTGCGGAAATCCCGGTACGTCTCGTCAAGAACCAGCCAGCAGTCCTGTTCAAGGGCCAAGGTTCCGAAGGCGGCAAGGACGTCGGGCCCAGCCATTGCACCGGTTGGATTACTCGGCGTCACGAGCACAATGGCACGTACAGGCACACCGGGATTCGCGCGACGATGCTGCCGCAAGACTTCGGCTGCCTCGACGGGATCAGGGACAAACCCACGGCTGGCATGCGTCGGTAATGGAACGGCTTTGATCCCCAGCATCTGCAGCGTCATCGCATGATTGAAGTACCAAGGGACGGGCAGCAGGATCGCTTCACCCGCCTTTGCGACGGCCAGCACGGAGACGAAAAAGGCTTCGTTACAGCCCGACGTGATGGCGATCTCGTTTGCGGAAACGGGTGCGCCGTAGACTTCACCGACATCAGCCGCGTACGCTGCAATGAGCGCGGGCTCGCCTGTGATGGGCCCATAACCAGCCAACGCAGGATTGCCGGCTGCTGTTCTCAACTGATCGAGCATAGCTTGCGGCGGCGGGGCACCGGGCACGGCTTGCGCAAGATTGATAGGCTGACCATACCGGCCATCGTACGCTGCCAGCCACCCGCGCGCCTCGGGGATTGGCGGTGTTGCGGTGTCGGCGAGATCGGGATTTATCGGACGGCGCGGCATGCTCATGTGGCGCTCGCTTCGAGACCCAGCTGCGACGCAACATCAGCAAAGGTCTGCGCCAAGCCGTGCGCTCCAGCTGATCGCAGCATTGGCCCATGCTCCGTGCGGATATGAGCGCCGCCCAGAAAGCCGAGCACTGTCATCCCCGCAGCCACCGCGCCCTGCACACCGGCCGCGCTATCCTCAAGCACCGCACATCGTTCGGGCGGCACACCCATCTGCGCGGCCGCATGGAGAAAAACATCCGGCGCGGGCTTGCCGTTCGCGACGGCAATTGCACTGTACAGCCGTCCGTCGAGCGCATGCCCAAGACCAAACTTCGCCACGCCATGGGTCAGCCAATCCGGTGTGCTGGATGAAGCGACACAAAATCGATGGGTGTGATGACGCGCGAGAAACTCAACAACGCCAGGCACCGCCTGTACGTTTGACCGGACGCGCCCACCGACAAAAGCACGATAACGCTCCTGGAAATCTGACGGCAGCGCGCGGCCCAGGGCCTGAGCGACGCTTGCTTCGGTATCGGCCCAGCGCCGGCCCATGTACCGCGCGATCGACTGCTCGGCCGTTGTTGGCAGTCCCTGCGCGGTCAAGAATTCCGCGAGATAGGTATTGGCGAGCAATTCGCTGTCGGCCACCACCCCGTCGAAGTCGAGAATGATCAACGCAGGCGTATCAACAAGGTGGCCGAAGCGTACAAATGTCATTGATCTGCCTTGATGCCATTTCTGCACACTGCTTTCCTCTCGAACTTAAGCCGCTTTGGCGGTTCTTAGGCAAGCGCACTGATCGCAAGGTGTCCCTGATCAACGGGCCGCGTGGCGACGCCCTTGTGTTCCCAAAGCCACATTCAGGCCAGTTCATCTCCCAGTCATCGATTGCACAGGAATGGCCACATTCCGAACCCATCGAGGCCAAACTGTCTTTGTTGATAGCGATCAATGAGTCACGACGCTGAAACGTTTCGAGCCCGGCGTCGTACTTGGTTCAAGCTTTGATCTAAGGAGTTCCCCATGAACGACCCGACGACCGCCGCGACCGTGCGCCGCGCCGCTGCCGACTTTGCCATCGGCGTTCTCGTTTTTGGGATCGTTGCAGCTTGTGTTGCAGTGACAGAGGGACAGGCCGCGACAGGGACTGCAGCGGCCGGTTGGGTAACGACTGTGCACTACGTGTCCGAGCCTTCGCTCTTTGCCCGGCTTGCCAACTGGCATATGGGTGCGACAGCACTGTTAGCGCTGACGTTCGGGGCCCTGACCGCGTTCAATCTTTCGCTCGCACGCCATGTACGGACCGTGGCGATCACGGCCCCCGCTATCAATCGGCAGCCGAGCCAGCCGATCGATTGAGACGTTCATTAAGGCTCGATTCCGCCGGTGGCAGCGTGGCAATCCGTGCTTGCTCTCTTTTGGGTCACCATAGGCCTAGCACAAGTCAAACTGGTTTCTTATCTACCATCAGCAAGAATGGAAGCGGTGTGGTCCGTGATCCGAAATCGGAATGGTTTTTTGACAGGCACGCCAGAACACGGCATGTCTTGAGCCTCCGGGGTGCATGATAGTGCGCCCTGTAATAGACCGACTTTCCTCGATGCGACGGAGCTTCGGCATGCTTGAACCGACTGCACCTTCTACCGTTGCTTTAGTGGTCGCTTATTCGGCGCACAATCATCAGAAAGGCCGCCGCCATGTTTGGCCATGGGCCGCAATTGCAGTCGCCGTAACAAGCGGTGTAGCACTGATCTATGGCACATCCACGCGTGGCGTCGACCGTTCCCTACAAGGCGGGCTGGCAAGCGTGGCAATGGCCTGGGATGGAATGACGGCTTGGCAACAGCCAGCGGTTCACCCAAAACAGCCGCCTCAGAACCTCAGACGAGCAGCACTTGTCGGCGATGAGGGTTTTTGGCTTAGCCGCATGGACCTGTCAGGCAGCACGGCTGGTCTCGTTGCACTTGGTGACCGGTTCTCGATTGCTTCCAAAGCAGACCCGCGTGCTGGCGTTCTGAGCGATAGCGGCATCCCAAATCAAGCGCGTACTTTTGAAGTGGTCGAATTGAAGCCGCTTCTCGATACGAAAGGCACCTTGGACGTTGTACCGCTCTCGGGTGCGGCGACCGTGCCCCGGCCACCGGACTTGACGCTTGTTATCTGCCGGGAGGTTGGTTCCAACGGCAACGAGCCTCCCCGTACACTCCGTTTCCTCATGGAAGCGACAGCGGATGGGCAGCCCACATTGCCACCACTTCCTCGCACACTTTGATGGAAGTCCCGTCGATAGGCTGGCGGACACCAACCTATCGCCTCTGTGGCAGGCTGACGAACTTGTGTTGTGCGCATTTTTTTGAAAACCCCGCTTGACGGGAATCAACCGGAAGGCGAGTCTTTCCTGTCCGCCAACTGCATAACTTCCGCTGTCCAGGCTCGGAAATTGCACAGCTGTGGCGGGATAGCGCCCGCCAGGACCACATGACGCCGCGTTGCGGCCTCTGCTGAAGCGGGCTTTCGGGGACCGTTGAGGAGAGCTTGTTATGGGAAGTCGTTTGCATAAACCCGCTGAAGACGTGGCCGAGTTAGCGCCTCGCGAGGGGCTTCAGCCTCGGTCCTTCCTTGATGGACTGCGACTTGACTATGGTCCCATCGCCGATATTGGCCGGTTTCTTCTTGCCGCTGAGGCTATCGTCCGATCTTGCGGGATCACCTTGAGCTTTGCGCCAACGGCAGAACTTCGTGAACTTCAAGAAACCAACGAGGTGTCATGGCCCCTGCTCGCCCCGTGGATGAACTCCAAGTTTGCTGACCTCGACGATCAAAATTCCTACTGTCTGCTCGGGCGCAATGCTGCGGGCAAAGTTGTAGCGTCACAGGGCGGCCGAATTTACAGGCTGGGTGCGCGCTCGCTGCGGGATGTGGTTGATGATCATTCTTTGATCTACGGGCGGCCAACGACACCGCTTGATCGCAACCCCTATGTTAAACTGTCGGCCCCCTCAGCGACCGAGCTAAGGGGAACCATTGTCTATTCAGGCGCGCTATGGGTCGCTCCAGAGCATCGCGGGCGGAAACTGGCCGCGCTGCTGCCCCGTATTTCACGGGCGTTCGCGTTGGGCCGGTTCGGCACCGAGACGACTTTTTGCGTCGTCAGCGACCAGATCGCGGCGAGCCCCCTCTTCGCAATGTACGGTTACACGCTTCGCGAACCAGGGTTCTCGCTCTGGGAAGGCCAGGACTGCGTCTACACGGCATCGCTGCTCTGGATGCCGGCAGCGCAGCTGACAGCGGACATGAACGACACGCGCGGCCGGCTAACGGCGCAGATTGATTCCGCTGTCGGACATGGCAGCCGAAACGATGTATTGCGCGCCGTCAGCTAGCTGCAAGGGAAACGTGGCGCGGGCATACTGAAGCCGCGTTTCCCCAAGACGCGGGAAGCACACGATCGCATCGACCTCGTCGAACACCGTTTCGCGGGTCGCGGCAATGCGCTGGCGCTGCGAGGCTATCCAGGCACCATAGTTGGGATCAGCGTAGCGATCCAGACTGGGCCCGGTCGCCTGCTGGTGCCATTGTGGATTGAACAGCGTAAAGCCCTGGCCAACGCGATCCATGATCACGTTCTGGTCCTCGACGTGGCAGACACACCACCGCCCGCGGAACGCCGCATCAAGCGGGGCGGCCAGCTCGTCGATCGCGCGCGCTTTGGTGAGGTGACCGGTGATGTAGCTAACCCCGGCATAAAGCGGCGATGTCATCGCGTCCACGCGGCGATTCATCAGCGGATGATGGGTATTTTCCATCGTTGCCGGCACAACGCCGGACATGCCTCCGATGATCGTCGCCACGCCTTGAGCTGAGCGATGGATTGAATGCTGCCAAGCGTTGCTGAACACGCTGAGCATGATGCGCGGGGCGGCCGCATCGAAAAGCAGATAAAACAGCGTGGCCAGCCCGCGCTGACTTGCAACCCTTGGACGGCAGCGAACACTGAAGCGGCCTTGCCCGGTCGAAATCTCGATCCACCCCATGTTCAGCAGCAGATAGTCAGCGAGCGCCGCATCAGAAAGGCTCGTGCCGAATTGGGCGCGCAGAGCCGGCTCGTGCAATGGCCATAGGCCGCCCGAGTCATCGACAAGTCGGCGTCCCTGAAAGGCCGGGGCCGCGCTATTCCGAGAGAAGGACCCCATAGTCCCAGTCCTCTGACGCAAACGCACACTGAACGATTGATGATACTAGTGCCGCAACCTTTCAATATGGTCAACCGGGCTGAGCGTCGATTGTGGCAGCGCATTAGGCTGCCAACAGTTTAGCGCTTTTGGAACAGTGGGCTTAAGAGATCGGGCGCACGGTGACCGGGGTCGCGCAGGGTGCGTCCGAGATAGACGGCAAGGAGCATGAGCGGGGCCTGCGCTTGCGTGATCGCCAGTGATGGCAACCGCTCGATTGTTTCGAAATACGTGACCAAGGCCGGCGGCAGCTCCCCAGCAGCAAACTCCGGCATGATGATCAGTGCATCCTGGCCAAGGTGAGCGCGATTGTCCGTCAAGATGCCAAAGCCGCGCGGATCTGCACAAAGGCACCGCACCGGCACTGCTGGCCCGAGCGCCACGGCGAGGCGTCCAGCCTCATGCCAGCGGATGCTGGCGACAAAGGTATTGGGGACATTGAGCAGGCCACGGACCGCAAGTTGCTCACGCACCTCGCTCCAGGAGCGGGTCTCGATAAGGGGGTAAGGGACCGATTTGCCCGCGAGCGTGACCTGCGGCCAGGGCGCAAGCACCAAGCCCAGGACGGCGGCAAACAACACCGCAAGCGACGCGCTTGAGAAAGTCAGCCAGGACCGCGCGCGCCGCAAACCGGCGTCCAGGTCGCGCGCCAAATCGCGGCCGAGCAGGACACAGGCGAAGAGGTAGCCTGGGGCGGCCCAGTGAAAGAGGGTTTTGGTGCCAGTGATGGCGACCAACGTGAAAACGGCAATCGGCCCGATGGCACAGCATACGAGCAGCCAGTCGCGCGGACGGCCTGGCCCGGCCCACACGGCGCGGCCCAGTGAGAGCATGAGCGCTACCCACACCCAGGGCAGCAGAAACAAAGCCTGACCGCCGAGCGCCACAAACGGCCCAGCGGGATCGATGAGGCTGGTTTTGGTGCGGCCAGCCTGGAAGGCGAACGAGATCCAATTGTGTTCGGCATTCCAGATGAGGAAAGGGCTGGCGACCGCAAGTGTGATCATCGCCGCGAGATAAGGCCATGGGCTTACCAGCCAATGCCGGTGCGTGGGCGTCGTGATCAGGAACAGCCCGGTGCCGGCCAGCAGAAATACGCCGTGCAGCTTGGAGAGGCACGCGACACCAGCGGCCACGCCGGCGAGCAGCCACCAACGGGGCGCTGTGGCAGGATCACCAAAGAGTGCGCGTGCGAGACAGCAAAGCCCCGCTAGAAATCCCGCCAACAGCGGACCGTCGGGCAGCACCATGCTGCCACTCGTCCAGCCGAGTACGGGCGCAAGGACGATGGCGACGGCTGCATAAAGCCCAGCGCGCGCCGAGTAGAGCGTGCGACCTGCATCGAACGCAAGCCAGAGTGTCAGCGCGCCGAGCGCAATGAACGGCAGGCGGACGATCAGTGGTGCTTCTGTGCCAAAGACTTTGGCGGCACCGCCTGCCAGCCACCAGGCCAGCGGCGGGTGATCAAACGTGCCAAGTGCTAGAACGCGTGACGTGGCAACGGTGTAGGCTTCGTCGACGCCAAGTCCAAGGGTCGCCGCGAGCACCAACCGGGCGATGGTGACGGCGGCGATCAACACCAACATTGCCCGCAAAACGCGGCCGTCTCCACTTGGCGCACGCACGGACGCCATCATTTGCGCCACATGAGTTGGCTCGACAGCGTGAAGTTCCAGACCGCGCCAATGAACGAACCGATAAAGCCTGCCATGATCCAGCGCCAGCCATTGTCATAGTGCAACCAGTGGGCAACGCCGATGTTGCTTAACGCGCCGATGCTGCAGATCGCGTAGAAAGCGAGCAATCCCTTTAGCGCGCCCGCGCCCCGTAGACGGCGGTCACGATAGGTGGTGGCATTGTTGAGGAAAAAATTCGATGTCATGGCCACCAGTGTGGCAACGGCCTGCGCCATGACGAACGAAGCACCCGATTGCTTGATGACATCGAGCGTCGCGAGATGGACCAGAATGCCTGCAGCGCCCATCAAGGCGAAACTCAGAAAGCGCACCGGCACGATACCACCGGTTGTTTTCGATACGATCAGGCCGAGAAAATCGAGGATGTTCTGGGTGTCAAATTTCGACGCGCCTTCCTGGCGGGCACTGAATGAATATGTGACTTCGGCAATTTTCAGCGACCCACGCGCGGTTGCAAGGATATCGAACAGGATTTTAAATCCTTCCGATGCGAGGCCGGGTGCCAACGGTTCGAAGGCTTTGCGGCGGATCATAAAGAAGCCACTCATCGGATCAGACACGGTGACGTTGGTGGCATAGCGCGCAATGGACGTGGAGAGTTTGCTGGCAAAACCGCGAAAGGCACTGAAGCCCGCCTCGGCCGAACCGCCTGAACTATAGCGACTGGCGATCACCAGATCAGCCGTTTGGCTTTCGAGCGTTTCCAACATGCGGCCGAGTAACGTCGCGTCGTGCTGCAGATCGGCATCCATTACGGCCATGACAGGGGCGGAGGTGGCAAGAAAACCCTCGATGCAGGCACCCGCTAGGCCGCGCCGTCCGATACGATGAATGCAGCGAATGCGTGGATCTTCGCGACCCATCTCACGGGCGAGGGTTGCGGTGCCATCGGGCGAGCTGTCATCCACAAAAATGAGCTCCCAGCGACGGGCACCCAGCGCCGCCTCGATTTGGCCGACCAGCGTGCGCAGGTTGCCGCGCTCGTTGAACGTGGGCACGATAAGAGCCAGCTCTGGTGCCAAGGTACGGCCTGATGTTGCGTCGATTGCCACGCTGCTTCGCCTCAAATATGCGGCCATGGCCGCTGCATGCCGGATTGCGGCCCCTTCCGTCGAGAGGCGATTTGGCGCGCCAGCCGACGCCCTAGGGTCGTTCCGCTCTTGGTGGAATCGAGGAACGACCCTCGCTCATTGTTTGGTCGTGCTTCTTTCGGGAAAACCGCTGCACACTTTTCCGGAAGCACTCTAGGGTCCTGCGGGAAACACCAGCACACCCGCTGGATCGATAACGATTGTTACATCGTCGGCTAGCGGCGGTGCCTGATCCTCCGGCACACTCATCGACAGCGGCTGGTCAAAGCCCTCGACGGCCAGTTCGACCCGCATGGTATCACCGAGAAAGCGCCGCTTGAGGACACGCGCCTGGAGCCCGCTGCCAGGAGCTGCAACCCGGATCGCACTGCGGCGGATACAGAGCCGTGCTGGTTCGCCTTCGATGAGGTCTGGTGCTGCAAATGTGCCGACAGGTGTTTTAAGCCCACCGCGTGTGACCGTCATGGCGATTTCGTTGATCTCGGAGAACAGCCGCGCGACGAACAGGTCGGCCGGATTGCGATAGAGTTCTTCAGCCCGCCCCACCTGCACGATGCGGCCGTTCCGCATGACGGCGATCCGGTCGGCCATGCGCATCGCCTCGTCCGGGCTGTGGGTCACCATAAGGCAGGTGGCGCGGGTCTCGGCGAGAAGTTTGAGCGTTTCGCCCTGCAATTGCTCGCGGAGCTGCACGTCGAGACCAGAGAACGGCTCGTCCATCAGCATCACACGCGGCCGGGGCAGAATAGCGCGAGCGAGGGCCACACGCTGCTGTTCGCCCCCCGAGAGGGTCGATGGGTATGCGTCTGCGAGACGGCTCAAACCCACACGATCCAGAACAGACAATGCCTCGGCGCGCTTTTCAGACTGGGAGAGGCGGCGAAGGCCAAATGATACATTCTGCGCAATCGTCAAATGGGGAAAAAGCGCAAAGTCCTGAAACATCAGGCCGACGCCGCGGCTCTCTGGCGGCACGAATGCGCTCGGTCCGGCCACTTCGACACCATCGATCAGGACCCGCCCGCCGGTCGGGCGTTCGATGCCGGAGGCGATGCGCAACAGCGTCGTTTTGCCCGAACCCGAGGGGCCCAGGAGACAAACGATCTCACCAGGATCAACGGCCAGAGACACGCCGTTGAGCGCATCGGTGCCCTCAAAGCGGCGTGCGACGCTTTCAAAGGCGAGGCTGGCTGCAAACACAGCTGCGGCCCGGCCCGGGATGGGCCTTGTGGGGGCACGGCCTTGTGATGAACCTGGCGCTGTAACCGTCACTGGCATCGCTCCGCCGGCGCCCGGTGCCATAAAACGGACGATGCGGCCGGGGTCGCCCCGGCCGCATGCCTGCGTGCGTGCACTCTTGTGCGATCAGGAGATCTTGCCGGCATATTTTTCCAGCAAACCCCAAGCTTCCGGGCCAAACTTCTCCTGCCATTCCTTGTAGAAACCGCCGGCTGCCAGTTTCTCGCGGAACTTGGCGTTGTCGACGGCGTTGAAGGTCAGTCCTTTCTCGGACAGTTCCTTCTCCAGCGAGGCGTTGAGCTTGGCAATCTCCTCGCGCTGCTTGATGGCGTGATCGTTGAAGCCCTTGGCAATGACTGTCTGCACATCTTTCGGCAGTCCGGCCCACATCTTGCCGTTAGCGAGGAACCAGAATCCGTCCCACATGTGGTTGGTCTTGGCGAGATACTTTTGAACTTCAAAGAGCTTGGCCGCCGCGATAATCGCCAGCGGGTTTTCCTGACCTTCGAACACTTTCGTCTGCAGGGCGGAATACACCTCCGAGAAGTTCAACGGGGCAGGTGCCGCACCAAAGGCCTTGAACATGGAGGTCCATAGGGGACTCGGTGGGACGCGGATCTTGAAGCCATCAAGATCGGCCGGTGTATTGATGGGCTTGGTGGACGAGGTGATCTGTCGGAAGCCATTGTCGTACATCTTTTCGAAGGTATGCAGGCCCGACTTGGCGATCTCAGCGCGCACAAAGGCACCGAGTTCGCCGTCCATGGCTGGCCAGACTTTGTCGTAGCCAGGCCACGCAAAACCGATACCGCTGATCGCTGCCTTGGGGACGAGCGTCTGCAGGATCAGTGGCGATAGTGTGAAGAACTCAATGGCACCCGAGCGGAGCTGGCTCAACATATCGGTGTCGGAGCCCAACTGGTTGTTGGGGAACATTTGTATCTCGACTTTACCGCCACTTTCCTTGGCGATGGATTCGATGGCCTGTTTGGTCCAGATCACCAGCGGATGGGTTACGGGCGAGTTATTGGCATATTTCAGCGTGAATTCCGCGCCGTGCACAGTGGTAACGCGCAGAACGGCTGGGGCGAATACCGCGCCGGCAAGAGTTGTCTTGATCGCTGAACGGCGGTCGATGGGCATGTAGTCCTCCCGATGATCGAATCTTTTGGCAACGAGGCCTATGCCCACCGTGCGCAAACACTATGGCCGAGCAAGGCAGGTCGGACAAGAGTTGCGCTGACACTGCTCTCAGACCTGCGCCGGCACTGCTCTGGGCGTTCGGAACCCGCTGCAATTGACCTGCTCAAGCCGTCGCGGCAGCGGGTCTGCGGCCATCGCCACGGCGCGCTTCGAGGGTCGCACTTGCTGCCAATCTTAAGGTCTTCGGCAACGTTAACACATTGCCTTGTCTCATTTTAAGACAGTTGCTGTCCCAAATTTACCGCTTGTCAACCACCTCCAATTTGCGTCTAAATCAGCATACGGGCGCGCAGGTGTTCCAGTCGCGTGCGAGAGGACTAGGGTATGCGTTTTCTGTCTGAGCGCCGTGTTACGGCTGGGCTGTTCACAATCTTCCTGGCCGCTGGAGCCGTCGCGCTTGCAGCGGCGTTTCTCATCCTTGGGCACATGATCACCATTGCCGGAGAGGTTGCGAACGGGCCGCTTTATGTCATCGCCGCCGGCGCGCTGGTCGGAACGCTCACTGCCTTTGTCATTCATGAGGTTGGCTGCGTGCTGCCGGATGTGATGGAAGAGTTGCACCGCGGCTGACGTGCCGCTGCGCCGCCCCGCCAGGGCGGGACGGCGGCACAGTTGGTTGTCAAAGCGCCTGGTCGAGATCGGCGATAATATCGGCAATGTCTTCGAGGCCGATGGACAACCGTACCACATCCGGCCCGGCCCCTGCCGCCACACGCTGCGCGTCTGTGAGCTGACGGTGCGTCGTCGACGCTGGATGAATAATCAGCGACCGCGTATCGCCGATGTTGGCCAGATGCGAGAACATCTTGACGCCTGACACCAGCTTGACGCCGGCATCGTAGCCACCCTTCAGCCCGAACGTGAACACGGCACCCGCCCCCTTCGGCGAAATCCGCTTCTGGATGGCGTGATCCTTGGCGGTCGGCAGGCCGGCATAGTTCACCCACGCCACCTTCGGATGCTTGGCCAAGTGCTGGGCTACGGCCAGCGCGTTGGAGCAATGCCGCTCCATGCGCAGCGGCAACGTCTCGATGCCGGTCAGAATCAAGAACGCATTCATTGGCGCAATCGCCGGCCCGAGATCGCGCAGCCCCATCACCCGGCAGGCAATCGCAAATGAGAAATTGCCGAACGTCTCGGCCAGTTTCATGCCATTGTAACTGGGGTTTGGCTCAACAAGCGTCTTGTACTTATGCTTGGCCTTGAGCCAGTCGTAGGTGCCGCAATCGACAATAATCCCGCCGATCGAGTTGCCATGCCCGCCAAGGAACTTCGTCAGCGAATGGACGACGATGTCGGCACCGTGATCTTTCGGGCGGCACAAGTACGGCGAGGCCATCGTATTGTCGACGATCAACGGCAGTCCGTGTTTCTTGGCGATTTTCGAGATGGCGTCGAGATCGATCACGACGCCGCCCGGGTTGGCGATGCTTTCGCAATAAATCGCACGCGTTGTCGACGTGATGGCACGCTCAAAGCTCTCGGGATCGGTGCCATCGGCCCACTCGACGCCCCAGCCAAATTTCTTGAACGCGTGATTGAACTGATTGACCGAGCCGCCGTAGAGCTGGCGTGCGGCGACAAACGTGTCGCCCTGCTCCATCAGCGTGTGAAACACAATCACCTGCGCCGCATGCCCTGAGGCCACTGCCAGCGCCGCCGTCCCGCCTTCCAGCGCCGCCACACGGGCCTCCAGCACCGATTGCGTGGGCCCGCCGATGCGCGTGTAGATGTTGCCGAACGCCTCAAGGCCAAATAGCGACGCCGCGTGATCGACATCGTTGAAGACATAGGCTGCGGTCTGATAAATCGGCGTAATGCGTGCGCCGGTGGTTGGATCGGGAGAGGCACCAGCGTGGATGGCAAGAGTGGCAAAACCGGGGGGTGTCGCGGGAGTCGACATACGGGGAACCTCGTTCGAGTTGTAAAATACGAAAACTCTATGCAGTCAGCGGCTGTCTGCGCTGCCAATAGCGAACAATGGCCGACCCTGAACCCTATTTGCAAGCGCCCGTCTCCAAACTACCTTGGCCGGTATCGTATTAGCCAGATGAAATCAGGGGACCCGCTCAGATGACCGAGAACACCAAAGGCGTTGCCTTTATCGATACGCTCGGCAAGGGCGGCCGTGCGCTCTTGGCACAACGCCCTGACGTGAAGCAGATCCCGTTCCCACAAAACATTACTGGCGCAGAGTTCTGCGCCGTTTTGCAAGCCAATCCGAACGTCCATGCAGTCGTGCTGGGCGTCCAGGCCATCAGCGTGCCGGAGCTTACGGCAGCGCCGGCGCTGGAAGTCGTCGCCCGGGTCGGCGTCGGCTTCGACATGATCGATATTCCTTCCTTGGAGCCGCGCCGCATTCCGCTGATGACGGCTGGCACCGCCAATTCGCCCTCGGTCGCCGAGCAGGCGTTCCACATGCTCTTCCAGCTCATCAAGCGCAGCAACGATCAGGACCGCCTCGTTCGCGAGGGTCGCTGGTTGGATCGCATGACCACCATGCCCGGCGATATCTTCGGCAAATCCATGCTGGTGATCGGCTGCGGCCGCATCGGTAGCCGCGTGGTCAAGCGTGCCATCGCCATGGAGATGGACGTGCACGTGTTCGATCCGTTCCTGGCACCGGATAAGATCGAAGCCCTGGGCGCGACGCCGGTTGGACAACTCGACGACGCCCTGCCGCTCGTCGATGTCGTCACCATCCATTGCCCGCGCACACCCGACAGCATGGGCATGATGGATGCGCGCCGGCTGGCCCTGCTGAAGCCCAGCGCGATCCTGATCAACACCGCACGCGGCGGCTTGGTGGATGAAGACGCGCTCTACACGGCCCTGAAGACTAAGAAGCTGGCCGGCGCGGGCCTTGACGTGCTGCTGCGCGAGCCGCCGCCTAAAGACCATCCGCTGTTTCAACTGCCAAACGTCGTCTTCCAAGCCCATATGGCCGGCGTCACCACCGAATCTGTCGAACGCATGTCGATTGCAGCCGTCGAGAACGTGCTGTCGGTGTTCGACAACCGGATCATCGAGGCCAATGTGGTGAATTGGCAGGTGTTGGGGCAACGGGCGGGCTGAAGCGCCATGGACAGCCGCGCGGCGGGGACGGTCAAGAGCGGGCGGGGGACATTTTGTTGCGCCGGGTTGCACTTGGGGCGGGCCGTCTATAGATACGCCTTTGGAGAGGTTGGTGCGGACGGATCACTCGCCAACCGGGTCAGGTCCGGAAGGAAGCAGCCCCAACGAGCCCGAGCCGGGTCGTGCCAGCCTCTCTTTTCTTACAGTCGCGTCCAACACGCGTTCCGCGAACCGGACGTGACGAGGAGCCGGGCGCGACGAGGCCGCTCCTGTGCGGCCCTCCGATAGGGCCGGCCATGGCGAAAAAACCCACTTCCGATATGCCGGCCGCCCCTGCCAAGCCCTACGTGGTGCTGGCGCGGAAATACCGGCCGCGGACGTTCGACGACCTGATCGGGCAAGACGCCTTGATCCAGACGCTGCGCAATGCCTTTGTCACAGGCCGCATTGCGCAAGCCTATATGCTGACCGGCGTGCGTGGGACCGGCAAGACGACGACCGCCCGCATCCTTGCTCGCGCCTTCAACTACGAGCGCGAGGGCATTACCAAGCCCACCATCGATATGCCTGAGCTCGGCCGCCACTGCGCCGACATCATGGAGAGCCGTCATCCCGACGTCGTCGAAATGGACGCCGCCTCCAACACCGGCGTCGATGACGTGCGCGAGATCATTGAGAGCGCGCGCTACAAGCCGCTTGTTGCCCGCATGAAGGTCTTCGTCATCGACGAGGTCCACATGCTTTCGAAAAACGCGTTCAACGCGTTGCTGAAAACGCTCGAAGAACCGCCTGAGCATGTGAAGTTCGTCTTCGCCACGACCGAGATCCGCAAAGTTCCGGTCACGGTGCTGTCGCGCTGCCAGCGCTTTGACTTGCGGCGCGTCGAAGGCCCCGTACTCGCCGCGCATTTCAAGAAAATCATCGCGTCAGAGGGGGCTGAGGCTGCCGACGACGCACTCACTCTCATAGCCCGCGCCGCTGAAGGGTCTGTCCGCGACGGACTGTCGATCCTCGACCAAGCCATTGCCATGAGCTCTGGCAAGGTTACAGCACCTGACGTCCGTGCCATGCTCGGCCTCGCTGATCGTGGTCGCATCTTTGACCTGCTGGAGCACGTGCTTGGTGGGCGAGCGGGAGACGCCATCACGGCACTCGCTAGCCTTCACCACGATGGCGCGGAGCCGTCGCAAGTCCTGGCCGACGTCGGGGAAGCCGTGCATCTGGTCACCCGCGCCAAGATCGCCGGTGCACAGTCTGCCGGCGAGGATCTGTCGCCAGAAGAACGCGGCCGTGCGACCGAGATGGCCGGCAAGCTCTCGATCGGCATTCTCTCCCGCGCGTGGCAAATGCTGCTCAAGGGCCTCGAAGAAACCCAGAAATCTGGCCAGCCGCTGGCCGCAGCTGAAATGGTGCTGATCCGTCTCGCCTATACGGCCGATCTGCCGGCGCCCGATGAACTGATCCGTGCCTTGGGCAACGGCGGTGCGATGACTGGCCATGCACCGGTGAGCCCGGCGGCGTCACAAGCCGAACCGCGCGGGCCCATCAACGCAGCCCCGGTCCCCCGGCCTGTCGCGACCGCGCCAAAGCCCGCGCCATCGACCGGCTCTGCGCCACCGCCACCTTGGGAAGACGCACCGGCGGCCGCGCCAGCGCCGGTGGCAAAAATTGGCGCGTATAGTTCCGCCGCATCGCAAGAGCCGCCACCTGTGGCCTCCATGGACGACTATGGTGCCGACGCTGCGGCCGGTGCGCCGGATGCAGAATACCCCGACGACGAACTCTCTGATGAAGAAGCCGACATCGGCCCCACCATGCACGGCGCGCCCGCGGCACCGGAGCGCGTCGGCTCGTTCGCGGACGTGATCGAACTCGTTGGCCGCAAACGCGACGGCCTGCTGAAAATCCACCTCGAAGAAAACGTGAGCCTCGTGAAATTCGATGCGGCGCAAGGCGCGATCGACATCCATCTGCTTCCGAAAGCACCCAAGGAACTCGGCAATCACCTGCGCGAACGGCTCAACGCCTGGACCGGGCGGCGCTGGATGATCGCGCTTTCCCCGCGGCCCGGCGAAAAGCCGGTCGGACAGGTCCAACGCGAGCTAGCCGCCGCAGAGCTCGAAAGCCTGCAACAACATCCCGCCGTCTCCGAAGTTTTGAAAACGTTCCCAGGTGCCAAGATCACATCGGTCAAGGTGACACCCCGCAAGAAGTCAGACGAACAGGCCAACGGTTGAGTGCGCCTGATCCATAACTCCACAGGAGCGACACCATGAAAGACATCATGGGCATGATGAAGAAGGCGCAGGAGCTGCAGGGCAAGATGCAGCAGATGCAGGCCGATCTCGCAGCCATGGAAGTGACGGGACAATCAGGCGGTGGACTTGTCAAAGCGACGCTCACCGGTAAGGGCGACGTCAAGGGCATGAAAATTGATCCGTCGCTGTTGAAACCCGAGGATGCCGACATGCTCGAGGACTTGATTATTGCGGCCTGCGCCGATGCAAAAGGCAAAGCCGAGGTTCTCATGCAAACCAAAATGCAAGAAGCAACGGCGGGGCTTCCAATCCCGCCGGGCATGAAGCTGTTCTGACGCGATACCACCGCATGTGCGGCTCCCGAGGCCAATTCCCGATGTTGAAACGCTTCACCCTGCTTTGGGCCCTCCTCTGCTGCACAATCCTACTTGGCGGAGCCAGCAACACGGTCGCTGCCGCAGACATCAAGGTGCTGACGGCAGGCGCGATGAAAGCGGTCGTCATCTCATTGCAACCGGGATTTGAGGGCAAGACCGGGCATAAACTGATCATCGACAACGGCACCGCCGGAGATCTGGCACGCCGCATCGGTGCGGGCGAGACGTTTGACGTGGCGATCATCACGCCTGCGGTTGTTGCCGATCTCACCAAGCAGGCGAAGGTGGTGGCCGGCAGTGACGCCAATATCGCCGCGGTGGGCATCGGTGTGGCGGTCAAAGATGGGGCGGCTAAGCCGCCAATCGGCACCGTCGAGGAATTTAAGCAGGCGCTGCTCGCGGCCCGCGCTGTCGCCTACATTGATCCTAAAGCTGGTGGCTCTAGTGGGATCTATTTCGACAAGCTGCTCGAAAGACTGGGTATCGCTGAAGCCGTCCGCGCCAAGGCAAAACTGAAGTCGGGAGGCTATGTGGCCGACCTCGTCGCCAGCGGCGAGGCCGATCTCGCCATCCACCAGATTAGTGAAATATTGCCGGTCAAAGGCGTGACGCTGGTGGGACCGCTGCCGGCGGAGATCCAGAACCTAACGATTTATGCCGCTGGTGTCGGGGCGGCGGCGCGGGACGCGGACGCCTCCCGCGCCCTCATCGCTTATTTGATGGGTGCCGAGGCCGATGCGATTTTGATGGCGAAAGGGATGCGCCGGCCGTGAGCCTAACCTGACGCGCTTAATGCTCACTTACGGTGCCTCGCCCTCAAAGATTGCGGCATCCGCCCACTGCTGTGCCGCTTTGCGATCCGCAGTCGTCCGGACGGTCCAAGTGAAGAGAGCCAGACCCTGCACCTCGCGGGCATAGCGCATGACGGCCGTAGGCAACGCGTTAACGTCGTATGCGTAGAATGAAGGCGCGGCGGCGCGCGACTCCAGCAGATGGGTCAGCCGTTCAGCGCGTTCAGCCCCAAGCGTTTCCACTTGCCAGCCTGGACCTGCGTAGGTGCCCGAGACAATCCCGCGCGGGATGCCCGGTGCGAGGACCGCCATCATAGCCATGACGTCCGGATCGAACGACATCAAGGCCAGCGGACCTTTGTAACCAAGTGCCAGGGTCGCAATTTTTTGCAAAAAATCCTTCCGCGGTGGCGTCCATTCACTCTTGATCTCGACCAGCAGCGGCCCACGACCGC
>JANNEU010000457.1:0-3129 GCA_031379035.1 Hyphomicrobiaceae bacterium | reverse complement strand
CTTTTCTGGAGGTCCTGCATGCTCCGTATCGTTGCTGCCGTCGCGGCTCTCGCCGTTGGTGCTACTGTTGTTTACGCCCAGAGCGCGGCCATCGGCCAGCGCAAGGATATCCTCAAAACCTTCGGTGGCGCCCTGAAGGAGCCGGGCGGCATGATGAAAGGCGAAGTTCCCTTCGACCTCGCCAAGGTGCAGGCCTCGTTGAAAACACTCGCCGAAGGAGCACCAAAGCTGAAAGGCCTGTTCCCAGACGATAGCAAGACCGGCGACACGGCTGCTCTGCCCACAATCTGGAAAAGAAGGCTGACTTCGAAGGCCGCTTCGACAAAATGGCGGCCGATGCGACGGCGGCGGCAGCAGCCATCAAGGACGAAGCCAGCTTTAAGGCTGAGTGGCCCAAGATCGGCGCGAACTGCGGCGGCTGCCACAAGGAATACCGTAAACCTCAATAACCTGGCCGGTGCAGTGTGGCATGGCCACAATTGCGCATAACTGTTCTGTAACAGACATCGACCCCGGCGGTTTCCGAACTGCCGGGGTTGGTGTATGCGCGTGTCTCGACGTTGATCTGCCCGGGAACAACCGGTAGGTGGCTCAGAATTTCTTGGCAGAAGCGGCATTTAGCGAATTGCCGCATCAGTTTGGACGGGGAGGGACTGCTGCGACATGGCCACTGCCGACCAGCATCCCCCGGCGTCTCAATCCCCTGAAACCGGCCCCCTCGACGCCATCCGCGCCTTTCTAAGACGCATGGCCTTTGACCCGCAGGCGCGCATTGTCCTTGGCCGCTTCGCGCGCGAGTGGGTGCGGCCGCGCTGGCGTCAGATTGCCTTATCGTTCGCGGTTGGCGTGGCGCTCGCTGCGTCGACCAGCGGCTACCCGGTGATCATCAAGCTGGCTTTCAACTCCATCGGCCAGGGCGACATGGGCCCGCTGAAGTGGGTGCTGGCTGGCATTATCGCGGTGACAGCCCTGCGGGGTATCTGCCTCTTCCTGCACCAGACCATTTCCAACCGGACCATCTTCCGCCTCGGCACAGACCTGCAGACGCGCGCCTTCCGCCACCTCATCAGTGCCGACTACGCCCGCTTTTCGCGCGAGGGCACCGGGCACATGGTCTCCCGGCTCACCAATGATGTGGGCGTGATCCAGGGGGCCTGTCAGGCGACGCTTAACACTGTAGTGCGCGACACACTGACAGTGATCGGTCTCGTTGCGTACATGATCTATCTCGATCCGATGCTGTCGATGATCGTGCTCGGTGTGTTTCCGATCGCCATATTGCCGATCGTGCTGATCAGCCAGCGGCTGCGCCGTGTTGCCAAGCAGACGCAGCATCAGGTCGGCGAAACAACGGCCGCCCTGACCGAGAAGCTGGCCGGTGCCCGCCTCATCAAGACATTCCGTCTGGAAGACTACGCCACCAGCAAATTGAGCGAGAACTTTGAGCATATTTTCCGGCTGCGCATGAAGGCGATCCGAGCCCGTGCGCGGCTGGGGCCGATGCTTGAAGCCTGCGCTGGCCTTGCCATCGCTGGCGTTATCGCGCTCGCCAGTTGGCGCGTCTCGACCGGGATTTCGACGACCGGCGACTTCATGGCGTTCATGACCGCCCTGTTGATGGCGGCCAGCGCGCTCCGATCCGTTGGTAACTTCTCCTCGGGCGTCCAGGAGGGTATTGCCGCGTTGGAGCGGCTTTATGGCTTGCTGGACGATATGCCCAAGGTCATCGACCGTCCCAGTGCCAAGGCGCTGGCGGTCTCGAAGGGCGAGGTTGCCTTCCAGAAGGTCGCGTTCGCCTACGAGACGCGCAGCGATCTCCCGGCGGTGCGTGAGTTTTCGCTGGTGGTGCCCGGCGGCAAGACAGTCGCCTTTGTCGGCCGTTCTGGGGCGGGCAAGTCAACCGTTGTCAATCTGGTGCCGCGGCTGTTCGATGTCACGTCCGGCGCGATCCTGATCGATGGCCAGGACGTGCGTGATGTGACGCTTGCGAGCCTGCGCAGCGCGGTTGCCATCGTCAGCCAGGATATCACGCTGTTCGACGACACCATTCGTGCCAACATTGCGCTTGGCCGCCTCGATGCGACCAACGACGAGATCATCGCCGCCGCAAAAGCCGCCGCTGCCCACGACTTCATCATGGCGCAACCCCAAGGTTACGACACTATGACCGGCGATGGTGGTGCGCGGCTGTCGGGCGGACAGAAGCAGCGCGTCGTGCTGGCGCGTGCGATTCTCAAGAATGCGCCGATTCTGCTGCTCGACGAGGCAACAAGCGCGCTCGACACCGAATCTGAGCGGCTTGTGCAGGATGCCCTCGCCCGCTTCACCACCAACCGCACGACGCTCGTCATCGCGCATCGGCTCTCAACCGTGCAGCGTGCAGACATCATCTGTGTCATGGACAATGGTGCCATCGTTGAGGTGGGCACCCACGCCGACCTGCTGGCCCGTGAAGGGGCCTATGCGCGCCTCTGCCGCGCCCAGCTGATGATTGAGGCCGACAGCCCATCAGCAGCCCTGAACTAGGCTATTCGGGGCGTGGCACTTTGGTGCCGCTGGCCGATGTTCACGATCAGTTCAACCGGGCTAGCCTTTAATAAGACTGATCAGTTGTGCTATGCGCCGTGCAACCAGCCAATGCTCCAGGAGTCTGCCCCGATGACGTTTTTTGCTCCCTCCCGCCGCGCCATCTTGCGCACAGCGACAGGTGCAGCTGCATTGGCAGTGTCGGGAACGGCATGGGCCCAGAAAAAGGCCGATGCGCCGGTTTCGATTGATGAGCTGATGAAACCCGACGCGCTCGGCGATCTTGTGCTCGGTAAGGCTGACGCGCCCTGCACCATTGTCGAGTACGCCTCGATGACATGTGGGCACTGTGGCACGTTCCACAATAAGGTCTTCCCGACTCTCAAAGAGAAGTACATCGCAACTGGCAAAGTGCGCTTCATCATGCGCGAGTTCCCGCTGGACACCCTCGCGGCCGCTGCATCCATGCTGGCGCGCTGCGCGGGCGGCGAAAAAACCGTGCCCATGATCGACGTGCTGTTTTCCAAGCAGGAAGACTGGGCATTTGTGCGCTCCAACGCGGTGCCCGAGTTGTTCAAGATCGCCAAGCAGGCCGGCTTCACG
>JANNEU010000414.1:0-6024 GCA_031379035.1 Hyphomicrobiaceae bacterium | reverse complement strand
AGCAACTCCAGTTGCGCTGGATAACTCTCGTGCCGCGCCACGCCCTCGCCGTAGGTGTTGGAGGCGCCGAGCGCAACGATGAGGATGGTGGCGGGCATAGGGTCTTTCACGAAAGCAATTTCAAATCACCACTTCGATCAGATACGGACCCTTCTCTGCCAAACCCGCCTTCATCGCTTTTGCAAACGCATTTGTGGTGGTCACTTGGCAGCCATCGACACCCATGCCGCGCGCAAGCGACACCCAATCAATCGCCGGATTATCCAGTGACAGCATGTCGTGTGCCTTGCGGCCGGGGTTTTCGGCACCCACGTTAGCCAACTCGTTGCGCAAGATGCGATAGGCGCGATTGGCCCAGATGATCGTCAGCACGTTGAGTTTCTCGCGGGCTTGCGTCCACAGCGCCTGCACCGTGTACATGGCGGACCCGTCAGCCTCCAAATTGATCACCTTGCGTCCCGGACAGGCAATGGCGGCACCCACCGCCAAGGGCATGCCCTCCCCGATTGCGCCGCCGGTCAACTGCAGCCAGTCGTGGCGCGGTGAGCCTTCCGTCGTGGCGAAGAAGTTGCGGCCGGTGGTAACGCTTTCATCACAGATGATGGCACCCTCTGGGATCAGCGCGCCGACCACCGCACCGATGGTTTCGGGGGTGAGGTTCTGGTCGGTGGGCATGGGGGGTGTTTTGGGGGCTGCGAGTGTGGGTGCAGTCTTGCGTGCGCCGACCACATCGGCGAGCCGTTCAAGGGCGTTGGCCAGATCTTCGTGCGGCTCAGCGAGTGTTGAGATCGCACAGCCTGGCGGTGTCGTGACGCTGGGCTTGCCCGGGTAGGCGAAGAACGCCACCGGTGGCGTTGCGCCGACGAGGACAAGATTCTTCACATCCTTGAGGAGCGCGAGTGCCTGATCGACCGGATACGGGATGCGGCCAATGGAGACGCGCCCCGCACCGCGCTCCACTCGCGCATTGGCACCCGGTGCCATAAGGCGGCAGCCAGTCTTCTGTGCGACGCGTGACGCCCACGCGAGCGCATCCGCCCGCAAACCAACGTCGGCGATCAGCAGCATGGTGGATGCGCCTTGCGCCACCAGTGCCGCCACATCGCGCACGGCAGCGTCATCCACCTTGGAGCGATTGCGCTCTGGCGGCACAGCAACGGGTCCCGACCCTTCACCCCAAGCCGTGTCAGCTGGCAAGACAAGTGTGGCAATCCGGCCCGGTGCGCGGCGGGCTTCGATGATGGCGTCGCGGCCGTCAGCGGCAATCGTCAGGCTGGACGAGCCAGTTCGCACCCAGTGCGACACGGGTTTGGCGATGGCCTCGATGTCGGACGTGAGTGGGCTATCATAGCGCTTGTGGGCAATGGCGTGCTCGCCGACGATATTGATCATCGGCGAGTTGGCCTTCTTGGCATTGTGCACATTGGCCAGCGCATTGCCAAACCCGGGCCCGAGATGCAGCAACGTGGCCGCCGGTTTGTCCGCCATGCGCGCATAGCCGTCCGCAGCGCCCGTGGCCACACCCTCAAACAGGCACAGCACCGCGCGCATACCGTCGACACGATCCAGCGCGGCGACGAAGTGCATCTCGCTGGTTCCGGGGTTGGAAAAAGTCACATCCACCCCGCCGCCCAGCAGCGTACGCACAAGGCTTTCTGCCCCGTTCATGGCGGATTTTGTCATACGGTCTCTCCCCGGGCGCTTGGCCTGATTTCAGTGCAGCCTACACGGGGATGCTGTGTGCGACCAGATCGGCGCGGAGTTGGGCTGGTGTCTCAAAACGCACACCGGCCATGCCGACTGCACTGGCCCCATCAACGTTCTTTTGCACGTCGTCGATGAACAGGCAGTCTGTCAAGTCGATCTCGAAGTCGGTTGCAAGGCGCCGAAAGACCGCGGCGTCAGGCTTCAAGATGCCGATCTCGCCAGACACGACGATGCCGCGGAAAAGCCGGAAAAACGGATAGATCTCGCGGGCGAGCCGAAACGTGTCAGCAGCGAAATTGGTAATGGCATAGAGCGGTACGCCGCGCGCGGCGAGTGCTTCCAGAATGTCGACCGTATCAGCGATAGGGCTCGCAATCATCTCCGGCCAGCGCGCACGAAACGCCCGGATCTGCGCAGCGTACTTGGGGTGCCGCGCAATGGCCTCGGCTTCTGCTTCTGGCCACGGCCTTCCCTTGTCCTGGGCAGTGTTCCATGCGCCCGTGCAGACGTTGGCCAGGAACCACTCCATCTCGGCTGGATCAGCAAAGACCTTTCGGTAAAGATAGCGCGGGTCCCAGTCGAGCAGCACGCCGCCGACGTCAAATACAACATGAGATACAGGGCGGGCCGGCGCAGCTGGCTTGAGCTCTGCAACGGCCATGCTGTGTCCTCGTGCGGGAGCTACTTGCCGCGACGTGATCCGCCTTCACGCCGTTGGTGTTCGTCCCAGAAATCCACCGTCTCTGACCGGAGCGTATCACGACAATCGCCGCGGCAGCCATACCAAGTCCCACCCGGCAGTCGGACTTCCTGCTCATACCGGCCACGACGGGTCGGACCAGAGACGCAGCCGCGTCCATAGCGGCTGCAACCCGTCACGCTGCTGCCGTCATCGCGGCGGGCGGCGTCAGCGCTCGGGATCGCGACGAGTGCAGTAGCAGCCAGTGCCAGTGCCGTTGCGCAGGACCGGAGTAGATATCGCTTTTGCATTGGGTGTCTCCATCGGGGGTGGGTCACGCCGTGAGTGTCGCGCGAAAGAACGGGCGCTTCCAGAAATTCCTTGCTGTTTTCCGTTCAGCTCGCGCAGTTGTGTTCAGCCGTGACACAGCGGCGGTAGTCAGCAAGACGACCGCACCATGAGCGCACAGTCATCGCTTCGCGGGTTGGCACACCGCTTGAGGGCCCGCGTTCCGCTCGACGAATGACACCGTGTCGGCCAGTGTTGGCGCGCGCCACCGTAAAGGTCCGGCAAGAGTGAGGATCAATCCAACATGGCCAATGCCGGGGTACTCGGCGGTCTCGACTGGCGTACCGGCCGCCTGCAAGGCCTTTGCGAGATCACGCGTATTGAACATTTTTACGGTTGTGTCGTCTGCACCATGCAGCAAAAGCGCAGGCGTCGCGCCGGCGCGCACAAAACTGACAGGACGTGCACTGTTGGCGGTTTTGGCGGTTGAAAAGATGTCCTTGGTTGAGGGCCACGTCGTCGGATCGAACGCGTAGGGTCCGGCAAGCCCAACAAGCCCCGCCGGCTTTGGCAGGTTTGCGCCTGCGCGCGTCAAGTAGCTTTGGTCATAGGCGAGCAGGGCTGCTGAATGGGCACCCGCCGAGTGTCCCATAAGAAAGATAGGGCGCGCTTTTGTGCCCGATTGCGCGATATTTTTGGCGACCCAGCCATAGGCGAGCGCCGCGTCATCGACAAAGTCTGGAAACTTGACCTCCGGAAACAGCCGATAGTCTGGAACCACTGTCGTGATGCCGCGGGCGGCCAGTGCGGACCCGACAAATCCGTAGGTGCCGCGGTTACCGCTCGTCCAAGCGCCGCCGTAAAGGAAAAGGACGATAGGACCAGACGTGCAGGGTGTGGACGGCTGATACACGTCGAGTTTTTGTCGCGGGTGCTTGCCATAGGCAATGTCGGTCGTGGTGGAAGGCCCGCCGTCAGCAACCAGGCGGCTCAAGAAGTCACCGGCCGCGAAGGCTGCCATCGGAAACACCATGCCTATCGCTAGCGTGACGCTGGTCAGAATGGCAGTGATGGTGTTGCGGAATAGCATTGGACCTATCGGTTACGTGGTGAAATCCCGGACGAGAGCCAGAACACAATCCAAGTACGCAGCAGTCACGGTGAAAGTTTCATGCTTGCACACTCGATTGCGCGGCCGTGCGGGCTTGGGCCGCCACGCGCGCCTGCCAAACACAGAGCGCCGGTGTCACCACCAGCTCCATGACCAGTCCGCCCATCATCGGCCATGATGGCCAGCCGACATGGGCCAAAGCGTAGAGCCGCGCCAACCCACCGACCACCACGAGTGTGGTCAGGAGGCGGGCCGGGCGGGCCGCGTCTTCGATGCCAGGCACGATGGACCAGAACGAAAGCCCGATCGCCAGCAGCAGGCCGGACAGATATCGATAATGACTATCGCCAGCAGCGCTCAGCCCATCGCCGGTGAACCCCGCACCCATCACCACGCCCATCAAACCAGCCGAAACCGGAACGATACCGCCCAGGCAGACAGCGAGTTGCAAGGCGCGGCGTTCTGACATGAGGGTCGAAACTCGTGGAAGGAGCTGTTCAGCAGGCGTCGCCGCCTACTCGATGTCATCGACCTTCGCTGCCGTGCCGCCTTTCATCCGCTGTGCCAGCGCGCTTTCGATAAACTGATCGATATCGCCGTCTAGAACGGCCGCCGGATTTCCCGATGTGGTTCCCGTTCGGAGGTCCTTGATCATCTGATAGGGTTGCAGCACGTACGAGCGGATCTGATGGCCCCAGCCGATGGCGGTCTTGTCGGACTGCTCGGCGGCGGCTTTGTCTTCCCGCTTCTTCAGCTCCATATCGTAGAGACGCGCCTTCAGGCGTTTGAAGGCGATATCGCGGTTCTGATGCTGGGAGCGCTGTTCTTGGGCGAAGATGATAATGTTGCTCGGTTTGTGCACCAATCGCACGGCGGACTCAGTCCGGTTGACCGACTGCCCGCCGGCACCTTGCGAGCGCGTGAACGAGATTTCGATATCGGCGGGATTGATCTCGATGTCGATGGTGTCGTCGACCACCGGGTACACCTGCACGCTGGTAAATGACGTGTGCCGCCGCGCATTCGAGTCATAGGGAGAGATGCGCACGAGACGGTGCACGCCCGCTTCCGTCTTCAGCCAACCGTAGGCATTCTCGCCCTTGAACTCCAGCGTGCAGCCCTTGATGCCGGCCTCGTCTCCAGGGCTCAAATCCGTGAGTGTCACCTTGAAGCCGCGGCGCTCACCCCACTTGGTGTACATCCGCATGAGCATTTCAGCCCAGTCCTGGCTCTCGGTGCCACCCGCGCCGGCGTGCACTTCGAGATAGGTATCCATCCCGTCGGCTTCGCCAGACAGCAGCGCATCGACTTCGCGTTTGCGGGCCTCCTGGCTGAGCCGCAGCAGTGCCGCTTCGCCTTCGACAACCGTTGCGTCGTCTTTTTCAGCTTCGCCCAGCTCAATCAGCGTCATTGCGTCGTCGAAGTCGGCTTCGAACGAGGTGAACGCCTTCAGGGACTTCTCCATTGTGGTCCGTTCGCGCATGATTTTCTGCGCGACTTTTGGATCAGACCAGATGCTTGGATCTTCGGCGCGCGCGTTCAGCTCCGCGAGGCGCTCTTTGGCGATATCCGGGTCAAAGATACCTCCGGAGCAAGCCGAGCGATTCGCGGATGGCTTCGGCGTGGGCTTTGGCTTCGGCGCGCATGGGATGTGTCCGGTCGTAGGAGAAATGTCGAACGTGACCGCCGCTATAGACCTGCGACCGGACCCTGTAAACTCTTGAGCCGCGCTTCAACGATGGCGCAAAGCGATATACTCAAGGAGCCGGGATTGCAAAGGAGTCGCTGATGGTTGCCCTCGACCGTGCCACGTTCGTCAAATCGATTGCGCATCGCGGACTGCATAACAAGGCAACCGCACTGATTGAGAACACCACGCCGGCGTTCGAGGCTGGTCTCGCAGCTGGGTTCGGCGTCGAGTGTGACTTGCAGCCCGCAGCCGACGGTACGCCGTACGTGTTCCATGACGAGACCCTGGATCGCCTGATGGACTTCAAAGGCCGCATCGACGGGCGCATGCCTGCGGACATCGCCAAACTCACCTATCGCGGCTCATCGGAGCGTATCCTATCGTTCGCGGCGTTTCTCGAGCTTGCCGGCGGTCGTGGGCCGCTGCTGGTCGAGATCAAGAGTGAATGGACGCCACCGCGGAAGGATTTTTTGCAAAAAATTGCGACCCTGGCACTTGGTTACAAAGGTCCGCTGGCCTTGATGTCGTTCGATCCGGACGTCATGGCTA
>JANNEU010000406.1:0-5865 GCA_031379035.1 Hyphomicrobiaceae bacterium | reverse complement strand
CAACGACCGCGAAGTCCAGGCATTCACCGAATACGGTATCGAGTGCCTGAAAGAGCTCATCGCCGACAAGCGCGCTGCTGGTACGGCCTCAAACCCGCGGCCAAAGTCGTAGCCCCCTGCGGTGTTCACCGGATGCTTACGCAGATCCGGATCGCATTTGTCGATATAGGCACCGATTTCGTCCTCGGTGACAGGGCGTCCGAGCTTGTCCATCAATTGAATGGCGTACGTGACGACAAGTTCGTCGAGTGCCTCGGCGCTGGTGCCTTTGGCGGCGAACAGGACTTCGAGTTCAGCCAATGACGGTGTTCGGTCTGGCTGCTGGTGCTCTTGCACGAATTTCTGTGAATGACGGCTGTCATCGTCACTTTGACCGGCGGATATGTTTGCGTGTGCGGTCGCGTGTAGAAAGGTCTGTTCATCAGCTGAACAATCGACCGGTGATGTCGTTTGGTGTTCCCGAAAAAGGCGCGGCGGCAGACAGCGATTTCGCCGAAATTTGTTTTTATGATCGGTCGCAGAAGTTGGTTTGACCGCTCGCGCTGCTCTATCAATTTCACCAACCTGATAAGAGCCCTGGCGCGCGGTGGGGATACCGGCCTTGGTCATCCATAGGCGCACTGTTTCGAGGTGGAGGTTCAAACCACAATCGGACGCAAGTTTGCGACAGACGGCAGTCGGTCCCAGTCCGGCATAGTCGACACGGATCAGACCCATCACCTGCGCTTTCAAGATCGCCGGTTTTGAGAAATTGCCTCTAGTGAAGCGGCGGCGATCGATCAGCCCTTCGTCGCCGTGATGTTTGTAGCGCCTGCGCAGGATATGCAGCTGGCGCACCGTCACAGCAAGTTGTTCGGCGGCGGCAACGCGCGTGATGTTGCCACGGTTGAACGCGTGAACCACGTCACATCGGGCCAGTTCTTTTTCAGTCAAATTGATCTTCTTCACGTTCAAATTATACGTTGGCTGACGATAGAATTCAAGGCGAAATGGCTATGCCCGGGCGCGCAAAATCTCGTCGATACGCGTCGTATAGTGCGGCGATACATTCGCCCGCCGCGAGCGTATCGTGCGCCGTGCCAAGGATTGCAGAAACGCCGCCGCGAAAGCAGGAACCAAATTCGGACGAAGTTGAAACCCAACGCCACGCTGCGCCGGAATGTCGTCGCCCACTTCACCGCGTGACAGCCAGCGGGAATCTGTGAAGGACAAAGGCTTGCGCGTGATGAGCGACAGCAACCCATGCTGTTATTTGTGCATGATGCCCGCCACGTGCACGGAATCTGGTTCGTGTAATTCGCTGGGGAGCGTGAACCGTGCCGACAGTTTCCAGGTCATGAAATCCGACAGCAGCGCCAACCGCTTCGCCCGTTCCTTGGCGTTGTCCGGCAACGTCAAAGCAATCCAGTGATCGCCTTCCGGTGTGGCGATGCGGAATTGCGGTTCCATCGCGTCGGGGTGAAACTTGCTGATGAGGTTCTGGGCGCGGCGCATGTCGGCTTGCAGCAGTTCCCGAGAATTTCGTGGCACGGTCATGACGCAAAAACCTCACGGGTCGAGGATCTTAATAGAGGTATAGGTACAATTTTCTGCACGCGCCCCGCGCAGGCTCTAGGAGTGGAACAGCCGTCACTGGCGGGTCCGGTCAAAAGCAGGTGACTTGGACTTTGGCAAGTGAACATGCCGGACGTATGGCGTCGAGGTTTGGCGACGGAGACGACGCGGTTCGAGTTCGACGGCGAGCATCATCCGCTGCCGACGGTTGCTGAAGCGCAGCTGCCGGCGAGCGGCACGCTGTTGTCTCGCCAAAGGCATCAACACCGATTTCCGCAACGCCCGCTTCTCCGCGGCATGCTCAAGCGCAAGACGCGCCAGTTCATGGGCTTCCTCGGTCGAAATTTGTTGCAGGGCCGCAGCCCGCCCCTGCCCTTCATCTGACGCCAGCGCGGCTCGCCGACCGGCGAATTTCGCGACGACGGCGGCCACGGCACCGGCGTGACGGCCTGACAGCGCGGCATCTATTGATCGCATAGCGGCCCGACGGGCAACGTGTTGGCTGGCGATGAGCACTTGTAGTTCCGCAGTATGGATACCAATAACGGCACGACGGCAGAGATCCCGAAGATTTTGACGCTTGTATTTCAGATCGGCGGCCGTCCGGTTTTCGAGGACTCCCTGGCTTGGCCTGTCCAGGGGGTCCGTTACTGGTCCCGTTCCCAGCCCTTACCGCGATCCCGCTCCTTCCAATAGGCGTCACCCTCCTGAGCACGTTCGGCTTCGGCGCGGCGTACAGCACTGTCGATGATGCGCGCGTAGGCGGCGGCCTTGTCCTCTGGCTCTGGCTGCTTTGCCGCATGTTCGGCTGCGTGTTTCGCATCAGCCTTGGCCTGCGCTTCGCGCACTTCGGGCGGCGTGGGGGCGAACAGTTCACCGAGTTGATCGGCGAGATAGCTCGCTGCGCCGCCAATTCCGCCGGCGACGAGATCGCTGACACCACGGATAGGCGCAATACTCACCTGCTGCGGCGTCTCGATGTGCGGCACGTCAACCGCGCCGCCTGCTTCGGACACCAGCGATTGCTCGATCGGTCGAAACAGAGGCGCAACCGTCGCACCAGCCTGTTGTTCCAGCGGCTTGGCATCGCCGTGGGCGACTTCAATCCCCTGCCCGCTCGTCGGCTGCAGAACGGGACTGGCCTCGACCACCAGGTTCTCGTTGACGGCACGCTCCGGCGAAGACTTTGCAGCGTCATCGGCGTGGCGGTCCACGCCAATACCGAGGGAGCCGAGCGTCTGGCCAGCCATCAGCGCGGCGCGTTCGTCGCGCTGGCGTTGCAGCAGCTCTTGGTATTGCACGTCGCGGACATCACGCAGGGCATCGCAGGCATCACGTTGCCGCTCGTGGAGATGCTCGGTTTGGCGAGCTTTCAGATCTGCCTTGCGCTCGCCCAATTCCTTGGTGACGGCATCCCTTACGCTGTCGCGGTAACCGAATGCCTCACGGGCGGTATCCCATTGACCCTCGCGCGCGAAGTGGAAGGCACGACCGATGGCCGACTCCGAACTCGCCTCTGCCGACTTCTGCGCCGCGTCGCTGTCCTTGTAGAACTGCCGCCATTCAGCTTTGTACTCCTGGCGTACCTCGTCATAGGCGGCGTGACGCGTCGCCTTGAACAACTTGGCGCCGTCCTTGAAGAACGCTTGCCGTTCGGCGCGTTGCTGATTCTTCAGTTCTGATTTTTGTTCGACAGCGTGGTTGGCACGCGCGTTGGCGTCGTTTGTCTGACGCAGTTGTTCTTGGGCGGTGAATTCCTGTTCGTGCGGACGCGACAGCATGATGACATTGTGGGGTAGGTGATCGTTGGCGGCACGGCCGAGCCATGGCGCTGGTGTTTCCATTGGTGCGCGTTCCGCCGTGACTTCGTCCGTCACGCCGCTCACGTGCTCGTTCGTCTTCACCGCCTCCTGTTGACGGTGCTCTGCCCTGCCCGCCTCACGGGCGGCATTGATCTCGCGCTGTTCGCAGCGGACCTGATCCTGCTGACGCTCATATTGCAGCGCCCAGGATTGGGCACGCTTCTGCTCGCGGAAATCGTCCAGCGTGCGGCCGTTGTCCGGGCTCACGCGGTTGAGGATCACGTGGATGTGCCGGTGCTCGGTGTCGTTGTGGCCGACATAGACGGCCTGATGTGTGTCCCAGCCCATATGCTTCAGCAACGCATCGGCGGCCTCCACCATATGCTCCGGCGTTGGCCTGTCATCCTTGTGCCACGACATCGACAACGTCTTGGTCGGATCTTCGCAGACGCGTCCACCTCGCTTCACGCCGGCTTGCATCTTCAGGTACGCCTGATCCTCGGCCGTGCGCCACATTTCTTCGAGCGCGCGGCCGGGGTCCTGTTCAAGACAGTTACGTGTTTCCGTGAACCAGACGCGTTCGTCGGTCTTGGGCTTCAGATGCTTTTCCTGCGATTGGTCGGTCGACTTGTCGTGCAGGTAGTAGAGCCCGGCACCGCGAAACGAACCGCCGTTGGCCTGGATGCGGATGATCATGACCGCAGCAACTTCTCCCAGAGTGCCATTATGACCTTGGCCAGTTCGGTCACTTCGGATGGCAGCGGCACCTGGTTGCGGTTGCAGTGGTGGGCGATCTGATTGAGGTTGACGCCTTGCTTGCGCAGTTCGTGAAACACCACGCGGGTCGCGTCACCGAAGATGGGTGCTGTTGCCGGTGCGGACTTCTTCGACCGTGCGATACCACGCAGCGCACGCGACCGCGCATAGTCACCGGGAACCATGCCGCTGCGTTCTGCCTTGTCGATAAGTTGGAAATGCTCTTCCGCCGTCACCCGGAAGCTGATCCAGTGATCTTTGACGCGTGCTGCTTTCGGCCGGCCTTTGGTGGGCTCGACTTTCGCCGGGATGTTGGATTGGGTCATTGCACTCCTCCAGCAGAGCGCAGCGTCCGGGGGCTTGGGGCGCCGGACCTTTCAGGTCCGTAGCCCCAACAAGATGCCGGTCTATGACCGGTCTGTTTTCGTGTAACGAAAACCCATCTTGCTACCCCTTCCGTGCTACCAGAGAGTAAATGCATCGACCGCACTGAAGCTGAAAATATCAAGATGCTATCGGGTAAATTCGATTTGAGCCGCCATGAAGTCCAGAGACGCTGAACCATTTGGCGACGCGGTTGCTCTGGGGCTATTTGGAGGGAGTGAATGATTGCGAAGGCGGCTCCGGCTGCGGCGACATCCCGACCGAGCGTATGGGATGGGATAGAACTTGCAGACTGGCGCGTTCGCCCCTACGGGCATTGCCGCAATACGGTGCAGCGGCACCTCCCCCGCCTGCACCATGGAGCACCATGGGGGAGGACGGCGGCAAGCCATCGAGCCGTCACGACGGCATGACCGCGTCGCATGGCCATCCAACAAACTGCTATCAAATTCATAGCAGGGGGCTGGCAGCATGAGGGCAACGTGCCAGCGGTGGCGTGAAATGCGGATTTTCACTGGCTATCAAAATGCCATCACCTATATGGCAGGCTGCTATCAGCAGGACATCAACTTAATCCAGCGTCGCAATCGGGCGCATATTCGCGCCGCGCATTCGCCAGCAACATCATATCAGCCTGATAGCGAGAACTTCGCAGCAAGCCGCATTACTTTGTTTTCGCATCGATGATGTGCATGGTCGCTACTCTGGTTGTGCGTCTGGGCGGAAGAACGGCGCAAGGTGTCCGGTGTGCCGTCGCGCCCAGAGGCGCAAGCAGGTCTTCAAGGCCGCAAGGCGGCCTGGTGCGCCATGGAACACAAGCTGGCCGCTGGCATCGGCGAGAAAGACGAACCAAATACGGTCGTCCCAAGAGCGTTCGATGACGGCGAGCGTCTGGCCGTTGCGCTGCAATTGCCAGAGGTCAGCCGTTCGGCTGACCGCTATAGCGTTGGTGTGTGCAAGTGTGTGCATGTCCGCTCCCTATGCTTCGGCGGCAGAGTTGCGACGCGTGTCGCGGCGCATGACGTATTCCGCGCCAGCCGCGGGGGCTTCGTTGAACTTGAACTTCACATTGAAGCCGCTGCCGTCCTTGTGCGGCCAGCAGGCAGCTACCTCAGTCCAGATAGTCTTGTCTTCCTTCGTGCGGCCTTTGACGACGCGATAGAGTTTGTGGGTGGGCGCGGTGTTGGTCTTGGTTGGCGTGGTGGTCATAGCGGGTTCTCCATCATGTTATTTGTGCGAGTTAGCGAAGCGCGCCTCGCATAAACTCCATGGTGGAACTGTCACGCCTCGCAAACGGCGGCGGTCAACGCCCCTTGGCCTCCGGCTGAGCGGGCGCAGCACCTTGGTGCGCGCTTGCTCAGGGCTTGAC
>JANNEU010000404.1:0-2599 GCA_031379035.1 Hyphomicrobiaceae bacterium | reverse complement strand
CGCCGCGCGCGCCCGCATGGAAAAGTTTCGCGCCGCCTGTGGTGCCGATCTGCAGACCCATTGCGGAACGATCGCCCGCGGCACCGAACAGTCCCGCACTGAAATGCGCCAGTGCATCGACACAAACACAGCCAAGTTCTCGGCAGCCTGCCAGGCAGCTGTTGCTGAACGCGCTGCCGATCGGGCGGCTCGCAAAGACGCAGCGCCAGCCGACGTGAAGCCGAAGGGCTGAAGCCCTGCAAGCACGGCACTCGCGGCGCGCCCAGTCCCTGGACGCGCCGCGTACGTGTCACCGGCCGTTACGATTTCAAGTCTGCGGTCCCTGCCACCGTCGTGTCAGCCACGTGCACACCAGTCCGGCTGTGAGCGACGCGGGACTTGCAAGGAGCAATGCCTCACCGCGCCACCGCGATGGATTAGTGCCCGACAGCAGCGTGGCCAAGACGATGCCACCGAAGACAAGACCAAATCCGAGCGACACGAGAGTGCCCTCGGTCAGCGAGACTTGATGAGAGCCACGCGAGCGCCACGCAACATAAGCGCCGGACAGTGCCGCCGGGACAGCCCCGGTCACATAGGCCAGCATCACCATCACTGCACTCGTCCCGCTATCGGTGACCGCGAAAAGCATTGATTGGTTTGCTTTCAGGCGTCCCCCATCCCAAAGCATTGATGCGTCCATCGCCGTCAGCGTCGCACCCGGCCCGCACAACGGCCCGACAACCAGAAACGTCAGCACAAAAAGGCCCCTGCGCTTCCAGTGCATTGGGGTGGTTCCGGATGGTTATGGCGGCGAAGCGTGGTTTGGATTTAGGGCGGGGTCGAGACGCGCGGCGGCAAGCGGCAACCCATCGTGTCCTTGATCCACTCTCATTGTGCCATCACACGGTCTGACATGCGATGGTTGCGCTTGCACGGCAAGCATGTTTATGTTATGTTCTTTTTATTCCAGAACATGCTGATGCCGCCATGTTCGACATTCTATTGAAGATCCAGGCTGACCTCTCAGACGTGAAAGGCCGAATGGATGAACTCGAAATGCTGGTCAAAAAGCAAGGCCGCGACAGCGCTGGCTTGCTCGTCATGATGCACAGTACCGTTGGCAACTACGACGAGCGGATCAAGTTGATCGAAGAGATGTCTGGCTGCTGATGGAGCGTGGTTGAGGGGCGTGGTGCCTCATGCGTCGAGGGTTTGCGCTGTGAAGTTTGACGGACGTTGCGTCAAGCGCTTCAGGGCGACCCAACACGGCGAACTCCGCTAGAGAATGTTGGGTCGCGGCTAACGCCTTGACCCAACCTGCGTGCGCTCAGGGCCGCGGTGCCTGCCAACGACGGCTGAGCAACGAACAAATGGCGGTCGCAATCAAGATAAACGCGACAACGGCCATCACAGTGTAGCCAGATGCCGCGAGTATGCCCGCAGGCGGCTGGCGCGGGTGGTTGACCGAAACGAAAAACCACAAGATTCCGTATAGCAACCCGCTCAAAAGAAAAGCAGCCAGCACACTCTGGCCGATAGGCACCGGCCCGTTTCGCCGCGAGCTTAGAGCGACGTAGATGCCTATGATCGACATCGGCAAAATAAATAGCGCGTAGCCATAGAAAACAAAAATGCCAAAAGCGCCTTGGCGCTCACTCAAGGAGCCAAATGTCTTACCTTGTGAAAGTCCGTAGATGTCGTTTGCCAGCGTAAAGACCACGATGGCAATGAGCGGGCCCAACCCGGCAAAAGTACCAAACACAAGCGACGGGGATCTGGAACTCATCGAGGCGCCTCTATCTGTGTTGGCAGGTTGATTTGACAATTGCCTTTCATCATTCGTTGCGTGCGTTGCCGGCGGCGAACGCAGTAGGGCGCAATAGCGTTTCAGCGTATTGCGCCGGGGCAACGGAGGCTTCGCTCCGATGCGAAACACCAACCTGCGGAGCGGCGCCATACGGACGCTGAAGCGCGTCCTATTGCGCCCTACGAACCTTCGTCCCGTTCACGCCACCTTCGGCCTGAGCTCACCCTTCTTATACCGTGCCGCCATCTCGGCGAGCGTCGCGACGCGCTTGATCTTGCTCGCTTGGCCTGCCGTATTGAACTCCTGCAAACGCTGCTTGCAGAGCGCGGTCATGGCGTCCATCGCCGGCTTCAGATACTTGCGCGGATCGAACTCGCCCGGGTGCTCGGCGAACACTTTGCGGATGGCACCAGTCATCGCCATGCGGTTATCGGTGTCGATGTTGATCTTGCGGACGCCGTGCTTGATGCCGCGCTGGATCTCTTCCACCGGCACGCCCCATGTTGGCTTCATCTTGCCGCCGAACTTGTTAATGATGTCCTGCAGATCCTGCGGCACCGACGACGAGCCGTGCATGACGAGATGCGTCTCAGGCAGCTTGCGGTGGATCTCTTCGATGACGTGCATCGCCAGCACTTTGCCGTCCGGCTTGCGCGAGAACTTGTAGGCGCCGTGGCTGGTGCCCATGGCAATGGCCAGCGCGTCGACCTCGGTTTCACGCACGAACTTCAGGGCTTCGTCCGGGTTGGTCAGCAGCTGGTCGTGAGACAGCGTGTCATCGGTGCCGTGGCCGTCTTCCTTGTCGCCCTT
>JANNEU010000338.1:0-2406 GCA_031379035.1 Hyphomicrobiaceae bacterium | reverse complement strand
GGGGCACATCCCGCGGGCGCGCATCTGCGTGACGCCGAATGCCAGTTTCGGTTTCCATCTGGCGAAGACCCTCGAAGCCACGACGATCCTGCGCAATGCGTATGCCTCCGACATCAAGGGCTGGATCCAGGCGCACGGCGGCTTGACTGACACGTTCATCTGGATGCGTGCGCCGGATACGTACCGTTTCTTCAAGAAGTGCTAAGCCTGTCGGGTTCATGCGCGCAGCCCGTCGGCGAGGGCGCGGAAATAGCCTTCCGCGTTGATCAGCGCTTCCAGCTTCGGGTTTGAGCGCAGCGACGGCCCGAGGCTGGTGGGCGACGGCGCGGCGAGGCCCGACAGCCGCCTGCGAAAGCCCGCCAGCTTGCGGCCATCGAGCACCGTTTCGAGAATGGCAACCATATCATCGAGATAGCCGGAAATGCGGCCCAGTTCGCGCACGGCATCGCGGCGGGCGCGGGCATCGGCCGGCGTGCGTTCGAGGATGGAAAAGGCCTGCGCGGCGCGGGCAAACGTCGCGGCGATCTCGTCGGCATAGTCGGCGACCTTGGCGCGACGGCGGTCGTCGAGCGCGAGCAGGGCGGTGTGCCAGGTTTGCAGCAGGCGGGTGATGCTGAGCAGGCGGAGCAGGAAATCGCGAATGGGCATGGCAGTCGGACCTTCGGTTGCCCCCTCCAGGGCTGATCGCTGATTGTGCGCCCGCCGGGGAGAGCGGGGATGGCAGGGGGCGAGATTTTTGTGGGATGTGGTTAAGGCGGGGCGTGATGCGGGCGATAAGATGTGGCCGGCACGCAGCAGGGGCCGGAGAGTGATGCAGACTGAGCGCTGGGTTGCGGTAATCGAATTGACACGTGATGGCGGTGCGGCCAACGAGTGTTGTGGACGGGGACTTCAAGCGGCGGGGGCGTGAGATGCGGCTGGGGATTTGGGGACGGGCGTGGGTTGTGGTGGCCGCGCTGGTGGGTGCCGTCGTGCTGGGTGTGGGCACCGCGCCGAGCGCTTTTGCCGATCCGGTGCGTGACAAGTGCACAGCCGAGGCGAAGGGCCGTGTGAACGCCGTGCGCGCGAAGCTCACGCCCGAAGAACGCGAGAATGCGAAGGCGGCTGCCGTTGCCTTGGGATTTCTTTTGGGCGGCATCTTCATGGCGGCCAGAGAAGCATCGATGAGCAATGCAGACGTTGACGCGCAACTTTTCCGAGTTTTTGAGCGGGAATGCTTGTCGGGCAAGGGGCTGGAGCCGTTGCCGGCGAGCGCGCCTGCCTCGCCGTCAACGTCCGGTCGGACCGACGGCAAACCGTACACCGGTGCGTCCAAATCAGGCGGCAAGTGCGCCTGCAAGGAGATGACCGAGTGCCGCGGCTCGTGGGTGACGCTGTCGTGCGCACAGCTGACCGACCGCTGCCGCAGCCCGCGCACGCCGATGATGTACACCGCCAACGCGTGTGACAAGCTCAAGCAGCTGGTGGGTGGGTTTTAGGGTGTGTGTCAATGCACGCCCCGCTCAGAAACGTAGGCTTACGCGCGGGGTGACCGAGGTAACTTGATGGCAAAGTTGGTGGCGCGTTAAACCAACGCATGACGGGGGCTCACCGTTTTGCCATCGTCTTCCCGGCTTCGACGATCTTCGCGGCCGTGATGCCGAAGTGTTCGTAGAGTTTTGGCGCAGGCCCCGAAGCCCCGAACCCGGTCATGCCGATGAATGTGTCGCCGGGGACGAGCCAGCGGTCCCAGCCTTGCTGAACACCGGCTTCGATGGCGATGATGGGTTGGGTGCCGAGGGTTTTTTCCTGATAGGCCGCATCCTGTTGGGCGAACAACTCCATACACGGCATCGAGACGACGGCCGCTGCAATACCGTCCTTCGCCAGGCTCGCGCGGGCGGCGAGGGCGATTTCGACTTCGGAGCCGGTGGCGATCAACGTCAGCGCGCGTTTGCCGTCGGAATCAGCCAGGACATAAGCGCCGCGGGCGGAGAGATTCTCGGTGGCGCTGGTGCGTACGGTCGCGAGCGCGTCGCGGGTCAGCGCGAGGATCGACGGTGTCGTCGAGGACAGCAGCGCCAGCTCCCAGCACTCGGCAACTTCCACCGCGTCGCAGGGCCGGAACACGTTGAGGTTCGGCATGGCGCGCAGCGCCGCCAGATGCTCGACGGGCTGATGCGTCGGGCCGTCTTCGCCAAGGCCGATGCTGTCGTGCGTCATCACGTAGATCACGCGCTGCCCCATCAGCGCGGACAGGCGGATGGCGGGGCGGCAATAGTCGGTGAAGACGAGGAACGTCGCGCCGTAGGGCACGATGCCGCCGTACAGGGCTAAGCCGTTCATGGCGGCGGCCATGCCGTGTTCGCGCACGCCATAGTGCAGATAGTTGGCCTTGAAGTTGTCGGCCGAGACGGGGCTGTGCAG
>JANNEU010000331.1:0-11190 GCA_031379035.1 Hyphomicrobiaceae bacterium | reverse complement strand
TTGGCTCCGCGGGCTGGGATCGAACCAGCGACCATCCGATTAACAGTCGGATGCTCTACCGCTGAGCTACCGCGGAATACCGGACATACGTCCTCGCATGGCTTAATTGGCGCGTGGCGCGCCTGCGATCACCATGAGCTGTTCGATTAGACCAATCGGGAGCGGGCTGCAACTGGTTTTGCGACTAGGCTTGAGCGGCATTGCCGGGATGACGATAAGTTGGGGGTTGGGATCGCGTGTCGGTGCCCCACCCCTTACTTCTTCTTAAACGGGGCCATGCCGAGGCGGGCGAGTTCGTCGGCGCGTTCGTTTTCGGTGTGGCCGGCGTGGCCTTTGATCCATTGCCAGTCGACTTTGTGTTTGGCACGGGCGGCGTCGAGGCGCTGCCAGAGTTCGGTGTTCTTGACGGGCTTTTTATCGGCAGTGAGCCAGCCCTTTTTCTTCCAGCCGAAGATCCATTTGGAGATGCCGTCTTTGACGTAGTTGCTGTCGGTGGTCAGCGTGACGTCGGACGATTGCTTGAGGGCTTCGAGGGCGGAGATGGCGGCGAGCAGCTCCATGCGGTTGTTGGTGGTCAGGGCTTCGCCGCCGTGGAGTTCCTTGCGATGCGGGCCAGACATGAGGATGGCGCCCCAGCCGCCGGGGCCGGGATTGCCGGAGCAGGCACCGTCGGTAAAGACGATGACTTTGGGGCGTGCGGATGTCTGTGTGGCATCATCGGCCATGGATCAGCCTTCCAGCCCGTAGGCGCGGGCGCTTGTCACGGACTGGTGGAAGGCGAGCCTGGTCAGATAGTCCTGCGGGTCTTTGCGGACGACTTTGGCACCGGGCGGCGTGTTGATCCAATCGTAGGCGCGGGTCAGCAGAAAGCGCAGGGCGGCGCCGCGCGCGAGGATCGGAAGGGCGGATTTCTCTGCCGCCGAGAGGGGGCGGACGCGGTGATAGCTGGTGACCAGTTGGCGGGCTTTCTCGGCGGCGAATGCATGCTTCTCGTCGAAGGCCCAGGCGTTGATGCAGACGGCCAGATCGTAGGCGAAGGCATCGTTGCAGGCGAAATAGAAATCGAAGATGCCGGAGAGTGTGTCGCCGATGAAGAAGGCGTTGTCGGGGAACAGATCGGCGTGGATGACGCCCACGGGCAGGGTGCGCGGCCAGTGTGTTTCAAGATAGCTCAGTTCGTGGGTGATGGTGTTGCGGAGGCCGGGTGCGATGTCATCGGCGTGAGACGCGAACTGGTCGAACAGCCGCCGCCAGCCATCGATGCCGAGAGCGTTCTTGCGTTTGATCTCGAAGCCTGCGCCATCGAGATGCAGTTCGGCCAGGGCGGCACCGAGTGCACCACACTGCGCGGCATTTTGCGTGCGCGGCCAGGTGCCTTTGAGCCAGGTGGCAAGGGCTGCCGGCCGGCCAGACAATTCGCCAAGGATCACGCCGTGTTTATCGCGCACGGGCAGCGGGCAGTTGAGGCCACGTGCGGCCAAGTGTTCCATGAGGCCAAGAAAGAACGGTAGATCGGCGGTTTCGACGCGCTTTTCATAGAGCGTAAGAATGTAGCGACCTTTGTCGGTGTCGACGCGATAGTTGGTGTTCTCGACGCCCTGCGTGATGCCTTCAAAGGCATGCAAGCGCCCGAGGCCGTAATTTTCGACGAAGGCGGCGAGTGCGGCCTTAGAGACTTCTGTATAGACCGCCATGGTGTCTGTCTTATGGGCTCTCTGAAGGGGTTTGCTGCTCGCGCAGAGCGCGGGGCACGTTGAAGGCGATGCGCTCGACACGGGTGATGACGTCCTCGGTCGTCACCTGGAAGCGGGCGCGGAACGCTTCGATCACCTCTTGTACCAATTCTTCGGGTGCGGATGCGCCAGCAGTAATGCCGATCGTGTGGACGTTTTTGAACATTGCCCACGGGATATCGGAGGCACGTTGCACGAGGGCTGCATCGCCGCAGCCGGCGCGTTTGGCGACTTCAACGAGGCGGAGCGAATTGGAACTGTTGGGCGCACCGACCACCAGCATGCGTTCGGCGCGGCCGGCGATGGCTTTGACGGCATCCTGACGATTGGTGGTGGCGTAACAGATGTCTTCTTTGTGGGGACCGGCAATCTCGGGAAAGCGGGCTTTCAAGGCGGCGACGACTTCCGCCGTATCGTCGACCGACAGCGTTGTTTGGGTCGCAAAGGCCAGTTTGCCTGGATCGCGCGGCTTGAGGCGGGCGACATCGTCGACCGTTTCCACGAGCGTGACGGCGTCGTCCGGCAGCTGGCCCATGGTGCCGATCACTTCCGGGTGGCCTTCATGGCCGATCAACACAATGTCACGGCCCTCGGCATGATGCCGCTCGGCTTCCACGTGGACCTTGGAAACGAGGGGGCAGGTGGCGTCGAGGTAGATCATATTGCGGGCGCGCGCGTCGGCGGGTACGGACTTTGGGACACCGTGTGCCGAAAAGATCACAGGACGGTCGCCAGGAGGTATTTCGTCCAGCTCCTCCACAAATATGGCGCCTCTTGCCTTAAGTTGGTCAACAACATGCTTGTTATGAACGATCTCGTGACGGACGTAGACGGGCGCGCCATACTTTTCGAGCGCCAGTTCGACGATCTTGATCGCACGGTCGACGCCTGCACAGAAACCGCGGGGGGCGGCCAGCAGGATGTGAAGGGCCGGTACCAGCGCGGGGGCGCTGTGGGTGCCCGGGGCAGACGACGGGGTGGCTGTCTGTGGTACGGACGGCATTGTGATCGGGTCTCGGCTTCTAAGTGGTCGGGCTTCTAAGTGGTCGGGCTGCAGAGTGGTCCGGTAAGGTGCCGGAACGGGGTAAGTCTTGGTACGGGACGTTGGCTTGGCCTAAGACGGCTGTGAATGCTAGGCAGTGGATGGGGGCGTGCCGATTCGGGTGCGCGTGATGGGACTGATTTTCAGAGCTGTGGTTATAATTGCGGCCGGATTTCAGTGAGACTTGGTGCGACGCAGCGTCAGTTCAACATCACGTATCGGAACGGCATACCGGGCTTGCAGAAGCCCGGCAAGAGTTGGGACGGCACTTGTGACCATAGACATCATCATGGCATCTGATCATCGCGCGCGCAAAAGTGGCGCGAGGCTTGGCGTTGCTGTTGGAGTGGGGCTGGTGCTCGGCAGCGGCCTGCTGGGCGGCTGTGGAATGTCGTCGCTGACCTCCGGTATCGGTGGGGGCATGTTTGGCGGTGCCGGGGCGGCGAAGACCGAAGCGGCTGGCGTATCCACCGAGAGTTTGCTGACTGCGGCGAAGTCTGATCAGCCTGATGGCGCTGTTTCCGCCGATATCGCTGGTGGCTGTCCCAAGTTTACGGTTTGGAGCCGTGATGGGCAGGTCACCATCTACGAGGCTGGCCGGGTGGGCGATGGTCTCGCGGTCATGCATCGCGGCGAGATTACGAAGACGGCGCGCGAATGCCGTCTGGAGAACAACCGCGTGTTTATCAAGTACGGCTTCTCCGGCAAAGTGCTGCTCGGCCCGCGTGGCAAGACTGGCAACGTGCAGCTGCCGCTGACGGTGTTTGTCACCGATGCGAAACGCGAGCGGGTAACCCAGGACGCAGTGAAGATCGACGTGCCAGTGGCGCTCGACAAGCCGATTGGCTATTTCTCGGCGGTGCGCGAAGTCAGTTTCCCGGTGCCGGAAGGCGCGCGGGCTGGTGAGTTCGAAGTTCACGTAGGCTTCGACCGGAACATTCCTGGCGCTGGTTGATGCGTGGAGGGTCTGATGCGGCTGATCATTGCGAGCCCAAGTCCCTATGCGCGCAAAGCGCGTATTGCGCTCCATGAAAAAGGCCTGCCGTTCGTTGAAGAGCTGACCGTGCCGTGGAACCCGGGCACTGTTGCACCAACGCACAATCCACTCGGCAAGATTCCGATCCTGATCCTTGATGACGGCCAGACCGTCTACGACAGCAGTGTCATTCTTGAGTATCTGGACACTGTGCCTGGCACGAAAACGCTGATCCCTGCAGCGGGGATGGATCGCGTTGAAGCCAAGCAATACGAGGCGCTGGCCGATGGCATTTCTGATGCAGTTGTGCTGATCGCACTTGAAGCGCGCCGTAAACCGGAGCTGCAAAGCCACGACTGGGTTGCGCGCCAACGCGCCAAGATCGATGCAGGCATGGCGGAACTTGATCGCGTGCTGGGCGACCGCCAGTGGCTGATCGGCGACGCCTTCGGGCTTGCGGACATCGCGGCTGGATCGGCGCTTGGATATACGGCGTTGCGGCTGGCGGAGCATCCGTGGCGGGAGACCCATCCACGACTCGCGCTGTATGCTGACCGGCTTGAGCAGCGGCCATCGTTTCAAAAGTCGCGGCCGGCACCGCAGACGATTGTTGAAATCGGTTGATCAGGACGCGCGATGTCGGATCGCAACTTGCTTTCCACCCGATCACCGGTGCGGGTACGGTTCGCGTTTGACGGGGCGCGGGATTTGGCCCGGCATTGGCATCCGTGGCTCCACATAGCGCAGGATGCTGGAGACGACGCGGCTGGGGGATTTTGAGACATCGACCACGATGGCGCGCTCGTCGCGGCGGGGTTCTTCGAGTGTGTTGAACTGACTTTCGAGCAAACCCGGTGGCATGAAGTGGCCGTTGCGGCGGGTCAGGCGGTCGGCGATCAAAGCCTTGGAGCCTTTGAGGAACACGAGGCGCACGTCCGGGCGGCCGGAGAGCAACCGTTCGCGATAGATACGGCGAAGCGCCGAGCACGTGACGATCGCGTGGCCACCGTTACCGAGGCGCGCATCCATCCAGCCGCCGATGGCGTCGAGCCAGGGCCAGCGGTCATCGTCGGTCAGGGGCTCGCCGGACTTCATTTTTTCGATGTTTTCGGCGGGGTGGAATTCGTCGGCGTCGCGAAATTCCCAGCCGAGTTTTTTAGCGAGACGCTGGCCGGTGGTGGTTTTACCGACGCCGGAGACGCCCATCAGCACCAAAACTGTCGGGCGTGCGCCGCGTTTGCGAGCTCCGATGATCATGGCTTGGATCCAGTTACGTGAGGGCCCGCTGCTTTCGCGCTCAGCTTCGGGGGCTCGACATGTCCACCGAAACCTTTGCGCATGGCGGAGAGGACCTTCTCGGCGAACGTGTGGTCCTGGCGCGAGCGGAAGCGGGTGTAGAGTGCGCTGGTGAGAACTTCCGCCGGTACGGCTTCGGCAATGGCGGCTTCGACTGTCCAACGGCCTTCGCCGCTGTCGTCCACATGGCCGGAGAATTCCTTCAGGTCGCGATCTTCGGCCAAGGCTGACGACGTGAGATCGAGCAACCAGGATGTCACCACGCTGCCGCGCCGCCAGACTTCGGCAACGTCGGCAATATTCAAATCCAGGCGTTCGTGTTCGGGCAAGCGCAGCGTGTTGGCATTCTTCAGAATGTCGAAGCCTTCGGCCATCGCCTGCATCATGCCGTACTCGATGCCGTTGTGGATCATTTTGACGAAATGTCCGGCACCGTTGGGGCCGGCATGGAGATAGCCCTCTTCGGCGCGTGGATCGCGGCCTTCGCGATGGGGCGTTGCCGGAATGTCGCCGCGGCCGGGGGCGAGGGCCTTGAAGATCGGGTCGAGCCGCGTGACGACCGCTGTGTCGCCGCCGATCATGAGGCAATAGCCGCGTTCGAGGCCCCATACGCCGCCAGAGGTTCCCACATCGACGTAGTGCAGGGTCTTGGCGCGCAACGTGGCGGCGCGGCGGATGTCATCTTTCCAGTTGGTGTTGCCGCCATCGATGATGGTGTCGCCGGCCGACAGCAAGGCGGCGAGTTCTGTGATGGCGGCTTCGGTGGCGGCACCGGCGGGCAGCATCACCCATACCGCGCGCGGTGGCTTTAGCGCGGCGACGAGTTCGGCGAGGGAACCTGTCGCGACGGCACCCTCTTTGGCCAAGGCGAGGCCTGGTGCCGGGTCGCGATCGAAGACTACGCACTGATGCCCCGCGCGCATGAGACGGCGCACGATGTTGCCGCCCATGCGGCCCAATCCGACCATTCCAAGCTGCATGGGGCCAAGCGGCATGAGTACGTTCCGAGATTTGCCAGAACCGCTCGCGTGCCGGAAGCGACAGCCGCTGTCAATCAGTGCGGCCGTAGATACAATTAATCCGTGTGTTGCGGCTGGATAGCAGCTGCGCGTGCTGGCCTCGCCACTGGCTCTATCGCTGGCTGTGAGCAGGCGCTAAGACACGGCAACTGCAACCCGAAGCGCGAGCTCAACTCATGGCCACAGCAATCCAAGTCCACAAATTCGGCGGTCCCGAAGTGTTGACCTTTACCGAGGTCCAAGTGGCCGATCCGGGCCCAGGTCAGGTCAAGCTCAAGCAGACCGCCATCGGCATCAACTACATCGACGTTTATCATCGCACGGGTCTCTATCCACAGCCATCCATGCCGTTCATTCCCGGCAGCGAGGGTGCCGGGGAAGTGATGGCTGTTGGCGCTGGTGTCACCGATCTCAAAGCGGGCGATAAGGTCGCTTATGCGGGTCCTATCGGCGGTTATGCCTCTGAACGACTGTTGCCGGCCGACCGTTGTGTGAAAATCCCAGACGGCATCTCCGACAAGACTGCAGCCGCGATGATGCTCCAGGGCATGACCGCGCAGTATTTGTTGCGGTCGACCTACAAGGTCAACAAGGACACAACGTTGCTGTGGCATGCAGCCGCCGGCGGCGTCGGTCTGATCGCCATGCAGTGGGCGAAGCATCTTGGTGCGACGGTGATCGGCACGGCAGGTGGACCCGAAAAGTGCGCCCTTGCCAAGGCTGCGGGTGCGACACACGTCATCGACTACAAGTCCGAGAAGTTCGTCGACCGCGTGAAGGAGATCACCGGTGGGCGCATGTGCGACGTGGTCTATGATAGCATCGGCAAGGATACGTTCCCGGCGTCGCTCGACTGCTTGAAGCCGCTTGGGTTGTTCGTCACATTCGGCAATGCGTCCGGCCCGATCGAGGCCTTCAATGCCGGTATTCTCTCAACGAAGGGCTCGCTGTACATGACGCGTCCGACCATGGGCACCTACGTTGCCACACGGCCGATGTTGAATGCGGTTGCTGGCGAACTGTTCGACGTCGTCAAGTCGGGCGTCGTCAAGATCAACGTCACCGGCAGCTACGCGCTGAAGGATGCCGCGAAAGCGCACGCTGATCTCGAAGGCCGGAAGACGACGGGATCGATCATTCTGGTGCCGTGAAACGCCAGCGCAATGTGGACGCGAATTGGGGGCTGTCTCCAATTCGCTCTCTATACCTTCAGCTCTGCCGCAGAACGCAGCGTGCGGCTAAACCGGTCGAAGCGATACGGCGTGGTGTCGAGGATCGGCTTGTCGCCGGCGATGAGATCGGCGGCCATGCGGCCCGCGCCCGGGCCAATGCCGAAGCCGTGACCAGAGAAGCCGGTGGCCAGGAAGAAGCCCGGCACCTGTTCGACGGCGCTGATGACCGGCACGCCGTCGGGTGTCACGTCCATCATGCCGCCCCAGCTGTCGGTGATGCGTGCGTTTCGAAAGACGGGCATGGCCCGCTGAAGATGCTCGAGCCCGCCGCGGACGACGCCGGCGCTGGGCGTGGGGTTCAACACGCGCACGTCTTCGAACGGTGTTGTCTCGTCGAGTGACCAATGACGTTTGCGACGCCACTCCTGCCCGAAGCGTCGCCCGGCCCGCAGGCGGAGGTCGCGCCATTCGGATTTCCATGCTGGTAAGAAATCCATGAACAGGCGGAAGCTATCCGGCGTCAGCTCGGCGATGCTGGCGCTGCGCTGGGCGACGGTGTAGCCGCCATCAAGCCGTTTGCGATATGCGAAATGCGAGCCGCCGACAGTGGTTTCGGGCACGCCCTCGACGGCGCCGACGCGCGAGACGGAACCGAGGATCAACAGCTGCGGCAGATCGAGCCCGAAGTTGCCGCAGAACAATCGCGACCACGCGCCGCCGGCGAGCAGTACGGCATCCGCTTTGATCGGCCCGCGCTCGGTCACCACGCCGCTGACTTTCCCTGCTGCCGTCTCGATGCCGCGCACAGCGCACCGCGTGATGATTTTGACACCGGCGCGCTGGGCCATCGCCGCGAGTGCCGGCGCTGCCTTCTGCGGTTCGGCGCGGGCGTCGCTGGGCGTGTAGAGCCCGCCGTCGATACTGGGGTCGATGCCCGGCACTTTTTGCTGGAGTTCTGCTTTCGAAAGCAGCTGGGAGGCGACCTGATAGTCGCGGCCATGTTCGGCCCACGCGGTGTAGCTGTCGCGCATGCGTGGGGTGTCGAAGACATAGACGATGCCGGCGCGGCGAAACCCTGTTTCGACGCCTTGCTCGCTGCCGAGCTGCTCCCACAGGCGTTGGCTCTCGAGCGCCAGCGGGATCTCACGTGGGTCGCGTCCCATGACGCGGACCCAGCCCCAGTTGCGACCGGATTGCTCGCCCGCAATCTCGCCCTTTTCGCAGAGCGTGACTTGCAAGCCTTTGCGCGCCAGAAACAACGCCGCCGTCACGCCGATAATGCCACCGCCGATGACCACGACATCCGTCTTGCGCGGCAGCTCTTGATCGGATGTGACGGGATCAGGCTTGGGGACCATTGCGAACTCCGCGGATCAGTTTGAACTCCGACGATAGCTGAGTGTGGGATCAAGAGGAATGGCGCGAATGGCGCTGAAATTTCCTCTCCGTAGTCCGCTTCAGCGGGGGCGGGAGCAGTGTTGCGGCCAGGAGCAGCCGCTTGCAGGGCGCCACAGTATTAACGCGACGCCAAGGACGGACAAACGGCCGTCGCTTGGCCGGCTTCGTGCGTACGAAGATCCGACGATTTTGAGCCACAAGAGACATTCCATCATATCTGGGGTAGACTTCGTTTGCAGCGCCGTTGCATCGGATGGAGGCACTTCATGAAGTCTCATTTTGTGCAGTTTGCATCCTACAACAAGTGGGCCAATGCTCGGCTCTACGAGGCTGCAATCGCTCTGGATGAAGTGGACTACCGGCGTAATGTCGGGGCTTTCTTCAAGAGCCTAAGTGGAACGCTGAACCACCTCCTGCTGACTGATCGCATCTGGATGAAGCGGCTTACGGGCGAAGGCGATCACCCGAGCGGTATGGACGCCATTATTCACGAGGACCGTCTGCAGCTTGCATCGGCGCGGGCCGACGAGGACGAGCGTATCGTTCGCTTCGTCGGATCACTCGACGAGACGGCAATTGCCAGCGTGCTGGAATACTCGACTACGTCCGGGAAGCCGTTTGAGCAAACGCGATCAGACATCCTCGCGCACCTTTTCAATCACCAGACCCACCATCGTGGCCAGGCACATACCATTCTCTCGTTCTGTACTGGAAAAGAGCCGCCCTCATTGGATCTGCTTGGCATGCAACGGGGTTTGCCCGCGCCAGACTTGCGTTCGCTCACATTGCGCGCCAAGGGCTAGCGACCATCGTGTGCACTCGACCCACATCACTCGAACGCGCCGCCGCCTTTTAACGCTTGAAGCTGAGGCAGAAGCTGCCGGTCGCCAAGTTTTGGCAGTGACTGGCAGCTTTCTGTGTTGATCGTCTGGACGCCGCCGAGCAGCAATCATGGAGGTCGTGGCCCGCTGCAGTCATCCAATTCATTGAATGCCGCAACCAGCGAGGCAAGGCGGTCTGCTGACGCGAGGGGATTTCAGCGGAAATTGGCAAAAAAGAGCAACGTTCAAAACGCGCCATGTCGTTTCTCGGCGACATAGTGGCGTAATGGGCATAGACACTAAGCATTGATCCCGCAGCATCTCCGCCGGGTGATGCTAGGCGGACGCAGCCGGCAACGGGCTTGAGGCCACGCCATGAAGATGAAGCGGACGACTCTGCTGATCGGGCTGACGGTTCTTGTTATCGGCGTAAGCCTGCTCGCCATACTGACCTCGCAGACGCAGAGGGCTGCGGTGATCAAGCGCGTCGGCTGGCTGGAGGTCTGTGGCCCCGGTCCTCGGCGCCCCAATCTCGATATTTTCCGGGCTCGCCTAGAGAAACTAGGCTACGTCGAGGGGAAGAATATCATCATTGAGCAACGGTTCGCAGATTGCCAATACGACCGGATGCCGAAGCTTGCCGCTGAACTCACCCAAATTCCGGTCGACGTTCTTTTCACCATGGGGACGCGGGCGACACGAATCGTTTCTGCAGCGGTGAAGACTACGCCGATTGTGGCGTACTCGTGCGATCCCTTCGCGCATGTTGCGCAGCTCGCGCACCCGGGTGGAAATTTGACAGGCATCACATGTATGACGACGGAGATGATGCCGAAGCGCCTTCAGCTGCTCAAGGAGTTGCTTCCCAATGCCTCGCGTGTGACGTTTCTTCAAGACCCTCAGGCTGCTACCAACGCGTTCGATCTGCTCAAACAGGCTGCACCTAGTCAGGGCGTCCAGATGCAAGTGGCTCAAGTGGAAGCCGATGAAGATCTGCTACCGGAACTGACCAAAGTCGCGAAGGAAAAGCCCGACGCATTGTTGGTGTATCCGGACGTGGTCCTTAGCTCTTATCCTCGGCCGCAGCAACTCGCCGACTTCGCTCTCAAGGCCAAATTGCCGACGGTGCATGCTTTCCGATTTTATGTCGACGCGGGCGGTCTCATATCCTACGGCGCGACTACGTCCGAGATCTACACGAGCGCGGCTGAGCAGGTTGCAAAAATCCTGGGTGGCACTCCGCCGAGTGAGCTGCCGCTGCGACAGGCAACGCGGTTCGAGCTGGTAATCAATCTCAAGACCGCCAAAGCTCTGGGCCTTACCATTCCGCCAAGCCTGCTGTCGCGTGCCGATGAGGTGATCGAGTGAGCGGGATTCTGTGCAACTCACTTGCTGCAGATGCTGACGTTTCCTCCTGGCCCATCACGACACATGTGGTCGTTCAATGGTCAACGCGGCGAACGCGGGTTGAGCGGACATCGTCGTTTGGCGGCGCTGCCCCTTACCCCAACCGCTCCCGAAACGCCGCATACCCATACCGTTTCACAACCCGGTACGTCCCATCCGCTTCCAGCACCGCCATGTCCGGCAGGGGTGTGCCGTTGAAGGTGGTGTTCTTCACGAACGAATATTGCATCATGTCGCCGAATACGAGCCGGTCGCCGACCTTGAGGGGCGCGCGGAAAGAGTATTCGCCGATGATGTCGCCGGTCATGCACGTTTTGCCGCCCAGC
>JANNEU010000294.1:0-3922 GCA_031379035.1 Hyphomicrobiaceae bacterium | reverse complement strand
TTCGTGCGCGTCGCCGGCTTCAAGCATCAGCGCGTAGGCACCGGAGCGAAGCGTGTCAGGAACCTTGAACTCGTGCGTCGCCGGCCAGCGGCAATCGTCGATGTCGTCCTCGTGGAAGTGGATGGCCGCGTATTGATCGGGCGCGTGGCGGAAGCATTGCTCGCGGCCGGTCCAGGTGGAGCCGCGCACCGCGCGGGTGGGCGCATTGATGAGTGTGCCGTGTAGGCCATGCGGGCCGGTGTCGATGATGCGCGTCGTGTGCATCTCGCGCGAGAAGTCCCAGGCGGCGATCAATGCTTCCGTGCCGGGATGACCGCTGGTGATGCGGGGCGCTTCAATGCGGCCATCGAAGGTGTCGCTGATCAAGTTCGACGTTTGGCCGGCATGCCGCCATGCCATTCCAGAACTGCGTGCGATCGAGACGAAATCGACGATGCCGAGCGGCGTCGGTCCCGGAGCAAAATTGGCGTTCGCCGTCACTGCTGGTGCGGCACGACCCCCGCTAACTGCGGTACATGAGATGGTCAGACGTCGTGATGCCTGATCAAGCGTCGCCGATGTGCGGTACCACGTATGAATTGCGAGCGGCTGGGGTATGACGGCGCGCGCCAGCACTGTTGCCTCTGATGAGGGGCCAGACATCAATTCGGCTGCGAGACGGCCGTCTGCACCGATGGCGATCTGAAAACGGCAATTGTCTGACAGCGCTGTCGTCGTGTTCCATGCCATCACAACACGCTGCCGCGCCCCGATCTTAGTCGGCATGATGTTGGCAGACAGCGTGAGGACGGTCGGTGTCGGGCGGTCGTCGGTCATCACATCGGCCCAGGACCCGCTATCAACGAGCTGCGGATCTGAATTGTCGAGGTTGCCGACGTTGGCGGAGGCGACATCCTCCACCTTGATCCCCGGCCCAGCCGGATTGGGGTCGGCTGAAATCACGCGCACGACCTTCGCGGCCACCGCTGCCCCGGTCGCGTTGGCCACGTGAAACCGCAGCGTCTCGCCGGGGCGCGCGGACAGGCGGTCGACATAGCCGGCGAGAGGCAGCATGAGACGTGGCTCCGGTGGGGGATGACAGCGTTGAGCGTAGGGTCGCGCGCTGGGTGGGGCGGGTCAAGGGTTGGGTCGGCGACGGGTTGTTGCGATGCTGCGCATGACGTGGTCCCATCAGCGGTGTCGTGCTGCACCCTTGGTGGCACGGCATCGCCTGTTTTCAACGCCTGATATCTGTGATCGCTTCGCGTCCCGCCATCCTGGTTTCCATTTCGAAAGACCCTGCATGCAATCGACCCAGATCGTTGAACGGGTCCAAACCTTGCTGCCTGGAATTGCCGTCAGCGCGACCGTTGGCATGGCGGCGGCGTTCGTGTCGCAGAACCTCGGCGGGCCGACGCTGATCTATGCGCTGCTGCTCGGCATGGCGTTTCATTTCCTGTCGCAGGGCGGCAGGACCGCGGCCGGCATTCAGTACACATCGCGCACGATTTTGCGGTTGGGCGTCGCGCTGCTGGGCGCACGGATCAGCTACGGTCAGATTGTCGAGCTTGGCGTCACACCGATTATCATCATCGTGACGAGCGTGGCGGCGACGATCCTGTTCGGCCGCGCGTTGGCGGGGTGGATGGGGCTCACACATCTGCAAGGCCTTCTCGTCGGCGGCGCAACGGCAATCTGCGGCGCGTCAGCAGCACTGGCCATTTCGGCGGTGCTGCCCAAGCATAAAGACAGCGAGCGCGATACGTTGTTTGCAGTGATTTCGGTAACAGTACTGAGCACGATCGCCATGGTCGTGTATCCGATCTTGATCCGCGCCATGGGTTACGACAACGCCGTGGCCGGCATTATCATTGGCGGCACGATCCACGACGTGGCGCAGGTGGTGGGCGCGGGCTACCTGATCTCCAACGAGACCGGGATTGTCGCGACGTACATCAAGCTGCTCCGCGTCTCGCTGCTGATGCCGGTGGTGATGGGCCTGGTGTGGATTTTCCGCGCGCAGTCTGCAGGCACCGGCGCTTTGCAGCAGCCATTGCTGCCGAGCTTTCTCGCAGCCTTCGCGGCGCTGGTGGTACTCAACAGTTTTGGGCTGATCCCGTCCACTGCGAGCGAGGCAATGGGGCAGATTTCGCGGGCGTGCCTGGTGTGCGCCATCGCGGCGCTGGGCATGAAGACCTCGCTCCAAGACCTCGCCAAGCTCGGCTGGAAACCGCTCGCGCACGTGGTGGCGGTGACGCTGTTTTTGCTGGCGCTGGTGCTGGTGGAGCTGCGGGTAACGGGGATTGGGTAACCCCCAACGAAAAAAGGGCCGGCTTGCGCCGACCCTTTAGTCTAATGGACACATCCCTGCAGACGGCGGGATGCGTCCGAGCCTCTTTAGAAACGATCTTGATGCGGGTTCTCGATCGTGTCTGCGGCGGGACAGTGTCAGAGCGGAGAGTCACAATGCGAGGGGCACCGCACCGATCACTTCTTCTGACGTCGCCCCGAGAGGCCATGGTTAAACAGTGCACGACCATTGTGGGCGATGAAAGACCGCATTTAGGCGGAAGTGCGACAGGGTAAATTTACGCGGCCATCCGCGCGCCTTTGGGCGCCGACGACCACATCCAGTAGGCGATGGCACCAATGGCGGCGGCGGTGAACAATCCATGCAGCCAGGCAAGGAGGCCAGCGCCAGAGCGCTTGAGGGGTGCGGCGACTTCGTTGGTGGCAGCGTCGCCGACCCCGAGCGCGGCAGTGCCCGACAGCGAGGCAGGCGACCGGCCGCCACCCGCGCCACGGCCATTGGTCGGATAAACGCGGCCGTTCGAGAGGTCGGCGGGGATGCCAGCAACGGCCTTGAAACTGGCGCTGCCGCCTTGGGTCGCGCCGATCTTGTTGAGCACCGGACCCGACAGCGCGGGAGCACCTGGCGGCACCGGCATCTTGGGATACAGCGACGAATGCTTGATCAGGTTGCCGCTCGACAGGCCAATGAGCTTGGTCGCTGCGGCGAGGTCGGTATGCGGGCGGACGCCGGCCGGCGGCGTGGCATGCGGCTTGGCCGGGCTCATCCGGGACTGGGTGCCGGAGGACAGCCCCGTGCCGCCCGATCCACCTTTCGGCGACAAACCAGTCCCACCCGACGACGTCCGCAGGGAGCCGGGCGAATTCGCGTTCGCCGGTGCAGGTGCTGCAAGCAACAGCGCAAGTGCGATGAGGGGGGAAAGGCGGGGCACGAGCGGGCTCGGAGGTGGGGTGGTGGCGGTGGTGGCTCCACTCAGCGGCCACCCGGCTTTGAGGACCCTTAACAGCGGCCGCCACAGTGGCTTGAGTTGCCGGGTATGGTTAAAAAATCGTTGTTTTTCAGGCTTTTGGCCTTGGGGCACGCATTTTGACCGATCAGCCGATATGGGAGCGAGGATGGCGCGCTGGAATGCCGTTTAAGCGCGCGCAGGAGGCCGCTGGAGAGCGCTATGGAAGGGGCCGCTAGGTGGTAGCCAAAACAGCTCAATGGCCCTAGAATCGCAAATTTGGCGCTGGGATTGCATTAACTGCGTTGCGGCCGATATTTAACCAATCCAAGCCATCATCGATGGGGTCAGCCTCATGGGTCTGACCCCCGTCTGACCCCGTCGCACCGGCTTACCCGAGTTTCACGCCCAATTTTTCAGCCCAGCCAAGCCCAGCCAGCGTCGTGCCGCGCGGCTTGTACTCGCAGCCGACCCAGCCCGAGAAGCCTGAACGGTCGATCTCGGCGAACACGGAGCGGTAGTTGATCTCGCCCTCGTCGGGCTCACCGCGGTCGGGCGGGTTGGCGATCTGGTAGTGCCGCGCGAGGGGCCCGAACTCGCGAATGGCGGTGATCAGGTCGCCCTGCATCACCTGCCGATGGTAGATATCGAACTGCAGCCCGATGTTCGGCGCGCCCACCTCGTGG
>JANNEU010000389.1:0-18425 GCA_031379035.1 Hyphomicrobiaceae bacterium | reverse complement strand
CGTGTTCGCCGGCCGCATGATCCGCGGCATCAAGAACGGCCCGTCACCGGCCTGGATGCAGGCGCGCTTGAAGGCCATCGGTCAGCGGCCAATCAACGCCGTGGTGGATGTGACGAACTACGTCTCGATCGATCGTGGGCGGCCGTTGCACGTCTATGATGCAGACAAACTCAAAGGCGCGATCCGCGCGCGGCTTGGGAAGACGGGCGAAACGTTCCTCGGGCTGAACGGCCACACCTACACCGTCGACGATACCATGTGCGTGATCGCGGATGATCGCGCGGTGCTCGGGCTTGGCGGGATTATTGGCGGTGACGATACCGGCTCAACCGAGACGACGACGAACATTCTCATCGAGTGCGCCTACTTCGATCCGCTGCGCACGGCGACGAGCGGACGCAAAGCCAATGTGCAAACGGATGCGCGCTATCGTTTCGAGCGCGGCGTCGATCCGGCGTTTGTCGAGCCTGGGCTCGATCTCGCAACGCAGATGATGATGGACGTGGCGGGCGGGGTGCCGTCGAAGAAGCGGATCGCCGGCAAGCCACCGATCAAGCCGCTAGTCGTCGACTTCGCTTTTGCGCGGGTTGAGAAGCTGATGGGCATCAAGCTGCCCGAGGCGGACATGCGCAAGACGCTGGAAGCCTTGGGCTTCACCTTCGCCGGCAAGGGACCGGTGTTCCAGGTGACGGCGCCCAGCTGGCGGCCGGATGTGCAAGGGCCGGCCGATCTGGTCGAGGAAATTGCGCGGATTGCCGGGCTTGAGAACGTGCAATCGGAACCGTTGCCGCGCATGGACAGCGGCGTCACGCGCGCGACACTGACGCCGCTGCAGAAGCGCGTGCGGCGGGCGCGGCGCTTGCTGGCCACGCGCGGCATGGTGGAAGCAATCACCTGGTCGTTTGTGGACCGGGCGCAGGCCAAGCACTTCGGCGGCGGGGCGGCACAGCTTGATCTGGCCAATCCGATTTCGTCCGAACTCACGACGATGCGGCCATCGCTGTTGCCGGGCCTGCTGGCGGCTGCGGCGCGCAACCGCAATCGCGGCACGGACGATGTGGCGCTGTTTGAGGTCGGCCAGGCCTATCGCGGCGATCAGCCGAACGATCAGTTCATGGCGGCCACGGGTGTGCGTGTTGGTGCGTCGAAGCTTGCGGGGGCCGGCCGGCATTGGCGCGAGCCGTCTCTGGCCGCCGACGTGTTCGATGCCAAGGCGGATGCGCTTGCAGTCCTCGCAGCGCTCGGCGTTGACGCGTCGAAGGCGCAGATCACGCGCGATGCGCCAGCATGGTTTCATCCTGGGCGTTCGGCAACATTGCGGCTTGGCCCCAAGCTGGTACTCGCGCATTTCGGCGAGATACATCCCTCGACACTGAAGCTGCTTGATCTCGATGGGACGGCAGCAAGCGCGTTCGAAGTGTTCGTCTCCGATCTGCCGGCCGAGAAGCGCAAGGCATCGCGCGCGAAACCGGCGCTTGAGGCCATTCCGCTGCAAGCCATCACGCGGGATTTCGCGTTCATTCTCGATGAGAAAGTGGCGGCCGCAGATGTGGTGAAAGCCGCGTTGTCGGCTGACAAAGCGCTGATCCGCGATGTCGGCGTGTTCGATGTCTATCAGGGTAAGGGTGTGCCCGAGGGCAAGAAGTCGCTGGCGATCGCTGTCACAGTGCAGCCCCGCGATGCCACACTGACCGACGCCGAGATCGACGGCCTCGCCAAGCGCATCGTCGCGGAAGTAACACGCGCGACAGGTGGTGAAATCCGCGGTTAGTTCAGTCCCGTATTGATTGACCACTCGCTTATACTTCGTCATGGCCGCGGAGGCGGCCACCCAAGCAAGTCAACGATTTGATATGAGCTCCGAGCAAGGCAGCAAGAAGCGCTTGGTTTTTCTACTCTGGGAAGTCAAAGCTATATTCCGGTTCGCTTGGGTGGCCGCCGTCACGCCCCGCGTGCTCTGCACGACGCGGCCATGATGATAGGGAGGAGTATTAATATGTCCCAGAGCACCAGTCTGCAGGCGTGCATCCCATGATCCTCGAAGGACAAGAACACCTTACCAAAGACGTGCTGTCCGTGATGGGGCACACGCCGGATCCGCGGTTGCGGGAGATCATGGTGTCGCTGACCAAGCATCTGCATAGCTTCGTGCGCGAGACACGATTGACCGAGGTTGAGTTCCGCGATGCCACCGCGATCCTCAACGAGATCGGCAAGCTGACGACGGATACGCACAACGAGATGGTGCTGATGGCCGGGTCGCTCGGTGTGTCGTCGCTGGTGTGCCTGCTCAACAACGGTGACAACGGCGCGACCGAAACCTCGCAGAACCTGCTCGGTCCGTTCTGGCGCATGCACTCACCGAAGACTGAGAATGGCGGCTCGCTGCTACGATCGCCGACGTCAGGCTCGCCGATGTTTGCGACACTCACATTCGTTGATCAGCTCAAACGGCCGGTTGTGGGTGCCGAGGTCGATATCTGGCACACGTCAGATGAGGGCCTTTACGAAAACCAGGACGAACAGCAGGCCGATATGAACCTGCGCGGCAAGTTCACGACGGACGCGAAGGGGCAGATTTCATTCCGCTCGGTGAAGCCTGCCGGGTATCCGATACCGACGGACGGCGTGGTTGGGCGTTTGTTGAAGGCGCAGGAGCGCCATCCCTACCGGCCAGCGCACGTGCACGCGCTGGCGTTCAAGCACGGGTTTAAGACGCTCATTACGCAAGTTTATGCCGATGATGATCCACGCGTGCACACGGACGCGCAGTTTGGTGTGACACGGGCGCTGCTCGGACAGTTCGTGAAGCACGAGGCACCGCACGTGACGGCGACGGATGTGGCGGGGGCGTGGTATTCGCTGGACCACACGCTGACAATGGAACCCGGCGAGGCCACGCTGCCGCGGCCACCGATCAAGTAACACATCTGGAAACGCACCATGCTCTCTGCTGCCGATCACGCCAAAGCCGCACAACGACTCATCACTGCCGCCGCTGAACGCAAGCAGGCGGAGCAACTATCCAAGACGTGGCCGGGTATCGGCTTTGACGACGCGTACGCGATCCAAAGCGAAGTGATCCGTCAGCGGGTGGCGGGTGGCCGCAAGGTTGTCGGGCACAAGGTTGGTCTCACCTCCAAGGCGATGCAGCGCTCTTCTGGCATCGACGAACCAGACTATGGCGTGCTGCTTGATGATATGGTGTTCACTGACGGGGCCAAGATCAAGGCTTCCGACTTCTACATGCCGCGCGTCGAGGTCGAGCTGTGCTTTGTGCTCAAGCATCCGCTGAAGGGACCGGGCGTCGGTTTGATCGATGTGCTGCGGGCAACGGAATATGTGGTGCCGTCGCTGGAGCTGATCGATGCGCGCCTGCAGGACCCGCGCAAAATCTACGACACGATTTCGGACAATGGCGCAGCAGCAGGGATTGTGCTGGGTGGCCGCCCTGTCGGACCGACGGAGGTTGATCTCCGCTGGGTCGGATGCGCGCTCTACAAGAACGGCGAAGTTGAAGAAACGGGCCTCGCGTCAGGCGTGATGGGCCATCCCGCCATGGGCATCGCGTGGCTTGCCAATAAGGTCGGCCCGCATGGAATCACCTTGGCGCCCGGTCACATGATGCTCTCAGGCTCCTTTACACGGCCGATCTGGGTGCAGGCCGGCGACACCGTGCAAGCCGACTTCGGTCCGCTCGGCAATGTGGCTGTGCAGTTCGTTTGATGACTCGGAGATTGCCATGTCCCGCCTCGTTTATGTTCTGAACGGACCGAACCTCAACCTGCTCGGCAAGCGCCAGCCGCACATCTATGGCGATGAAACGCTGGCGGATGTGGAGCGGGATTGCCGCGCGCTGGCGAAAGAGCTGAAGCTGGAACTGCAGTTTCATCAGTCCAACCGCGAGTACGAGATCATCGACTGGATCCATGAGGCGCGCGAGACGGCGGGCGGAATTGTGATCAATCCGGCGGCGTTTACGCACACGTCCGTGGCCATCCTCGATGCGCTCAACACGTTTGAACCGCCGGTGATCGAGGTGCATATTTCCCAGGTCCACAAGCGCGAAGCGTTCCGGCACCACTCGTATGTCTCGATGCGGTCGGATGCGGTGATGGCGGGCTTTGGGACACAAGGGTACCAGCTTGCACTCCGACGGCTCGCGGCTCTGATGGATATGAAGAAGAGCTAGACCAATGATCACCGGCAAAACCAAGCTCATCGCGCACCTCGGCTATCCCACCGAGTCGTTCAAAGCACCGATGATCTACAATCCGTACTTTGCGAAGCACGGGATCGACGCAGTGGTGGTGCCGATGGGGTGCAAAGCGGAGGACTATGCGCAGTTCCTCAAGCTGACCTTCAAGCTATCGAACATCCACGGAGCGCTGGTGACGATGCCGCACAAGGTGACAACGGTGGCGTTGCTGAATGATGCGAGCACGACGGTGAAGGTGGCAGGCGCGTGCAACGCCGTACGGCTCGGTGCGGGCGGCCAGCTCGAAGGCGACATGTTCGACGGCGAAGGCTTCGTGCGCGGCGTGCTGCGCAAGGGGCGGACAATCAAGGGCGCGCGCGTGCTCGTCTCAGGTTGTGGCGGGGTCGGCTCGGCGATTGCGGCGTCGCTGGCAAAAGCAGGCGTTGGCACGCTTGGCATCTTTGACGCGTACACGCCAATGATGGATGGGTTGGCGGGGCGTCTGCGCGCGCACTATCCAGCGATGGAATTGCGCACAGGCAGCAAAGATCCCTTGGGGTTCGATGTGGTGGTCAACGCGACGCCGCTCGGCATGAAGGATGGCGATCCGTTGCCGTTCGACATGAGCCGGATTGCGCCGAGTACGTTTGTCGGCGAAGTGGTGATGAAAACGGAGATCACGCCGTTTCTGGAAGCGGCGCGCGCGCGCGGGTGCGCCTATCAGATCGGCACGGATATGTTGTTTGAGCAGATCCCAGCCTATCTGGAGTTTTTTGGCTTCCGCACGTCGACGCCGGATGAACTGCGCGCGGTGGCGGAGATCAGCTATTGATCCCCTCAAGCACCTGCCGCGTGGCGGCGAGGGCTTGACGGGCCCATGCGGTGCTGCCGAGTTGGGCGATGCGCGTGTCGTTGGGGATTTCGAGACTGACCGGGAGATCCGGCGGCAGGGCTGCGAAGAGTTCCCTCAAATTTATGCCGCCTTCGCCGGGGAGCAGCCGCTCGTGCCGCGCGGTGTGCAGCAGGCCTTCGAGCGTTGTTGGGATCTCGGCGGGCGCGTCGCAGATTTGTGCGTAATGCAGCATATGGCGGGGAATGGCGCGGATATCGTCGAGCGTCGAACCGGAGCGGGCGAAGTGCAGCGCGTCGATCAGGATGCCGCCATTGGGGCGGTTGGCGGCTTGCACGATTTTGAGCGCCGTCTTGGCATCGGGCACTTTGGTCCAGGGCATGAATTCGAGATTGGCGGTGAGGCCGTAGGGCGCGGCCGCGTCGCAGAACGTGGCGTAGGAGTGCAGCAGGCGCGCCGGCTCTGGATCGGTACCCGCGACGAGCAAGGCTTTGGCACCGAGTGCGCCAGCCACATCAAAAAACGACTGCATAGTTTTCACGTCAAATTCGGGCGTGAGCCACAGCACTTCGAGATCGAAAACGTTGACGCCGTGGGCGGCGCTGGCGGCTTTGGTGTCGGCCAGCATCTGTGCGTCGCTGGCGAGCGGCCAATAGGGACCGCCGGGTGTTGCTGGCAGAATGCGCAGGCCGACCGAAGCACAGCCAAGCGCAGCAGCGGTGGCGATGGCCGCCGGTGGCGCGAGATCGGGGATCGTCAAGTAAGCGAGGCCGTAAGCACGAGACATGGCGGCGGATCCTTTTCAGGCTTTCGCGGCGGGCGATTTTTCGGCGGTGGCGTCGAGGGCGATGCCGGCGGCGTGGTGGGCGGCAATGTAGCCAAACGTCATGGCGGGGCCGAGCGTGATGCCGCCAGCTGGGTAGTTGCCGCCCATCATGCTGGCCATATCATTGCCGACAGCATAGAGGCCGTCGATGGGCCTGTTGTTCGCGTCGAGCGCGCGGGCGTTCTCGTCGGTGCGCAAGCCCACGAACGTACCGAGGCTGCCGGGCACGATTTCAACGGCGTAGTAAGGCGCGGTTTCAATCGGCGCGACGCAGGGATTGGGTGTGTGCGCCGCTTCGCCTTGGATTTTGTTGTAGGGCGTTGAGCCACGCTGGAAAGCGGGGTCGTCGCCACGGCGCGCGGGCGGGTTGTAGGCAGTGATTGTTGCGTCCAAGCCTGCCGGGTCGATGCTGCAGGCGTTGGCAAGGTCGCGCAGCGTGCGGCCGGTTTTGAGATAGCCGTTGCTGATCCAGGGGGCTTTTGGAAACGGGAACGGACGGACGCGGCCAAGGCCGTAGCGGCGGATAAAGCGCGCATCACAGATCATCCAGCACACTGGCGGGACGCCTTTTACTGTCGCACGAAACAGATCGCGCATCACGTCGTGATAGGCGTTGGCTTCGTTTGTGAAGCGCTGGCCGTTCGGCAAGACCATGATCAGGCCGGGCTTGGCGCGTTCGAGCAAATGCGGGAAGTGGCCAAAGCTGCCATCGCGGTGCGGCACGCGCGAGACTGGGGCCCACGCACCGGCATCAGGGAAATCGCGCGCAATGGCGGCACCAACAGCTTCACCCAGACGCAGACCGTCGCCGGTGTTGGAGCGCGGGGCCGCTGAATGGTGCTCATGCCCCGTGGGCGCGTGCGGGAACAGCTCTGCCATGCGGGCGGGATCGTGCGGGAAGCCGCCACAGGCCAGCACGACACCACTGCGGGCTTGGACTGTGATCTCGCGACCGTTGCGGGTGGCGACAACGCCGCTGATGCGGGTGGTGTCGCGCGTGAGGCTGCGCACGGCGGTGCCGGTCATGATGCGCACGCCGAGCGCGTCAGCAGAGGCGAGGAGGCGGGCGACGAGTGCGTTGCCAGCGACGAGGTGCAGGCCACGGCCATGCACGGCTATGTCGGCGGTGTGGCGCGCCACGCGCTTGGCAGTGTGCAGGAACGACGCAGGCGTGCGGGTGGCGTTGAGGAAGTGGCGCAGATCAGCGCCGGCGGCGATGCCCATGCCCCAGGGGGATATTTCGCCGAGCGGTGGTTTCAGGTCTTTGAGGCGTGCGCCCAAATGGCGGCCATCGAAGGGTGCTGCACAGATAGAACGGGCTTTGCTGGCACCTGCTGACGTGTGGAAATCTGGAATGGCATTGCCGTCGACGAAGGCCATCTGGGTGTGCGCCATGAAAAAGGCGGCCATGCGCGGCGCTTCTTCGAGGAAACGATCGACGAGCTCTGCGCGATACTGATTGCCGAGTTCGTTGCGGAGGTAGGTGCGCGGCCCGTCGATATCTTCAACATGACCGCTAGCAACCGCGAGGGGATTGCGTGGCACCCACATCCAGCCACCGGACCAGGCCGTGGTACCGCCGAGTTGCTGCTCCTTTTCGAGAACGATAACATCAAGACCGAGCCAGGCAGCAGTAACGGCGGTGGCAAGGCCACCCGCGCCAGAGCCGGCGATGACGAGATCGCACTTGAAATCGGGCGTTTCTGTCATGTGGCGCGTCCGCCGCCCGTCGCGTGCTGCACGGCACGATGGGCGAAGACGAGCGCCGGGCCAATGGTGATGCCGGGACCCGGGTAGGTGCCGCCCATGATCGACTGCATATCGTTGCCAATCGCGTAAAGCCCGCCGATGGGACGGTTATCGGCACCGAGCACTTGCGCGTGCGTGTCGGTCACCAGCCCCGCCGACGCGCCAATATCGCCGGGATAGAGCTGCACGGCGTAGTACGGCGCGGTACGGATATAGCCGAGATTGGGATTGGGCGCGTTGGCCGCATCGCCGTTGACGCGATGATAGACGGTGGTGCCGCGGCCAAATTCGCTATCGATGCCGGTGGCGGCGAAGCGGTTCATGGCGGCGATGGTCGCGGCAAGGTTTGCGCCGTTGATCTTCAACGATTGCGCGAGCATCTCGATGCTGGCCGCTTCCACCAGATAGCCATCGGCCTTGTAGGCATCGAGCCCACGCGCGCCGGGGCGCACCATGCCGAGACCATATTTCTTCAGCGCAACGGCGTCGGCGATCAGAGTGGTGGGCACCGCTTGTGTGGCCATCATCGCACGCGCGAATTCATGGTAAGATACGGCTTCATTGACGAAGCGACGACCCTGGCCATTGACGCAGACGGTGCCGGGCTTGCCGCGATCCAGCACGAAGTGTGGGAACACCGCCGTTGAGCCATCAGCGCGTTGGCGGGTGGAGACCGGTGCCCAGAAGGCGGTGTCCGCACCGCCATCGCCGAAGCGCGCGCCATGCGCCATAGCAAGGGCCTGCATCTCGCCGGTGTGGCCGGGGGCTGCCGGGCTGAGCGCAGGCGTGGGTTTCGGGAACAGCTCCGCACGCCGTGCGTCGTTGCGGCCAAAGCCGCCAGAGGCGCTGATGACGCCGAGCGTTGCAGTGATGCTGCGCGTCGTGGTGCCGCTGGTGAGTGTAACGCCGCTGACGCGGGCATTCGTTTGCAGCAATGCGGTGACGGACGTGTTGGTGATGATCTCGACGCCACGCGTCTGCAACGAGGCGAGCAGGCGGCCGATCAACGCATTGCCCATAACGAGGCGCGTGCCGCGCGGGCTCTTGAGACGATCCAGGCCATAGCGAGCAAGAATGCTGCTGGCGTGCTTGAACGATGCAGCCGATGTGGTGAGGCCGAGCAGGTGATTGATGTCGGTGCGATCCACCATCATGCCGCCGAAGATCGTGAACTCGGGGATCGGCGGACGCAGCTTCTCCAGCACTGGTCCCAGTGTGCGGCCGTCAAACGGCAGCGGTTCCAGCGCACGCCCGCGCTCGGTGGCACCGTCGGCTTCCTGAACGTAGTCCGGATGCCGCGCGTAAGGGCGGAATTTCACCAGCGATTGCGTTTCAAGCAGCGCGATGGCGTCAGGGCCACTAGCGAGAAACGCCTGCCTCAGATCGCGCGCGGCATGATTGCCGACGACGTTGTCGAGGAAGCGCGCGGCTTTCTCTGGGCTGTCGTCGGCGGCAACGGTCTTGGCGTGGTGGGTGTTGGGCACCCAAGCGGTGGCGGCTGACAGCGCGCTGGTGCCGCCGAGGTATTCGGTGCGTTCAACGAGTAGAACTTTTTTGCCGGCGATGGCGGCGTAGAGCGCTGCCGCCATACCAGCAGCACCCGAGCCGACAACGACAAAGTCGTAACGCGCGTTGTCGGCGATGGTGTCGAGTTCGGCGAGCATCAGGCGCCCTCGGTGCCGAGCAGGAAATCCAGCATCATCGCCTGCTCAGCCTGATACATGTCGACGCCGTTGGAGGTGGCGCACCCACGTGCGGCGGCAGCCGCAAGCCAGGGCGCGGGCACGGGCTGCGTGATGACGCAGGCGGCGAAGGCTGCAGGCGAGAGCGTGCTGACATCAATGGGGAACGCATCGCCTGCGCGCATGCCGGCGGGGGTGGCGTTGGCGACAAGATCACAGCCGGTGGGGTCTTCGCTGCCAACGGTGACAGGTGTGCGGCTGTGAGTTTTGAGACGCGCGATCAGTGTGTCGCGGCGGGTCGTGTCAGCGTCGTGGATGGCGAGTGCTGCAACACCCGCATCGATCAACCCGAGTGCGATGGCGGACCCCGCACCGCCGGCACCGGCGAGAAGGGCGCGCTTGCCTTTGGGCTCGCCGCCTTTGGCCCGGATAGCGGCAACGAAGCCAAGCCCGTCGAGCATATCACCATGCCAACCACCCTCCGGTGTGCGGCGGATGATGTTGGTCGCCCCGAGGAAGGTGGCGCGGGGGCTCAGGCTGGTGCAGTGCGCTGCGCAGGCGAACTTGTGCGGGATGGTGACGATGATGCCGTCGAGGTTCTGGGCGAGCTTTGCGCCGGCGAGGAGCGGCGCAAGATCGACAGGTGTCACGTGCATGGGTACCAGCACAGCGTTGTGGCCGCGCGCGGCGAAGCCACGCGTCATGCCGCCGGGCGATTTCACCTGGACGATGGGGTCGCCGACAATGATGTAGAGGCGCGTGGCACCATTGGGGATTTCGGCGACGGGGATGGGTGTCATGGTACGCTTTCGTCAGATCGAGTTGTCTCGACCAATGCCCGGGCCGCAGTACTTTCGCAAGCGTGCGGTTGAGAAGCCCAGCAACGGTGGCCTGCCATGCGGCGCAGCCGTGGCGCACCCGGATGCCCTGTGGCATAGGCTCGATGTTCACACCCGAGGGTCGCGCGCGCCGCATGTCTCATCCCCAACCGCTTAGCGCGTCGTCGCCCACGATGGCCGCTCAGTCCGTCAGCACGCGCGATATCGTTCTGCTCGTGGCGCTGCTCGCGGCGACGACGATCCTGTCCCAGTTTTTCCGCACGGCGCTGGCGGTGATCGCGCCGGAACTGATCCGCGATCTCGATTTGTCACCGCGCATGCTGGGGCTGGCCAATGGCGGGTTCTTTGCGAGCCTGCTGGTGGCACAGGTGGCGGTGGGCGTGGCGTTTGACCGGGTGGGTCCGCGCAAGACGGTGGGCGCGCTGGCCATCCTGATGACCGTGGGGGCCGCGCTGCACGCGTTTGCGACCGATGGGCCGACGTTTGTGGCCGCACGCGTGGTGACCGGTTTTGGCTGCGCGGCAAGTTTCATGGCGGCGGTGGTGCTGATCTCGGCGTGGCTGCCGGCCGCACGGTGGAGCACGGGGCTATCGTGGGTGTTCGGCTCCAGCCAGATCGGCATTCTGGCGGCGGGTGCGCCACTGGCATACGCGACCGCCGCCATCGGCTGGCGACAGACATTTCTCGGGACGGCGGTGCTGGCGGCGGTAGCGGGCGTGCTGTTTTATATGTTCGTGCGCGACCGGCCGCCCGGTGCAGCGCCCATCGCCGCCAGCAAAGCCAACCAGCCGGGCGCGCTGGCTGGGTTGCGGCAGATACTGTCTATTCCGCATATTCTGCCGGTGTTCGCGCTGTTCGGCGTCGCCTACGGCTCAGTGGCGACCATCACGGGGCTGTGGGCCGGGCCTTATCTGAAAGATATTCATGGCCTCGATGCGCCAGCGCGCGGGTTGATCCTGACCGGCATGGCGGCGATCCAGATGGCGAGCATCTTTGTGTTCGGTCCGCTTGATCGCTGGTTCAATACGCGCAAGTGGATCATCGCGACGGGGGCCGCTGTGACGCTGGCGCTGATGAGCGTGTTGGCGGCATTGGCGGCACCGCCGTTGTGGCTGGTGGTGACATTGCTGTGCGCAATCAGCGCGTCGAGCGCCTCTGGTTCTGTGCTGCTCGCGCATATGCGGGCGCACTTTCCGAACCACCTGGCAGGGCGCGGTGCAACGACCGGCAACATCGCGCAATTGGCTGGCGCGGCGTTGCTGCCGATCCTGACCGGGTTCATTCCGCCATTATTCGGATCAGTGACCAGTGGCTATGCGCCGGATGCCTATCGGCTGATATTTGCGTGCCTTGCTGGAGCGCTGGCAATCGGACTTTCCGTCTACGTCGCCTGGGCAAAAGACATCCGGCCGCGGGATGCAGGGTGACGACGATGGCGGCATTGGTAAGCGGGAGCGGACACGGCTGAGCGGCCGTCATCGGCCATGTTACAAGTGGTGTCGCCAAAGCGGCTACACGCCATCGCCCCATTGCAGGCCTTTGGCGCGTTTGTAGTCGACCGCATCGCGCCGGCGGATGCGGCGAGTTTCGAGGCCGGTGCTGGTGCACAGCGCCAAATCAGCGAAGCCTTTTTCGATCTCGGCGGGGCGGATCAGCCGGGCTGCAGCGCGTGCGCCGACGCCAGGCCGCGCGGCCGCGACGAAGCTGAAGCGCTCGTCTTCGAACGACATGTCTGCGTCTTTAAGGGCGCGGTGGCCTGCCGAGCGTTGCAGCCGTACTGAGAAGTGGCACCAATCACCGTCAGGCAGCGGACACAGTCCCGTGTGCGGGCACGGTGCGAGCGTTTCGAGACCGGCTGCAGCGAGGGCGTCGCGTGCGGCGAGAATACGGGCGTGACCCTGCGGTGTGCCGGGCTCTACGATCACAATCAAGCCCGTGACGGAGGCGGCGATGCGCGTGATCAGGCCAGGGATTTCTGCCGCTGCTTGTTCGGCCAGCACATAGCTGAGTGTGACAAGATCGGCCACCGGCCAACGCACGGTGCGTGCCAGAAGATCGTGTCGCTCAATCCTCAAGGCTTTACCGGTTTCTTCAGCGACGATGTCTTGAGCGAGCGCCGCGAGCGCGACATTGGGCTCGATCAAATGCGCGTCCGAAAGGGACGGCCATACGGCCATAGCGGCCAACGCGGCGCTCCCCGGGCCAGCCCCGAGATCGAGGATGCTGTTTGGCGCGAAGAGAGATGCCTGCTCAGCTGCCAGATCAAATGCGCGCACGCAGGCGGCATACGTGGCGGGCATACGCGCGATCGCATAGGCAAGGGCTGCGGTCTCATCGGGCACGGCATCGCGCGAGTGGCCGCCGTCACGATAGAGGGCGCTGGCGCGGGCCTGCGCGGCTTTGAGCGGGGCGCGCCCGGCGGCATCCATGCGGCTCGCGAAGTGCGCCACCACGCGCGCCGGCAGGTGAGGTGAGGTCATGAGCAGCGACTACTTCGCGACACAGGCGGCACCGGCGGGGGTTGGATCGAGGAAGGTGATTTCCTTGAGATCGCCCTTGATGGAGAATTCGCCATAGTCGATCACGAGTTTGCGCGTGACGCCGTTTTCAAAGAACACAAAGCTGAGCTCATAGGCTGGCGCGGCGTCTTGTTTGTCGGAGCCCTTTTCGTAATAGCTCACAGACACCGGCCACGACGGCAACGTGTCGAGCACCTCGGCATTCTTGATCACGGGTAGTTTCTTGTTGCCACCTGGCGCAACTTCCGTGCCGAGCGTTGCCGTTGTCTCATAGACTTTGTCGCCGCTTTCGGAGCCGTCATAGAGATCCGCCTTCAGGCGGCCTTGCTTGGAACGACCGGCGGCAACAAGTGCAATGGAATGCTGGACCGGCAAGTAGACCTTGTTGCCAAACTCGAGCTTTTTCTTTTCGGGCTTGGTCAGGTCGACGCTCAGGTCGGCATCGCGATTGGCGCGGCGGCCTTCACCGGCGGCGGCCTCGCCGGGCTTCTGGTCGCGGGTCTGGGTGCCGTTGAAGCGGAACGTGGTGGCGTCGCCGGTTTCGAACGTCGTTGACCGCAGATCGCTGACGGTCGGCTGGCCTTCGGCGCTCGACATGCGCGTGACGAAGCGCATGTTCTGTGTGTAACCCTCGCAAGATGAGCCGGTGATTTCGAACACCATGCGGCCCTGCACGTCAGTGACGCTGGAGCCAGAGCGCGCATCGCCCAGGATCATGTCGTAGACTGCCCGATGAGGGACCATGATGATGGGCGCACCCGGGGCTGCGGCATGTGCCGCGAGGGGCCAGGCGCTGGATACGATCATGACAGCGCCGCTCGCCCAGAGACTTGGTGCGGCGAAACGGCAGCCCGTTGTCATAGCCGGTTGCATTGCTGACCTCATCGGTGGGGATGCCGGGGTGGGGGACCAGTCGCGGCGCTTTCGACAGGTGAATAGGCTCACCCTCCAAGCTTGGCAACACTAAGACCATGCCCGCAGAAATAGGACCGTCGATGGGTCTCAGAGGCCGAATTGCGCAATCAATGATGGTGCGATCACAAGCCCGTTGGCGCGCGCCTCAGCCCGCAAGGCAAGCCGCCGCCGCCCCGGCAGCCGCGCGCCGGGCTGGCTTTCGATGGCGGTTGCGAGCCGCGTCATGGCCCCTGCAAAATGCGCGTGGCCGAGACTGCCGGGATCAATCACGATAAGGCTTTGCCCTGTCTCCGGTGGCGGGCCTTCTGCGTCGAGGAACGATGAGGCTTCGCTGGCCAGGTGACTGCCGGTCAACGCGGCGGCCAGCACTTCGACCATCAACGCGAGCGCCGCGCCCTTGGCATCGCCCATCGGCACCATGGTGCCGGCGAGGGCTGCATCAGGGTCAGTCGTTGCGTGGCCATCAGCATCGAGAGCCCAGCCCTCGGGTATGCGGGTGCCAGCCTGCTTGGCGGCGACAACGCTGGCACGCGGCACCTTGGAGACGGCGAGATCGATGACGATGGGCGGTTGGCCCGGCACGGGCGCTGCAAAGGCGATGGGGTTGGTGCCGAACACTGGCTTGGTGCCACCCCAAGGGGCAATGGCCTCAGGCGTGTTGGCGAAGAACAACGCGACGAGACCTTGCTCGGCGAGGCGCTCCACGTGGTGGCCGACAGCACCGGCATGACTTGAACGGGTGATCGCGCCGAAGGCGATACCGAAACTTCGCGCGCGGCCTAGCAGCGCTTCGCAGGCGAGATCAATGGCCGGATAGGCGAAACCGCAGGCCGCATCGATGCGCACGACCGCCGGCTTCGGCGTGTGGAGCACCGGCACCGCCTTGCCGTCGATTTTACCGCTGTTGAGCATGGCGACATAGCTTGGAATACGCGTCAGCCCGTGTCCCTTGAGCCCGTCGGCTTCCGCCGCCACCAGCGCACGCGCGACTGACTGCGCAGCGGGCGACGCAGCACCATGGGCACGAAAAATGCCGGTCGCCCAAGCCTGCGCATCGGTCAGCGAGAGCGTTGGCATCCGTGCGTTTCCATCAGCAATGGTTGGACTACCGGCTGGCGACTGCAAGGCCGGAGCCGATGAACATGACGCCCGTTGCTTGGTTGAAGCGCTTGGCCGTGTGGGTTGATGCGAGCAGCCGCCGCGCGCGCTCGACCATCAGCATGTAGCCGCTGTAGACGAGGATGGAAACGCCAGCAACCACGGACATCAGAATCAGAAAATCGCGCGCGCTAACGGTTGCGAGATCGAGAAACGTCGGCAACAGCGCACCATAAAACAAAATCGGTTTTGGGTTGCCGAGCGTCACGAGTAGCCCGAGCATGACGTCTTTCCAGAGCGCGCCGGAGGCCTGAGCCGACAACGTCAACGGCGTGTTGGCCGCACGCAAGGCCGTGATGCCGAGCCAGATGAGATAGGCAGCACCGGCGTACTTCACGATCTGAAACAATGGGCCCATCGTGTTGGCGATGGCGGACAGGCCGATCATGGCAATGCCGAGGAACACGGCATCGCCGATGACGAGGCCGGTGGTGACCGCCATACCGGACGCAAAGCCACCGCCCAATGCGCGCGAGAGGATCGCGGCCAGACCGGGGCCGGGCGAGAGCGCGAGCAGAAAGAACGCGCCGGCAAATGCGGCGATGGTTTCGAGGGTCAAGGGCGGGTCCTCTGTATGCGGGGTAGATGTTGGGTGTGGCTGATACCGCCGGTATCGATTGTGTTCAATCTTGCCGCGCAGGGCGAGCGTATGCCAGTGAAATTGCGCGCCATTCCCAAACTCAGTTCTGCGAGCCCACGCGCAGCGCGGCTCCCGGCCTCGGATGAGGCGGCGGGACATACCGGGGGCGAATAAGATCGTTGATGCGTGCCGGGCGCAAAACTGAGCGCGGCGGGGTGTCCCCGGCGGGCGCAGCAGTTGTGAGAAAAAGCCAGGCATTCTGGTTAAAAAATCAGCCAACAGAGTTAATCGATTCTTTGCGGTCTAATTTGACCGCAGGCGCGTTTTGATGTGTTTGCGCACCCTCCCTAGCGGCCTATCTAGAGAGCGCCTCCAGCAGCCTTTAAAAGCCGCTAGAGACGCTATTGCCGTACCTATCCTCGCCTGTGAATTCCAAACTGGCACTGCCATGCTATTTCTACGGCCGGTCAGGCCACCTACCGGCCAGCTTTGAGATCAAACGATGAACATTTGGCCCGCCGCATCAACCGCGCCAGACAATCATCTCGATCTCCACTTTGGCGCCCATGGGCAAGCCGGCGACCTGGATCGTCGAGCGGGCCGGGTAGGGTGCCGGCACGTTCTTTTCGTAAATGCCATTCATGGCCGCGAATTCGGTGAGGTCGGTCATGAAGACGGTCGCCTTGACGACATGCGCCATGGTCACGCCGGCGTTCTCCAGCAGCGCCTTGATGTTGCGAAAGACCTGTTCGGTCTGTGCTTCGATACCGCCGGGCACCAGCTTGCCCGTCGCGCCATCGAGCGGGATCTGGCCGGACAAGAACACGTAGTCGCCGGCCGCGATGCCAAGCGAATAGGGGCCGATGGCTTTGCCGGTGGCAGAGGTGAGGACAGTCTTGGGCATGGGACGCTCCTATAAGGGCACGGCGATGCTCGCTTGTGGCGCGAGAGCAGAGGCGGACGCAAGGGGTGCGCCACCGCGGACTTGAACGACGTCAGCTTACCGAACGCTTTGCAGCAGACTTGCGGCGTGCGCGTTGTTGCACAGGCTCGGCTGGTGATGTGTTTCGGAGCGCCTGCTCAAGCACGTTGAGGCGCTCCTGATAGGACGTAGCAAGACACGGCACCTGCGCACCGCACCGGTTGCGATCAATGCGCCATCTCTGTTGTTCGGCTGCGATGGGCTGAAACACGCGCGGTAACACGATCCTGCGGAGTTCAGCGTAGGCCTGCGCGACCTGTGCGTCGCGGCGGACCAGATCGCGGTCAAGACAGATGGCGGCTTCGGTGGCGGATGCTTTCTGGGCGCAGGCCGCAGCGCGCAATGCGCCCTTGTCCTGAGCCTCGGCTGCTGTCTGTACCAGCCCCACGGTGACCACGATGCCAACCACCAGACGCGCATAACCAAGCACCATGACCACTTTCTCCTCAATATCAGCGCAGTGAGCGCCCCAAACTATACAGGCCTGCGGCTGTGTCACGGCACATGTCGAACCAGGCTTCCCGAAGCCCATGGGGACACCCAAGAACCCCAAGGGGACACCCAAGAAGCCCCTGAGGACACCAAAATCCAGCGATTCAGTCCTTGGTGCTGAAGCGGCGAATTGCAATACCGCCGTGACGCAGATATCGGTAGGCAGACTACCATGCGCACACCAACAAGTCGCTCGACGCAAGGACGCCCCATGTTCGACTTCGACCGCAGTGTTGAGCGCCGTGGCACGCACGCGCTCAAGTGGGACTTAATGGCCAAGAACTCCGGCATTACCGCGCCGGACGCCATCCCCATGTGGGTTGCGGACATGGATTTCCCGACTGCACCCGGCGTGACGGAAGCGCTGATGCGTGACAACACGCTCGCCACGCATGGCTACTATGGCGACACCGGCAGTTGGGCGGAAGCGCTGGCCGCCTGGATGGCGCGCCGGCATGACCTGACGATTGATCCGAAGTGGGTCAGCCAGACCCCTGGCATCGTTTCAGGGCTATGCATGATCCTGCAAAGCCTGAGTGCGCCCGGCGACGAGATCGTGATCTTTCCGCCCGTCTATCATGTGTTCCGGCAGATCATCACCAACAACGGCCGCGCCGTGCTTGATTGTCCGCTGGTCCAGACGGATGGCCGTTATCACATGGACCTCGACGACCTGCGCCGGAAGCTGACGCCGAAAACCAAAATGGTATTCTTCTGCAGCCCGCACAATCCCGGCGGTACGGCGTGGTCCGCTGCTGAAATCCGGGCGTTGGCCGACCTCTGCATCGAGCGGGATTTGCTGCTCATATCGGACGAGATCCATTGTGATCTGGTGCTCGGCGGTGCCAAGCACACACCGGCGCTGACGGCGGCACCCGCTGTGGCGGATCGATTGATCACCTGCGTCTCGGCGACCAAGACGTTCAATCTGGCCGGCGCGCATGTGGGGGCTTTGGTCACCTCGAACCCGGCGCTGAAACGTCAGCTTGATGCGCACATCATGGCCTGCGGGTTGATGGTGTCGAACAGCTTCGGCATGCTCGCGACAGAGGCTGCGTGGCGTACAGGCGACGCGTGGCTCGACGCACTGCTGGCCTACCTGACGGACAGCCGTGAACTGTTTGATGCAGAGATCGCGCGCATCGCACCCGGCGCGCGCTCGATGCATCTCGATGCGACCTATCTCAGCTGGGTTGATTTCTCCGGCACCGGCCTTACGTCCGCGCAGATTGCCTCCATCCTCAAGGACCGTTGCCGCATCTTTGCGAGCCCCGGTGCTCAATTCGGCCCCGGCGGCGCCCAGTCGATCCGCTTCAACATCGCCACGCCGCGACCCATCCTGCGCGACGCCCTCGGCCGCATCGCCGACGCGTTTCGCGGAGTGAATTGAGTGCGGGGCTGACCGTCGCATCGCGCCACTGCACGAGAACATCACGGGGCAATATGCTGTCAAAACTTACGACCGCGTGGTCGCTGGAGATGGGCAACCGGCACCTTCGAAAAGGTAACGGCGCTGCGGCTGCGGAACGCTTCAGCACCGTCATCAGAGATGACCCGCGCAACCACGTCGCTCTCGTCAACCGCGGGGTCGCCTTCCAGTTGCTCCAACAGCATACCGATGCGATCGACGATTTT
>JANNEU010000249.1:0-7189 GCA_031379035.1 Hyphomicrobiaceae bacterium | reverse complement strand
GTCGAGCGGATAGGCGACCTTGCCGGCCTGACGGGGATCGTCGAGGTCCTCGAAATGCTCAAGCCACCCAACCACTTGATCATAGGCCCGATCGGCCTGAGAAACAGCATCAGCCATGGCGGTCCCCGTCGCGAATCAAAGGACCTGGATAGATTCAGCATTCTCTCAGACTGTCACGCGCCGATTCATGCAATCGCCCTGCCTAGCTATACGAGGGTGACCCTTGTGTGCTATGTTTTTGGTATGGTCAAAGAGGCGGGCAACATGCCCAACATCGTTAAGACCAGCACCAGCACCAGCACCAGCACCAGCAACTGATCGATGTCGTAGGCCGCACTCCGGGTTGAGGCGCACTCCGGGATGAGCCGCGCCCCGGGATGAGGTGCGGTCAATACGATTTCGAGCCATCGGCTTTACCTTGGCCGCGCGCCTCTCGCACGGCGTTGGTGGCAGCCATTGCGAGCAGCCGCACGTCGTTGATGAGCGTGCAGAAGTGATAACCTTCGGCGAAGCGCTTGTGCGCGGTCTTCGGCCCGTCGGTGTGTACGCCGGCAATCTTGCCAGCCTTCTTGGCCGACGCCGCGATGGTTTTCATCAGAACCATCACTTCGGCATCGGTTGGATCAAGCGTCGCGGGTTTGGCATAGCTGAGTGCCAGATCGGTCGGACCGACGTAAACGCCGTCGAGACCTTTGACGCCGAGGATCGCGTCGAGGTTCTTCATAGCCTCCTTGGTTTCGATCATGGCAAACAGTTGCACTTCGCCGTCGGCGTGCGATTGATAATCGGCACCATAGGCTTGGCTGGCGCGGAACGGACCGTTGGAGCGGTTGCCATGCGGCGGGTAGCGACCCGCAGCGACAAAGGCTTCGGCCTCAGCCTTGGTGTTGACCATCGGGCAGATGAGACCCATGGCACCAGCGTCGAGCACGCGCATGATGACGCTCGGTTCGTTCCAGGGCACGCGTGCCATGGCGGTCACATTGTTGAGCTGGATGGCCTGCAGCAGCGGGATCAGATCGTTAATGTCATTGGCGCCATGCTGCATGTCGATGGTGACGCTGTCCCAGCCACAGGAGGCGTAGACCTCGGCCTGGAAGCTGTTGGGCACAGCGATCCAGCCATTGAGGGCTTGCGTGCCGGCGGCAAGTTTCTTTTTGAGGTCGTTGTGGCGCATGGGGGAGGACTCGTTTCGCTGGAAATGACAGGGTGATCAGTGAATGTCGTCTTGCTTGGCGAAGGCCTCACGCAGTTTGGCGACCGTGAAGCCCGGCTTGCGTGCGATGTCGAGAATGGCGGCTTCCTTGCGCGTGAGCAGGTCGCACGCGGCAGGAATTTTGGCGGCGGCGGCTTCGGGAATGACGACGGCACCATGACGGTCAGCGTGAATGAGATCGCCGCTTCTGACAAGCATACCGGCGACGCGCACCTCCAGGCCGAACCCCGCCAGATGCACGTGAGCGTGGCTGGGCGCAATGGAACCCGCCAGAACTTGGAACCCTGGCGCCCACTGCGGAATGTCGCGAACGCAGCCGTCGGTAACAACGCCTTGCAAACCGAGCGCCTTGTGCACAGTCGACTGCACTTCGCCCCAGAAAGCGCCGTAGCCAATATCCCCGCCGTCGAGATCCTGGATCACGCAGATGCTCGGGATGGGGGCTGACGCCATGTACTCGTAGTAGGCCAGCCGCTGGTCGCGCGCCTTGGCACCCACCAGCTCATGCGCGTGTGTCGCACGGATCGTTGCGGTCTTGGCGTAGCCAACCATGGGCGGCAGATCAGGGAACGGGCAGACCAGCGGCCGCACGGTAAAGCCTGTCAACCGGCGCTCAGGCGCAACGATTTCCAGTGCGTTGCAAATGGTCGGCGTGTCGAACGTGCGGAGCGTTTCGAGGAGCTTGGCGTCAAACATCGGAAACCTATCTTTTGGAAGGAGTGATCATGATCAAATAGAAGACGGCAAGCGGGCCACCGCGCTGCGCATTTTACCCCATCGCGACTTTGATCCGCGCCTCGTCGATGCCAACGGCCCTCGCCGCCGCTGTGATGGCTGCCCAGGTATCGTCGGGCAACGGCAGCCCATTTTTGCCGCGCTCGGCGCGCATGCGCAGCTCAGGTTCACCCGGCACCAGCACCTCGCCACCCGGTGCAATGGGGCGCGCGGATTTAACGTGCGCGGTATACTTCGCGACATCAACCGGGAAAAAACCATCCGGATCGATGCGTGCAGGATCGACGTAGAACGAGAGCATGCCGTTGGCGAAGCGGCGGCCTTCCTCGGTGGCACCAGTGCCGGTGAGCGAACCGCCCAGCAACTCGCACATGAACGCAAGTCCCGAGCCCTTGTGATCACCGAACGCACGAATAGCGCCCGCACCCTGGCGATAATCGCGCGGACCGGAGGGTGTGTAGTCGCCGTAGAGAAGGTGCGGGTCAGTGCTGATAGCACCGTCAGGTCCGACGAGCGCATCAGCGGGCAGTTTCTTGCCACCAAAGCTCGCATTCAAAACTTTGCCCTCTGCAACCACGGAAGTCGCAAAATCGAGGATCAGCGGCGTCTCGCCTTTGCGCGGCACGCCAACGCAATAGGGTGCCGTGGAGAAGCGACGATCAACGCCACCGAACGGCGCCACCAGCGAGGACCCAGCCGCATTGACGAAGTGCACCGATACCAAGCCTTCCGCCGCCGCCATCTCGGCCCAGTCACCGACACGGCCGATATGGCCCGCGTTTCTGAGCGCGATCATCGACAGGCCCATCGCCTGGCACTTCGCGATGCCGAGTTCAACCGCCTGCGGCGCAACGGTCTGGCCAAAGCCATGCAATCCATCGACCACCGCATAGACGGGTGTTTCTGTCACGACTTTGACAACCCGGTCAGCAACAAAAATGCCTTCGCTCAACCACTGCAGATAGCGCGGCACGCGTTGCACACCGTGGCTGTCATGGCCGGTCAGATTGGCGATCACCAGATACTTGCCGATCCGTTCCGCTTCGGCGCGGGACGTACCGGCCTTGGTGAAGATATCGGCAACAAAGGCCGACATCTTTTCGGCCTTGATCATAACCATCGAATTGCCTCTTCGGGACCAGGGTATCGCTCTGCGCCGATAACCATAGGCTCTGCACTTGCGTCTTGTCACGGCGCAGCCGTCGCATAGGACAGATGCCTTGAACGGGGGCGTCGAGCGCCCCCCGAACCCGCGCGGGTAGGTGGAAAACCGCCAAAAACAGCAGCCGAAAATCGTAGGTAGTCTTCGGCCGGAGAATACGCTATGCGTGAAATAGTGTTTGGCCGTTCAATTGGCTTGGTCGATTGGAGATCTTTATCATGGTTCAGAATAATCCCTTCGAAATGCCACAGCAGCTCCGCGAGCTGGCTGAAAAGAACGTCGAACAGGCGCGCTCGTCCTATGTTCAGTTCTTGGACGCTATGGCGAAAGCGGCCGGCATGTGGTCAGCCGCTATTCCCCAAAACGAGGCGACTGCTGGTTTCAAGACCATCCAGGAGCGGGCGGCACGCTTTGCAAAGCAAAACGCTGATGCCTGTTTCAATATGGCGACAGAACTGGCCGCCGCGAAAGACATCCAGGACATCATGGGGATCCAGAGCCGGTATGCCCAGGTCCAGATGCAGGCCTACTCGACCCAAGCCCAAGAGATGAGCCGTCTGATGATGGCCGCCGCGCCGGCCATGCCGAAAGTCTGATACCTCGAGGCATCCCAATGCCGCCGATGTGCTGAGGATCTCAGCCATCCCGGACGTGTTGCGACCTATCATCCTTGAGTTTAGTCTCGTTCGTCAGGCGGTAGTGCTGGCGAACTGGGGGCTGTTTGATGTTGGGTAGGTTTCGCCACGGCACCCTGCGTTTTTGTTGCACGGTGTTACTTGCGTTGGCGACCGTCAGCCCGCAGATCGCTCTTGCCCAAAACATGAAAGCCCCAACAGTCGAAGCAGTCGCCATCGACTGGCCATCGACCCAGGCCGATTTCGAACCCTACCGGCCGATCATCGAGGCGGCACGCGCGCAGCGCCGTCTTGGTCTGATCACCCGCGCACAGATCGCCGTTCTGAAACTGCGTTTCCAAGCGCTGCGAGACGCCGATTTGCAGGCAACCATCAACCAACTCGTCGGCGAGCGCTTCAGCAACCTCGTGGCCAGCCCAACACCGGTGCTCTTACCGTTCGATGTGCCGCGCTACCTCACAGATCGCTTGTCCGCCAACGGCGCAGGCCCCACGGCCGCCTACTTGAACGGGTTTTCCGCCTTCAAGTATTTCCGTCCCGGCCCGGCTGGTTACGATGCATCCTTCAATATGCCAGCAGCAGAAGTCGCCAGGATCCCTGGCGTAACAACCCGCGGCGATGTCGCGGTGACAATGTCCGGTTCGTCGCTGTTCTACGTCCTGTCCGACCCCACACCACCCATTGGCACCATCGATGGCCGGTTCCCGGGCCTGAGCCCAAACGTCCGGCGCGTCATCCACGACCGTGCGCTGCGCTTTACGTTTGACCGGCACGGTGCGCCCTACCTTGTGTCCATCGATTGCCGACCGCCGGGGGCAAGTGGCGATCTGATCCCCTGCGAGGAAGCCGACAAGGTTGGGGAACGGTTTCTGAAGTCGTTGCAGCTGGTGGGCGGTGCGCCGTCAAAACTCAAGTTAGGCACCACCCCGCCGGACACCATCGACCGGCCGAAGTGCCCCGATAAGGCGTTTACGTATCATGCCCCGGGTCATCTGATGCCGGGTTCAGGCTATCAAGGCCTCGGCGGGAAAGCCGACTACACTGTCTACGCGCGCATGTCCTCGCCCATTGCTGCCGAGCACAGTTACGCAAACTCCCAAGTCTTCATGCACGGCGGCGAGTGCCTGTCTAATCCCCCCACCAGCATCCAAACCGTGCCCGAGCCCCAGCAGCGCGGCGACGTCTATCACTGCAAACGCAACCCTACCAAGCCGCTGACCTTCTTCGAGGGTGCCAAGGAGAACTACGCTTACCCCTGGCGCGATAACTTCTGTGAAAGCCGCGATTGGCCGCTTGGCCAGTGCCCGGGCAACAACGGTCATCAGGGCCAGGACATCCGCCCAAGCCGCTGTTACCAGGTGTCAGAGACCAGCCCGCGCTGTCAGCCTTATCGCCATCGCATCAACGCCGTGCGAGACGGAGTTATCCAGCGCGAACGTGGCCGCGAAGCGCTTTACTTGGTCGTCAACACCGCGACCGAGCACATCCGCTTCCGCTACCTGCATATGAATCCCGCCTTTATGGATCGCGACGGCATGGTCACCGGTCGCGAACTCAGCGAAGGTGAGCGCATCGGCCTGATGGGCAGTTTTCTTGACGGCCACGAACTGGGAACCACCTACCATTTGCACTTCGACGTGCAGGTGCCAACCCGCGACGGCTGGCTCTATGTCAGCCCCTACATGACCCTTGTCGCCGCGCAGGAGCGCCAGCTGGGTGGCTTCGGCAAAGAGATCAAGCCAGATGGGTCCATCGCAGGCCCCACACCGGGCACCGGATGCCGATGAGGTAGAATGCAGAACGCTAACGAAACGTACGATGTCCTGATCGCCGGCGGCAGCTACGCCGGTCTGGCACTGGCGCTGGCGCTGTCGGTAGAAACGGCTGGCGATCTCAAGATCGGCGTTGTGTCGCCTGGCTTCCCGGCGCTGGGCGCGACTGCAAGCAATGCCGGCGACAGTCGCGGCTCGGCGTTGTCCCGCGCCTCGCTCAATCTGCTCAACCGGGTTGGCGTCTGGCCCACGCTGTCTGAGCACGCCCAACCCGTGTCGGAAATCGTACTGACTGATTCCGATCTCGGTGATGCAATCCGCCAGCAGGTCTTGCGCTACGCGCTCGATCCGGGGACCGCAGCGGCGCTACCAGCCATGGTCATTGTCGAGAACACGCGCCTTGGCACAGCGCTTCACAACGCAGCGCGCCAAGCCCAAGGCGTTATGCTTGTGTCAGGCGCATCCATTGCAGGCTTTGAAATTCAAACCGAACAGGTGTCAGCCACTCTAAGCAACAAACAGGTGATCAACGCGCGTGTCCTCGTCGCCGCTGACGGGTCACGCTCCGGCCTGCGCAATTTGGCGCGCATCGGCACCGTCGGCTGGCCTTATGATCAAACGGGCATCGTCACGACTGTCGTACCGGAGCTACCCCACCAGGGCCGCGCCGTGCAGCATTTTCTTCCCGGCGGCCCGTTCGCATTGTTGCCCATGACCGGCAACCGTGTGTGCGTCACTTGGTCGGAAAACACCGCCGAAGCGCAACGGATCCTGGCACTTGAGCCGTCGCTGTTCAGCACGGAAGTGGAACGTCGCTTCGGGCCCGATCTCGGCCGTCTCACGTCAGTCTCCGCGCCGCAGTCTTGGCCGCTGACGGTTGCCATTGCGCGAACCTTGACGGCCGATCGTTTCGCGCTGATCGGCGACGCAGCGCACACGCTTCATCCCATCGCCGGCCAAGGCCTGAACCTCGGTTTCCGCGACGTAGCAGCCCTCGCCGAATGCATCATCGATACCGCACGCCTCGGGCTCGACATCGGGCACGTCGACGTGCTGGCGCGCTACGAACGTGCACGCCGTTTCGACAATCTAGCCTCAGCGGCCGGCTTCGATGCCTTGAACCGCTTGTTCTCGACCAGCAGCACACTCGCCCGTTCCGCCCGTGGCGCGGCCCTCGGCGTCGTGGATCGCCTGCCGAACGTGAAGCGGATGATCATTGCCGAAGCCGCGGGCGATACCGGCGACGTGCCGCGCCTGCTGACCGCGATCCCGTGATCGCCTGCTGCAGTGAGCCGAAAACCCCGCCATCGAATTGCAAATGCGCTGTATGCGTGCGAGTGGCACGACCACTGAAGATTTACCGGAGCAGTTGAATGGACGGCAGGAACCACAGGCGCATGCTATCGAAAAGACTTTTGGCCGCCGCAGTTGCCGTCTCCATCGGGGCCATCTGCCAGGCAGCCTTCGGTCAGACCACGCCACCACTCACGCCACAGCCCACGCCAAGCACGACAGAAACCGCGCCCGCTGCACCAGCCATCGCCGTCCCAGTCATTACGGTGCCATTCGTCGACGCCAACGCACTGCCGCCGCCAGCGCCCCTGCCGCCGCCCCGCCTCGGCCCGCTGGGTGCTGCCAAATCCAGGGGCTACCAGCTCAGCGGGCTCGA
>JANNEU010000215.1:0-8368 GCA_031379035.1 Hyphomicrobiaceae bacterium | reverse complement strand
CTTCGCGAAAAGGGTACAAGGATCAGCCAGCATTGAAGGCTGCTTTGAGCGCATGGTTTGCCGAAGCGCGGCAGTCGCGTTGGAAGAATAGCGCCGCCATACGCCATAATTTTGCGACGGCCAGTTTCGTTGGCTCGGATCGTGTGGTTTTCAACATCAAGGGCAATGACTACCGCCTGATCGTTGCCGTCGACTACGGTCGCGCCATCGTCTGGATCAAATGGATTGGCGCCCATGCAGCCGATGACCAAATCGACGCAAGGACGGTCCAATATGACGATTGAAATCAAACCAATTCGCACAGAACGAGACTATGAGCGGGCCTTGGCCGCAGTGGCAAAGTTGTGGGGTGCAAAGCCTGGCTCGGCCGAGGGTGATCGTCTGGACGTTATGGCGACGTTGATCGACGCATACGAGGCAGTGCACTTCGAAATGGACCCGCCGGACGCCATCGCAGCGATCGAATTCCGCATGGAGCAACAAGGACTGACGCGGAAGGACCTCGAGGTGATGCTTGGTTCCCGCACTCGCGTGTCGGAAGTGCTCAATCGCAAGCGCGGGCTCTCCATCGGGATGATCAGGCGGTTGCACAAAGGACTCGGAATTTCAGCAGAGGTATTGATTGGGGTGGAGAAGTGAATGTTGCGTTTGGTGCGTGATGGCCGTGTTGGGACGGGCGAACTGTATGGTGTCGCGTTGCGGGTGCCGCCCGCGCCCGCGCGGTCGCACTGGCCGGGGAAAACGTTCATCTGATGCGGACCGTCACGTCGCCTTGGCTGACCGTTTTGATGGTTTGCGAACGGGCGGTCGTTTCGAGACCGGTTTTTTCCGGATTAGAGGATCCCAGCCTGTTACATGAGCCAGCAGATTCTCGAGATCAACGGGCAGAGTGTTGCCGCGCCAGGTAACGTGCTGGTCAGGGCGAATGAGGGCGAAGCGAGCCTCATAGCGTCCGCGCAACCGCGCATCACCGGGTGCCAATAGTTTCAACGGTAGCCGCCGCTGCGCCGCGATGGACGCAAGCGCCTCGGCATCGGCCGCGTCCCCATCTGTGACCAACAGCGTAAAGCCAGCTCCGAAATGGTCGAACAGCGACGATCCGTCGGCGAGCCACAGGTGTGGCGCGCGGCAGCCGGGGTGGGCGGAGGGCACATACAGCATGAAATGATCAGCGGGCGGCGTGCTGCCGTCTGCGACAATGATCGGTGAGTTTTCGTAGCGTGCGCCCAGCACGATCCCGAGCGTCTTGAATTCGCGGATCTTGGTGGCCTCGATGATGTCACCGACTTCGCGCCGTGTTGCGTCGCCCAGCGGACCTAGCTCCTCGAGCCCTGGACGCACCAGCTGATTGCCGACAAAGGCGTAGTTGGCTGCGGCTTCCGCTATCGTCCGCTCGTGGATTTTTCGCCGCTCTTGTTGGTATGACGCCAGCAGATCGGGGCCGCCCCAGCCTTGCAGTGTTGCCGCCATTTTCCAGCCGAGATCGACGGCGTCACTGATGCCCATGTTCATGCCGAAGCCACCGAACGGCGGATGCAGGTGGCAGGCGTCACCGGCGAGGTAAACGCGCTTGGTCGTATATTTATCCGCCACCAACTGATGCGCCACCCAGGGATCGGTGCCGATGACTTCGATGGTGAGGTTTCGGAGGCCGGTACCGCGGCGAATGAGATCGATGGGGTCGACATCGGCTGGGTCAATGTTGCCGGCGAGTTTGGTCGCCATGAAGAACCACAGGCCGTCGCTATCCATGGGCCCCAGCAGCGAGGGCACGTCCTCGTTGACCATCCAATACATGATGGCGCGGCCGTGCGTATGACGGGATGCGAGTTCCGGGCAGCGGAAGATGATGCTGTAGTTGCGCACGACGCCACGGTCGCCGACCATCACTGCGCCGATGGCTTCACGCACCAGGCTGCGGGCGCCGTCAGCGCCGATCAGGAAGCGGCTGTCGACTTGGCGTGACCGGCCCGTGGCGATGTCTTTGAGTTCGGAGCGAACGTAGTTTTTGTCTTCGGCAAAGGATGTGATTTCGGTGTTGAACGCGACAGTCACACCCGGCAGCGAACAGGCATGCCGGCGCAGAACCTCTTCAAGGACATACTGCGGCACCCACTGCGCTTCTTCGGCAAAGAGATTGTTGCGCACGCGGCTGCCATGAAGCGCATTTTCGAAACGGGCCAACTGTGGACCGTTCATGCGGGTTGCGAATACCACATCGGATGGGTAGTCCGGCGCGATGGGGGACGCCTCGCGCAAGGCATTGGCGATCCCCCAACGCCGCAAATGTTCGCGCGTGCGGACGTTGGTGGTCTTGGCACGCGGGGAATAGCCAACGCGGTCGTTCCGCTCGACGACAAGACACTGCACGCCGCGTTGGCCGAGTTCAATGGCGGCAGCAAGGCCCACTGGCCCCGCGCCCGCGATCAGCACGTCGACATTGTTTTCCATGCCATCCAAGACGCTATTACCCTCCTCAGAGATCCGTTTGTTGGCTCACATGGCGAGCCCGATGTCAGGGATTTGCGCTGGTGCGTAGGCGTTGGTGCGGATAGCGGCCTGCAGGGTCTTGAAATCCATGCCTGATCGATGCGCCTCGTTGACCTTGGCCGGATCGAAGAAATAGCCGATGGGATTGGCGGCGAAATCTGGCGATGTGCGCATCCACTCGCTCGACAGTTTCCAGTCGCCGAAATTATCGCTCTGCAGTTCGACAAAGTTGCCTTCGGGATCGCGATAGTAGATCGAGATTGTCAGCCCGTGCTCCAGGCAGAAGGCTGGCTGGATGCCCGCCGTGCTGAGGCGCTCATAGGACGACATGAGGTCGGCGAAGTTCGCGTATTCGAAGGCGCTGTGGTGCATGCCGTTGTGACGCGGTTTGTCGGCGTCGTCTTTGAGGGCGGGGGTGGACAGAAAGGCAATGCGATGGTTGGCGTCGTCGTTCGTCATCCACGCATTGTTCGCGTCCTGAAATTGGACACGCGCGCCGATGACCGTTGTGTACCAGGCGATCATTGCGGCGAGACGGCTGGTCTTGATGGTGACGTGATGCAGTATCGGCTTGATGACGGCCATAGTGTCCTCCTGTGGTTCCCAAGTTTGACTTGGGCGCGACGTCGGCATTTCGATAGACCAGCCTAGCTGGCAGGCAGATGCTAAAACAGATGCGAAATTAGGTCTTGTGATCGTATTTCGGTATCGGCAACCTGCCGGCTCGCCCGGAGGCTCGATCGTGAAGCTCAACCATTTCAGTGAAGTCATCGCCATTGCTGAGCGCGGGAGTATCCGGGCGGCGGCCCGTCATCTGCAGCTGGCGCAGCCGGCGCTGACGCGCAGCCTTGCCGATCTGGAGCGGGAACTCGGGGCGCCGCTGTTTGAGCGCCGGACGCGCGGCGTGGTGGCAACGGCTCTCGGCCACGCCTTCGTGCTCAGGGCCAGTGCCATTCTTCAACAGGTGCGGCGGACGCGCGAAGAAGTCGATCAGCTACGCGGCGCGGGCACTGGAACAGTCACCGTGGGGCTGTCGATTGCAGCGCATCTGGCGCTGTTGCCGGCGGCGTTGCGCCCGTTCAAGGCGCGCTATCCGAACATCCGGTTGCACATCATTGAGGGCTTTTATCCAACGCTTGAAGCGGGCCTGCGCGATGGTGCCATCGACGTCTACATTGGACCGGACGCCGGGTCGAAGCAGAGCCCGGAGCTTTCGCGGGAGGTCTTGTTCCATAATCGCCGAACGATCCTGTGCCGTGCCGGACATCCATTGTTGGCTTCCAGGTCGCTCAAGCAGCTGCAAGGTGCCGACTGGATCACAACATCGATTACCACAGAGGCCGAGGACGAGATTGGCGCTGTGTTCGCGTTGCACAACCTGCCTGCACCGACGCTCTCGGTCAGAAGCCAGTCGGCGCTGACCCTCCTGACGTGCTTATCACACAGTGATCTGCTGGCGATGGTGCCGGTCCAATGGAGCAAGTTTGCGCTCACCCGCAACGTTCTGAGTACGATCAAGGTGGCAGAAGAACTGACTGCCCCGCCGATGGTCGTTATCAGGCGGGCCGATCTGCCACTCACGCCGGCTGCCGGTTACCTTCTGGACCTGATGTATCGCGCCAAAGCGCGGTTGAAGCCGTGACGCGGCGACCTGATGCGCGAAGTTTGGCGGCAATGAACGCTCCCTGCATCGCCTCTTCGTGACGCGAGCCCTGAAGGCGGCGAGTGACTTTTGGATGAGGACATCGCGTGTCCGGTCGCTGCTTGCTCCCGGTTTGTTCTGTTTATGCGTGCTCGGAGAAATCGCTATTCTTGCGCGGCACGGGATAAGAAACAGATCAGGAATGAACCAGAACTGTCTCGGGAACTTGTGTGCGCAGCGGGCGCGGCACACTCGCGCAAATAGCGCGGGTGCGCTGGCACGATCCGTGGCATCGTCAAGACGTGTGACGGGATCTGCTGCCAAGGCGTTTGGCGGATGAGCACCCGCGCCAATCTGCTGCCGGGAGTGCCCCAAGGGTGCCGCGCATTGAGCCGACCCCATCGACAGTGCCGCCAGCCACGGCCAAGCGACGCTCGCCAGCGGTGGCGAGTGCCCTATTGACGTTCGCGGCGTTGGTCTGGGCCGGCAACCATATCGTGGCCCGTGCTGTCAGTGCGATTATTCCGATTTGGAGTCTGAACGTCGCCCGGTGGCTGATTGTTGCGCTGCTGATGCTGATGGTTGCAGCGCCGACCCTGCGCCGAGATTGGCCGCTGATCCGGCAGCACGCGGTGGTGCTTGGTCTGCTCGGGATCCTCGGTGGCGGGCTGTTTGGCGCGTTGCAGTTCGTTGGTGTCCGCTACACCGGCGCGTTGACCCTCAGCGTTTTAAACTCTGTCGCGCCGGCGCTGATTGCGCTGGCCAGCTTCTTGATCTTTCGTGACGCGGTTTCACTGTTGCAGGGACTTGGGATCGCCATCTCGCTGGGTGGTGTGCTGGCCATTATCACGAAGCTGGACCTGGCGACCTTGCAGGCGCTATCGTTTAATCCGGGCGACCTCATCATCGCTTTCAATATGGGCGTGTGGGCGGTCTATTCGGCTTGTCTGCGCTTGCGTCCGCCGATTGCGGCGACAAGTTTTCTGTTCGTCTTGGCTGTCTGGTCAGCGATCACAGCATTGCCGGGGGCTGTGCTTGAGTATGCGGATGGCGAGACACTGAAGGCTGATTGGATTACGCTGGGCACCCTCGCGTACAGCAGCGTCCTTTCCAGTGCCATTGCCTATATCTTCTGGGGCAATGGGATTGAAACGCTGGGTGTGAACCGGGCGGGCGCGTTCCTGCATCTGGTGCCGTTGTTCGGCACGCTGTTGGCGACGACGTTGCTAGGAGAAAGCTTGGGTCTGCACCACATCGCGGGGATCGCGCTGATCCTGGCCGGTGTCACGCTGGCGGTGCGCAAAGGGGCGGTGCCCAAGCAAGAGCGCCGTAGAGTTACAACAGCCCAGCACCCGTCAGCGTCGCCTTCAACTCGACGCGCGTGAATGGCTTGAGCAGCACATCGTTGGCACCTGCGGCGCGCGCGCGCGTGTGGTCTGCCTGATCATTCTCGATGGCGCAGTAAATCACCACGGGACCGTTGCCGCCGGGCATGCGCCGGAGTGCCTGCAATGCCTCGATGCCGGTGGCACCGGGCATGGACCAATCGAGCAAAATCGCATCGGGCATGGCGCGATGGCAGGCTTCGACGGCGTCTTGGCCACTGACGGCCTCGCTGACGTCGAACTGCAGAGCGCCGAGCATATGTCGGAGAACGCGGCGAATAACGTCGCTGTCATCGACGATCAAGCAATGGCGTTTGGCCATGGAGTTGCACTCGGGGCTTGGCCACCGTTCTGGCCGGTGGCGCGTTGTCGTTGAGGCTGGACCATGGCATCCGCCACGCTCAACCTGTTCCGACTATGCCTGCCGCGCCCTAATATTCAGTTGAAATTCTGAATACTGCAATCAATGGTATGCGTCGCGATCAAACCGACTTGCGCGCGCGCAGAACAATATCGGCACCATCTTTGTCGATGGTGATCGTCAAGCCGACGTTCGAGGCCAGGCGCGCTGTGTAATAGGCTTGGATGCTGAGTGCATCGAGCGGGGGCGGTGTGCCGCTGAGAAATTCAGCCAGATACTGAGGGCTGCGGGCGCTGGTGCCACGGCAGGTGACGTCGAAGGACGGCGCATCCAGCGACCCGTTGTTGATCACCGTGATCTCGCCGCCGCGCGGCAGCGCCGTCATAGCAATGGCAATCAGGTTGAGGATCAGTTTGACGCGATCTTTGGTCATCATGCCGGCTGCGTTGGGCCAGACCAGCTTGTGTTTGACCTGACCGACAAAGCCATAGCTGACTTGGGCGGCCATGCCTAAATCGATCATGGCACCAGCGGAGCCGGCGGCGCCGAAGGCATAGCGGGCAAATTGGAGCCGGGCCGAGGCCTGCGCGGTGACGTTACGGATCATTTCCAGCGCATAGCGCTGCGCATCCACGTTCTTGTCCTCGTCGAGGATTTCGAGGCCGTTGTTGATCGCGCCCACCGGGTTGATCACGTCATGACAGATCTTGCTCGAAATAAGGGCGGCGAGTTCAAGATCGGACGGCTGGATGCGTTGGTTCATGACGTGCCCTTGGGAGTGGATCGGGTGCAGGCTGAAGCCTGGTGCGATTATTTTGCGGGGACCCGAATTCGGTGGAGGACGTGGGCTACGTCGCTTCATCGGAAGTTTCGAACAAAACTGTGATAACTGCTTCGCGGGCAATCTGCCAAGCGCGCATATGCTGCGAGCCCGGCAGTTCAACTGTCTTTCCGCGGATTGATGCCGCCCATTGTTTTTTCGCCACAACAGATTAACAGGTCATCAATATCGCGTTCCAATTGGTAAAATAATAATTGATCGCGTTACAGGAGAGGGGTGCGAAGCATGGTCTTGTCGATGCCGTTGGCGGCTTTGGCCGATGCGCTGCTGCCGGCGGTGCTGGTGGCTGCGCGTGTGCAAATGCGCTATTTCCGCGCTGGTGCGAAGGTCATCACCAAGTCCGACTCCACGCCGGTGACCGTCGCTGACCAGGAATCGGAAGCCGTGTTGCTGGCGGCGTTGGCCCACGTCGCGCCGCACGTGCCGGTGGTCGCCGAGGAGGCGATGGCGTCGGGCAACATGCCGGACATTGGTGGCGGCAGCCGTGATTTCTTTCTCGTCGATCCGCTCGACGGTACGCGCGAGTTTATTGCTGACCGCCCGGAGTTCACAATCAATATTGCTCTGGTGCGGCAGCGGGAACCACGCTTTGGCATCATTTATGCGCCGGCGCAGGGTGTCCTCTATGCAACCCTTGGCGACACTCATGTCATTGAGGCGCAGGTGCAGCCTGGAAGTGCGGCTCATCGCTTTGCTGATCTTGCCACCAAAGAAATCCGGTCGCGCACGGCTCCGTCAGATGGGCTGGTTGCCGTCGCCAGCCGCTCGCATGGCACGCCGGGGACGGATGCGTTCCTCGGTCAGTACACAGTGGCGCGGCGGACCGCCGCTGGCTCATCATTGAAGTTCTGTCTGGTCGCGAAGGGCGACGCTGATATCTACCCCCGCGTTGGCCGCACCAGCGAATGGGACACGGCCGCCGGTCAGGCCATTTTGAAGGCGGCAGGTGGCTCGGTCACCACGTTGGATGGCGCGCCGTTGCTCTATGGCAAGTCTAACGACCACTTCCGCAATCCGGACTACGTTGCGTGGGGCCGGGGGCCGTTGCCGCCGCAGCATTGAAGTGCTGGGTGGTTTCCGCTCACAGCGCCCGGGCGTGTCGATACTGATACGACTTTGCTCTCGCGCCCGTCGCTTGGCTCTGGCATAGCCGTGCAGGGACACAGACACGACGGGACTGCCGAGGGGGCATGCTGACTATTCTGTTCGACGGCATTGCGTCCGGCATGGTGCTATTTATCCTGGCTTCGGGGCTGGCGGTGACGCTCGGGCTGATGAACTTCGTCAACCTGGCGCATGGCGCGTTCGCGATGGCGGGCGGTTACGCGACGGTGCTGCTGACGACGCGCGCCGGGGTGCCGTTTTTCGCCAGTCTGCCGCTGGCGTTTCTGATTGCGGCGGTGATCGGCGCGGTGCTCGAGCGGACGCTCTATGTACACCTCTATGCGCGGCCGCATTTGGACCAGGTGCTGTTCTCGATCGGCTTGGTGTTCATGGCGGTGACGGCAGTCGACTATGTGATGGGCGCGCAGCAGCGCTATGCCGAAGTGCCGGCGTATCTCAAGGGGCGCATTGATTTCTTCGGCGTGGGCCTCGGGCGCTATCGGCTGTTCATTATTGCTGTTTGCGGGGTGGTGGCGCTGGTGCTG
>JANNEU010000200.1:0-14369 GCA_031379035.1 Hyphomicrobiaceae bacterium | reverse complement strand
ACCACCCAGCCATCGCCATCCCGTTTCGCCCGCGTGCGAATGCCGGCCACGTCCGAGCCAGCACCCGGCTCCGAGAATAGCTGACACCAGATCTCTTCGCCCAGCAGGGCAGGCTTCACGTAACGCGCCGCATGCTCCTTGCTGCCGTGCTTGATCAAGGTCGGAATGCACATGCCGAGGCCAATATCGAAAATGCCGGGCGGCGTGACGAACTGCGCTTCTTCCTGCGCGTAGATGATCTGCATGATCGGCGTGCCGCCGCGCCCGCCGACGGCCTTGGGCCAGGTGATGGCCGAAAATCCCGCGGTCGCCTTCTTCGCCTGCCACGCCTTGGCCGCCTTGATGATCTCGGCGTCGCGATCGATGTTGCGGTTCGGTTGCGAGCCCGGCGTCCGCCGCTTCGCATTCGCCTCCAGAAACGCCCGCGCCTCAACCCGGAACGCAGCTTCGTCGGCAGTGTCGTTGATGTTCATGGCAGTGCTCCGATCACACAGCGACTAGAAGCGCTGCAATTGCTTCCGCAGTTCTCTCGCCCTGTCGTCATCCCGGCCCCGGATCGACGTCCGGGATAAGCTGCGGCCGGGACCCACGGCATTCATCAGAACGATCTCCATCTTGTCGTGGGTGGCAGCTTGCGCCGGCATGACAAAGTAGAGAAGTACATGGCGTGCACCGAGCGGCATGCTTCAAGCCGTATTCCGCTTTTCGAGCGCTGCGACTAACCGGCCACGCCACAGGGTGGGGCCGCCTAACGTCAGTGTGTGCAAACGCGAACGCCGGTAATGCAAATGCGGATCAGCCGCATAAGTGAAGCCGATGCCGCCATGCGTCTGGATGTTTTCCTTCGACGCGTATTCATAGGCTTCGGTCGCAGCCACCCGGGCTGCTGCCGCCGCCAACGGCAGATCAGCACCGCCCGACGCCAGCATCATCGCGCCGTAGTAAGCATTCGAGCGCGCGATCTCGATCTTGATATAGGCGTCCGCCAGCTTATGCTTGATCGCCTGATAGGACCCGATCTGGCGGCCAAAGGCATGCCGTTCCAACGCGAAGTCGCGGGCCATATAGAGGGCTGCTTCTGAGCCGCCGATCTGTTCGAAGGCCGCCAGGATCGCTGCGCCTTGGTGCAGTTTTTCCAGCTGCATCAGGCCTTGCCCACGCACGCCAAGGACCTCGGCACGTGTGCCGTCGAAGACGATGTCCGCTTCCTTGCGTGTCGGATCGAGCGTTTCGACGCGTGTGCGTTTGATGCCGGAGCCAGCAAGGTCCACGAGTGCCAGCGATGGCCCACCTGCTCCCCCCGCGAGGACGATGGCGACATGCGCGGCCTCGCCATCCAGCACGGGGCGCTTGATGCCTGAAAGTTTGTCGCCAGAGAGCGTGACCGCAGGTTGGCTCAATTTGCCACCACGAGTCTCACTCACGGCGAGCGTGCCGATGGCTTTGCCCGCCACCAGCTTGGGCAGCCAATGCGTTTTCTGCGCCTCGCTCCCGAACTGCAGAAGCGCATTCGTCGCCAGACACACCGACGACTGGAAAGGCACTGGCGCGCAGGCGCGGCCCACTTCTTCAGCAATCACGCAGAGTTCAAGTGGGCCGAGGCCCATGCCGCCGTATTGTTCGGGAACCGCAACGCCAAGCGCGCCAAGTTCAGCCAAACCGCTCCAAACTTCAGCGGCATGCGTCTCGGGGCCTTCCAGCACGCGGCGCGCCACTGCCAATGACGATTTGTCTGTCAGGTAGCGCCGCACCGTCTCGCGCAGCAATTTTTGATCATCTGAGAAATCAAAATCCACCAGGCGTCTCCCTCAAGTGCGCGATCATGCGTCGATCTTGAGGAAAGCTTAGCGGGCACATCCCTCAGGGGCAATGCCAACCACCGGCGGCGGCCCGTAGGGCGCAATGGGACGCATTTCAGCATCCGTATTGCGCCACAGTGCGGGGCACTCTAGCCCGTTGTGACTTGGGTCGCCGTCAGACCAACGGCGCAATACGCTGCAACGCTCTTGCGCCCTCCGGCGCGTGCCTGCTCTCACCCGTGGCGGGCGTTGCGGCGATGGCGGGCAGTCTTGCGGGCCTTGGCCGCGATAATTTTCTTTTCGCGGGTGTTCGGCTCGCGCTTGGCTTTAGTGGGCTTGCTCTTGGCGGCTGTCGACGTCGTCATGGGACACTCGTTGTTCGAATGAGGGGTTCAGGAGCTGTCCGCATCGCGCGGCACCGTCCTCGCCCCCGCTTCTGGCTGGTTCAGTCGAGCCTGGTCAAGGGCTTGGTGGCCAAATTTCCAGTGCGGTGATCAACCTTGGGCGCTTTTGGCCATGGCACCGACAAAGTCCCGGCATGATTGCCCCACGAAGCCGCCGTACCCCGTTGCTATGCCATTAACGGCTGAAAGATAGCCGTCCTCCCAGGTCGACCGGGCATCGCCGATGCGGGCCGAGAAACAGCTGACACACGCACCGGCAATCCCGCGGGCCTCCAAGGCCGGCAAGCGGGAAAATCCTGCACGATCGACGCCCCCTCCGGCATCATTATAAACCGCTGCAAAGGCTGCTACTTTGAGTGCGGTCTCAGGTCTGCCGCCCAGCAGGCCGCCATGGCTGCCGCACACGACGATCTGGCCCATGTCGGCGTCTGTTACGAGCGCGTTGCTGTCGATGCCGGTGACGCGAATCGATCCAGGGTGCGCAATCTCAAAGCGTGCTTCCTGCATCTCCTGCGGCGCGGGCGATGGGACCAGCGGTCTCCCACCGAGCACGCGCAACGCGTCTGCACAGGGCATGCCTACTGAGAGGCCTGCCGCTTTTGCGTATCCATTCAGGAACGACAGCACGCCTCGCTTGCGGCCGTCCGCGCCATCGCCGATTCGCGCTGAGAGGTGCGAGATTGCGGCCGCTGGAACACCGAGAGCTTCCAGGATGCCGAGGCCTGCAATGCCAGCCTGCTCACGGCCTATGCCAGCATCGTTGAGAATCACAGCGCCGACGCCGTGTTTGGCGGCATAGTATCCTGCGTAAGCCCCGCCGTGCGACGCGCAGTAAACGGCCACGCCGCGGTGCTCGGGCTTAAGGTGCGTGACGCTATCAAGAACGGCGAAGGGCGATGTGGGCATGACAGGGGCTCTTGCAGACTGACATCGCGTGTACCACGACGACTGTCGCAGACCCGGACATGCCCAGCAAGCCGGGCCGATGCCGGGCCGGTGCCGGACCGATGCCGGACCGATACCATGATCGTGCGCAAGGGTACGCCCGCGAGCGATCATCTGGCTATCGTTGTTGATGATGATGCGGCAAGGCATCACCCACGTGACCCGCGGGCAGGATCTGTTCGCCGCAACCGGTCTCCAGCGGCTGCTGCAGGTGCTGCTGGATCTGCTGGAACCGCACAATGCCCACCATGGGCTGATCACCGATGAAGCGGGCCGCAAGCTTTCAAAGTCAGAGGGCGATACCAGCCTCGTCATGCTGCGCACGCAGGGCTGGACCGCCGAGGCCGTCCGCAAACGCATCGGTTGAGCCCGAGTTCTTGATCGGCGTCAGCTGCGTGCCTATCTGTTGCCATCACTTGTGGCTAAAGATGGCTTGCAACAGCCGCAAAACCCCTTACCTTTTTCGCAAGTGTGCGTCCGGTCCCCCAAGGCGGGTGCGCGCGTGCCGCCCGTGGAGATGACCATGCAGTATGTGTGCGACGCAGGCGCTGCGACGTGGTTCCGGTTCGAGTCTGCTGGCGAAGCGGTGCTTGAATCGCGCGCCATGAACCATGCCGTCGATAAGTATTTCCAGGACGCTTATGATAGTGCGGCGATGTCCTATGTGCCGCCGAAGTCGCTGGCGGCCATCGAGCAGAACATTGGCCGCGCAGCCTTTATCCAGAAGGCGATGCCGATGTTCCTCACGCTCCGCGACAAAGACGGAACCGCGCTGGTCACCGCCATGCTGCCGCCGAGCGGTCAGGACATCAAAACGTTCCGGCCGGTAATCGTTGGCCCGTCCAACGCCGACCCGTATCCCGCCCACGGCACCGCTATTCTGGCGCTCTCCAAGCACATCAAGATGCCGCTCGATCCCGCTCGGTGCTACCCCTACAAGCGCGGGTGAAGAAACGCACGAGCACCTCCGCACCGGCAACTTCGAGCGCCACCAGTGCTGCCGCGACCTGGGCACCGCTGGCGCGGTTTGTGGCGCGTGAAGACGCCCTCGCCACTTGGGCGGCGCAACGCCCGTCGACGTTCTATGTCTACGAGTTTTTGCGGTTCGGTGTGAAGCAGGCGTGGGCATGCCTGTTTGGTGGCTTGATGCTCGCGCTGCTGATCGCGACCTGGGCCTGGTATCCAAAGGATGCGTGGCTGGCGCGCTACGATTTCCTGGTTCTTGCCAGTGTGGCGATCCAGATTGCTATGATCGCGTTCAAACTTGAGACGCGCGAGGAGGCGATCGTTATCTTGGTCTTCCACGTGGTCGGCACGGTGATGGAGATCTTCAAGACCACGGTCGGATCATGGGTCTATCCAGAGGCAAGTCTGATACGGGTTGCTGGCGTGCCGCTTTTTACCGGCTTCATGTATGCAGCGGTCGGGTCGTACATCGCGCGGGCCTGGCGGTTATTTGATTTCCAGTTCACGCGTTATCCGCCCGTCTGGGCCACGGTTGCGCTGGCGGGCGCGATCTACGTCAATTTCTTCACGCACCACTACGTCACTGATGTGCGCGTGCTGCTCTTTGCGGGCTATGCTGCGCTGTATGGACGGACGTGGATCTACTATCGCGTGCACCGGCACTGGCGACGCATGCCGGTGCTGGTCTCGACGTTGCTCGTGGCGGGCTTCATCTGGCTGGCGGAGAACGTCGGCACCTTCACCAAGGCATGGAGCTATCCAAGCCAGAAGGAGGCGTGGACGGTTGTGCCGCTGACCAAGCTCGGCGCGTGGTATCTGCTGATGATCATCAGCGCGGTGCTTGTCTCACTCGTGAACAAGCCGCGGGCTTTTGTTGGCGAAACACAGGGTCGCTAAACGGCGGCTGTGCCTCACGCCGCCTTCGCCGTCCCTGCGGCGAGCCGCACAATCTCGGCCATGATGGTGTTGAGATCGAAGTCTTTCGGTGTGAACACGGCGGCGACGCCGGCGGCTTTTAACAGTGCTGCATCTTCGGGCGGGATGATGCCGCCGACGACGACGGGGATATCACCCGCGCCATCTGCCCGCAGCCGCGCCAGCACGTCGCGCACCAGCGGCACATGACTGCCGGAGAGAATTGACAGCCCGACGACATGGACGGCCTCATCCACAGCGGTGCGCGCGATCTGTGATGGCGTGAGACGGATGCCTTCGTAGACCACGTCCATCCCGCAATCGCGCGCGCGGACGGCGATTTGCTCGGCACCGTTGGAATGACCATCAAGCCCCGGTTTGCCGACGAGGAACTTGATGCGGCGGCCCAAATCGCGCGAGACAGCTTCGACGGACACGCGAATGGCGGCGATCTGATCCGTCTTGGCGGCGACATGTCCACCACCGCCGCCGACACCGGTGGGTGCGCGATATTCGCCATACACGGCCCGCAACGCTGCACCCCATTCGCCAGTCGTCACGCCGGCTTTCGCGCAGTCGATCGACACAGGCATAACATTGGCACCGCTCTTAGCGGCGGCGGTGAGGGCGGCGAGGGCCTTCTTCGCAGCCTTGCTGTCACGTGTCGTGCGCCATGCCGTGAGCCGCTCGATCTGTTCGGCTTCCATGGCCGGATCGACCACCTCGATTGCGGCAGTCCCTGAGGCGAGTGGTGACACTTCCGTCTCTGTGAAGCGGTTGACCCCGATCACCACGTGCTCACCTGTTTCGATGCGCGCGAGGCGAGTGGCATTGCTCTCGACCAAACGGCGCTTCATATAGTCGATAGCCGCGACCGCGCCGCCCATGCGTTCAATAGTTGCGAGTTCGGCGCGGGCTTCGTCTTTCAGGGATTCCACCTTGCGCGCGATCTCGGGCGACCCATCAAAGATATCGCCATATTCGAGCAGGTCGGTTTCGTAAGCGAGTACTTGCTGCATCCGCAGGGACCACTGCTGATCCCACGGCCGCGGCAGGCCAAGCGCTTCGTTCCAGGCCGGCAACTGCACAGCACGGGCGCGCGCGCGCTTGGATAACGTGACCGCCAGCATTTCCAGCAGAATACGCGTGACGTTATTTTCCGGTTGCGGCTCGGTGAGGCCCAACGAGTTCACCTGCACACCGTAGCGGAACTGCAGGAACTTTGGATCGGTGACGCCATAGCGTGTGCGCCCAATCTCTTCCCAGAGGTCGGTGAAGGCGCGCATTTTGCAGATTTCAGTAATAAAGCGCAGACCCGCATTGACGAAGAACGAGATGCGACCAAACACGACACCAAAATCGGCCGGGTTGATTTCGCCGGAGGCTTTGACGGTGTCGAGCACGGCGATAGCGGTGGCGAGCGCGTAGGCCAGCTCCTGCACCGGCGTCGCACCGGCTTCCTGCAGATGATAAGAGCAAACGTTGGTCGGGTTCCAGCGCGGCAACTCCTGACCAGAGAACACGATCGTGTCTTTGATCAGTTTGAGCGACGGCGCGGGCGGATAGATATAAGTGCCGCGCGAGAGATACTCTTTGATGATGTCGTTCTGGATCGTGCCCGTCAGCTTGGTGCGGTCGGCGTTGGTCACATCTGCCGTCGCCACATAGAGTGCGAGCAACCACGCACCGGGCGCATTGATCGTCATCGACGTGTTCATTTTGTCGAGCGGAATACCGTCGAGCAAGGTCCGCATGTCGCCGAGATGCGAGATGGGCACGCCAACCTTGCCAACTTCGCCGCGCGCCAGTTCGTGATCGCTGTCGTAGCCCGTCTGCGTCGGCAGATCGAAGGCAATGGAAAGGCCGGTCTGGCCTTTCGCTAAATTGCCGCGGTAGAGCGCGTTGGACTTCGCCGCGGTGGAATGCCCCGCATAGGTGCGGAAGATCCACGGCGCGTCGGGTTTGGGTGCATCCGCCGCGCTGGCGGTGTGTCTAGCCATCGGCGAGGCTCCAGTCTGAGGCAACGGCAAGCTAAGCGGGTATACCGCAGACATGGTGCGGCGCACAATGGTGCCGCTTGCCCGCACGCGTCCTTCAACCCGCTGCAGGCGGCCCGTTGTCGCGAGTGCCGCTTGGACGGTCAGATCCGCCCGGCGATCCGCTTGTTGGCCTGGAAGTGCTCTTGCAACCGCGACAGCAGCGCCGCTAGGATGAGCGTAAAGATAATGCCGATGGTGGCCGACGAAATAGTGGCAATCAGCCACTGGTCGAAGCGGCCCATATCAAACGTCTCCAACTGTACCAGGGCGTAGTTGGCCACCAGGCTGATGCCCACCACGATCGGGCCGAGCACGACGATCAGCGCCGGCATCACCAGGTGGTTGCGGATGAAATACATGCCGATGCCGGCCATCGCACAGATCACGGTCATGGTCCCGGTTGAGACTTCCGTGATGGCCATCAAGTGTTTCAGCAGCGTTTCCATGGCGGGTCCTTGCAGGCTTGGATCGGCGGGGCGGCCGTGCGGACGCAAATCGCACACGTTGAGCTGCAGTGTACGATCAAAGGGTTAACGCTCATTTTCCAACGGGCTCGGGTTGTCGGCATAATTTTTTGCAGCGCACCACTTGATGTGGCAATGCAATATGGCATGATCAGCCATGCATTCAGAGTCGTGATCCCTTTGCCGCTCGAACCGGCCGCGACCCCTCCAGGAGATCCCCATGGCGCAGACGACCAAAGCTCCGGCCTTGAAGGACCTGTACGAAATCGGTGAAATTCCGCCGCTCGGGCACGTGCCAAAAAATATGTACGCCTGGGCGATCCGCGCGGAGCGTCACGGCGAACCCGATACGGCGATGCAAGTCGAGGTGCTGCCCACCTGGGAGCTCGACAGCCATGACGTGCTCGTTCTCGTGATGGCAGCGGGCGTCAACTACAATGGCGTCTGGGCCGCCCTCGGCACCCCCATCTCGCCCATCAAGGACGTGCACAAGAACCCCTTCCACATCGCCGGTTCTGACGCCTCCGGCATTGTCTGGAAGGTCGGCTCTAAGGTGAAGCGCTGGAAGGTGGGCGACGAGGTCGTCATCCACTGCAATCAGGACGACGGCGACGACGAAGAGTGCAACGGCGGCGACCCGATGTTCTCGCCGAGCCAGCGCATCTGGGGTTATGAAACGCCGGATGGATCGTTCGCCCAGTTCTGCCGCGTGCAGGACCGGCAATTGCTGGAGCGCCCCAAGCATCTGACCTGGGAAGAGAGCGCCTGCTACACGCTCGTACTCGCCACCGCCTATCGCATGCTGTTCGGCCATCGTCCGCATGTGTTGCGGCCGGGCCATAACGTGCTGGTGTGGGGCGCGTCGGGCGGTCTCGGCTCCATGGCAACGCAGTTGATTGCGACGTCGGGTGCCAACGCCATCGGTGTCGTGTCCGAAGACGACAAGCGTGACTTCGTCATGCAGTTGGGCGCCAAGGGCGTGGTCAACCGCAAGAAGTTCAACTGCTGGGGCCAGATGCCCATCGTCAACACGCCGGAATATGCGACGTGGATGAAGGAGACGCGCAAGTTCGGCGGTGCCCTCTGGGAAATCACCGGCAAGGGCAACAACGTCGACTTCGTCTTCGAGCACCCGGGCGAGGGCACGTTCCCGGTGTCGGTGCTGGTGGTCAAGCGCGGCGGCATGGTTGTCATTTGCGCGGGTACGACGGGTTATAACCTGACGATGGATGCGCGCTACCTGTGGATGCATCAAAAGCGCGTGCAGGGCAGCCACTTCGCCAACTATTTGCAAGCCTCGCAGGCGAATAAGCTGGTTGTCGAACGCCGCATCGAACCCTGCATGAGCGAAGTCTACACCTGGGACGAAATCCCCAAAGCGCACGTGCGCATGCGCAAGAACGAGCACAAACCCGGCAACATGGCCGTCCTGGTCTGCGCCCCACGGACCGGCCTGCGGACCTATGAGGATGTGCTGGAGGCGAGCGGGAAGCAGGGGTGAACGCGACGGCGGCCAATTGTTCTTCTCCCCGTCGCCCTTCGCGATGGGGAGAAGTTGCCCTGAAAGGGCGGATGGGCAGCAACGAGTCCGAACACCGCATCAAACTGACTTCGCGCTCTCGCGCGAAACGGGGTCCGTACGCGTAGGCGCATAAAAAAGTGGGGCCCCACACCCCACTGAAGGGACGCGTCCCTTCAGACAACCCGATCAGGAAGCGGAAACAAGAGGGGCGATCTTAGCCACTTCTTTGGGCTGCTGCAGTCACGGATGCAGGAGTTCACAGCCGCATTTGGTCAACGCGCGCGCTTCGCATTTGCAGCTCAAACATTGCCCCGGGCGCAACTGTGCTGCTCAACGCTTCAATCGATGGCCACAGCGCCAGCAATCGCTCTGTCTGCTTGATTACTGGTGCTTTACCGAGCCCCTTCGATAGGAAAAAGCCGATCAGGCGCGACGAGCGAAAGGCGTTGTACTCAGCCCGGTTCCGAGTGATCCGCCGATCTCCGGAAATGATCGTCCAACGTCCTTCGCTGCTCAGCGCGTTGATCCAGTCAACATCTGAAGTGTTCTTAGGGAACTTCTCCGATAATGCCTGTACTGTGTGGGCGTCGCCGAATAGTTCTTGCAGGGCATGAGCGATGCGAAACGACATATTGTGGTCCAACAAGACGTTCACGCGGCAAGCAAGCTCCGCTCGAAATTTTCGGCATCGCGAACAACCGGCTCTGTGATGCCGTAAAGGTAGGCAACGCGCCGTGCTGAGCCTTCGGCTTTGACTGCGTCTGCTATCGTCGCGGTCGGTATGCCCGCCTCGGCGGCAATCGGTTGCCCGAACGATCGTGCCGGATCGATGATGATCGATGACTTGCCGTGGAACGGACGCCAACGTGTGACAACGGTATCGTCCGTGTCCATGTCCTTGAAAGTTCGTTCTAGCACGCGACCAATCACGTACTGGCGCTTCTTCAGATCCAAAAGCTCGCTGCCGCTATCGCTACCGCTGATCGTTTCCATGAAAATGGTGCGTCCGTCAGTGCGAAAACGCCGTGATGAAAATGGAAGCGGATCATGCGCAACCTCGCGCGCAAGTTCGAGGCAAGCGCGTATGGCCCTCAGACCAACGCCCGCTTCATTAAACTGGTGAACAAACCGCAACTCTACGAGGTCGCGGAATGCCAATTCAAAGTGGCCCTCGTAAGCGGGCAACTGAGGCGTCCAGAGCGGCGCCATGTAGCGTTCAATGCCATCAGTCCTATAGCTATACCCGCCAAGCCAGCGGCGAATGGTCAAAGGCTGCATACGCAACAGCCGCGCTGCTTCCGGGACGGTGTAGTACCCTACACCCAACGGGACAACTTTCGCGGGCTGGTGAGACGTGTTCGACATGTTATTCACGATACAGGTTGATGGACGCGAAGGCTATCAAAGCCTCTTCGGACATCTTACGCTAATACGCTGAGCCGATGAAGGTTACCAACAGGTTGTTTTTGGATTGAGCCAGCCGGAACCATAAGCGTCACCAAATGACCTCGTGGTGCTTTCCCTTTACCGGCGAGCGGCTTCGCGCCGCCGCTGAGCCCACGCGACGCACCTACACCCGCTCACACCTTAAATCGCGCGGCGCGCCGAGCAGCACCTGCGGCAAGTCCATTGACGCGGCGTCAATCCGCAGCGCGCGTAGGACGACCGCCGCATCCGCGTCGGTTTCGAGATATCCGCGAAACAGCGTCTCAGAGTAAATCTGCTGGAAATCGAGCGCCCCCGCCGCACCTGGAAGTTCGAAGCGCGCTTCGGCGATCATCGGCTCGATCAGTCCAATCCAGATGGTTACAAACGCGCCGTCGCAACTCAAGTAAATGTTGAGGCGGAGCACTTCTACTTTGCCATCAACCACCGCGTGATTGCCGCATTCAAAAGCGTCGATCATCCCGCCGATCTTAAAGTCGACGAGCCGAACAAATCCGTGCTTTTGTGGCGCGAAGGTCATGTGCGACGCCGTCTCAACTCGGCATCGACATGGGCGCGCGATTCAGCAAGCGTGCGCACGCGACCAACAAGAAAGTCTTCCTTGGACTGCGCAATGAGCTCTAGTTCATCGGCGGTCAAGGCGCGTGGCAGGTTGCTCTCAGTCGGAAAAGCCTCCAGTACATCTCCAACAGTCAGCGGCTTTCCGCTCGTGCTGGACAAATGTGCGGCCGCAGCTGCGAGCGTCGCATCATCGGCCTGTTCCAGCCGTGCCGCAATGGTTGCAAGGGCTTGTGAGCGGGTCATCCAGGGAGGTTAGCATAGCATCGAGCAGACCGCCACCGGCAGCAACCACTGCAGTTTGAAACAACCCACCAAAAGCTGCTTCAGCCGGTCTGCGATGGAGACACGCGGGACTGGAAAAGTCCTCTCCGCAACAAACGGAGCTTCAGCGATACTACTGGGCGCAAGAAGAGCTGACTGGTCCCAATTCCCCACGTCTGCGCGTCCCACCCTTGCCTTTTCCCCGCTCACCCCCTCAAATCCCCTCACATCCGCACGATGGCCAAACGGGGTGCCCATGCCAAGCAAGCCAGCTGCCAAAACGGTCGCGCCAAAATCCGCCAGCACCGGCCACAATCTCGCGCGCCTGACCGACCTCTATCGCATGATGGTGCGCATCCGGGCGTTCGAGGAAACCGCGCTGGAGGCGCACAAGACGGGCGAGATCCCAGGGCCGCTGCATGTGTCGATCGGCCAGGAGGGCGTCGCGACCGGCGTGTGCGCCAATCTCAGCCGCGAAGACCGCATCACGTCGAACCATCGTGGGCACGGACATGCGCTGGCCAAGGGGGCCGAGTCGGGTCGCATGTTCCTCGAACTGTTCGGCCGCGAGGGCGGCTATTGCGGCGGCAAAGGCGGTTCCTTGCACATCGCGGATTTCTCCGTCGGCATGCTGGGCGCCAACGGCGTCGTCTCCGGTGGCATTCCGATTGCGGTCGGCGCGGCGCAGGGCTTGAAAATGCTCAAGTCGAAAGCGATTGCCGTATGTTTCTTCGGCGATGGCGCGATCAATCGCGGGCCGTTTCTGGAAGGGCTGAATTGGGCGGCGCTCTACAAGCTGCCGGTGCTGTTTGTGTGCGAGGACAATGGTGTCGCGGCGTTCACAGCGACGGCGACGGTGACGGCGGGGCCGGGCGTGCTGGCGCGGGCCGAAAGTCTCGGCGTGGCAGGGATGAGTGTCGATGGCAATAACGTCATCGCGGTGGATGCGGCTGCGGCGCAGTTGGTGGCTGAGGTACGCGCTGGCGCTGGTCCGCGATTGCTGCATGCGAAAACCTATCGCTGGACGGGCCACACGTCGACAGACGTTGCCGCGTGGCGTGATCCCAAAGACGTGGCGGCGGGCAAGGCGACGTGTCCGATTGCGCGGCTGAAGGCAACCCTTGTCGAGCGCGGCGCGACCGATGCCGATGCGATCGTGGCGCAAGCCGCTACCGAAATGGCGCAAGGCCGTGCGGCAGCAAAGGCTGCGCCATGGCCGCAACCGTCGACCGCGTTCGATGACGTGCAGGATGTGGGTGCGGTGAGGTTTGGGTGAGCAAAGACGGCCCCGACTTTCGAGCACGCGATGCCTCGCTTTCATTTTCGTCATGGCCGCGTCGTGCGGAGCACGCGGAGCGTGACGGCGGCCACCCAAGCAAGTCTGCTCTTTCGCAAAGGTGGTCATCACAGGCGCAGTCTCAATCGAGCCCCGATTTACCGGCTTCGCCAAATTGATGTTTGCTTGGGTAGCCGCCTTCGCGGCCATGATGGAAGTTGGGGTTCCGTGCGGATGCCATCCGTCGGACAGTAGAAAAATAAGTTGGAACACAGGCACATGCCAAAATCCTCCACAATCGAAGTCACCCTCAACGAAGCTGGCCGCCTTGCGGCGCTACAGGAGATGCGACGCGACCCGCGCGTGTGGGTGCTCGGCGAGGACGTGGCGCGCGGTGGCTTATGGGGTCAATACAGAGGCTTTCTCGAAGAGTTCGGGCCCGAGCGCGTCGTCTCCACGCCGATCTCCGAAAGCACGATCATGGGCGCAGGGCTTGGCGCAGCGCTGGTCGGCACACGGCCCATCATCGAAATGCGCATCTTTGATTTCGTCATGTGCGCCATGGATGAGCTGGTCAATCAGATCGCCAAGATCCGCTACATGTTCGGCGGCCAAGCGCGCCCTGCCGTCGTGGTGCGGATGCCGCATGGCATGTGGCGCAACTCGGCAGCCCAGCACAGCCAGATGCTGGAGAGCTGGTTCGTGCATCTGCCAGGCGTCATCGTCGTCGCGCCCAGTTCGTGTGAGGACGAGGCAGGCTTGCTGGTCTCCGCCATCCGCTCGGACGACCCCGTGCTGTTCTTCGACCCAAAAGATCTCTGGCCGCTGTCGGGGACAATGCCGGCCGGTGAGATTGCGCCCATTCCGTTCGGCAAGGCGCGGCAATTGCAGAGCGGCAAGGACCTGACGATCGTCACATGGTCGGCCATCGTGCCGAAGGTGAGCGAAGCGGCGACGCTGCTCGCCAAGCAAGGCGTGCACGCCGACGTGCTGGATCTCAGAACGCTGTGGCCGTGGGACGAAGCCGCCGTCGTCGCGTCCGTCAAAAAAACCAAGCGGCTGCTGGTCGTGCACGAGTCGGTCGAAGTCGGCGGCTTCGGCGCCGAGATCGTCGCGCGGGTGATCGATCAACTCGGGCCGTCCAACGTCAAAGTCGCCAAGCGTCTCGGCGCACCCCGCCTGCCCATCCCTTTCTCGCCGCCGCTGGAAAACCAGATCCGCGTCACCACCGACAAGATCGTCGCCGCTGGGTTGGCCGTCGCCAAAGCCGGGTGAGCGCGGTCGAAAAGCCGTGGTAAATTGGTTAATCAGCCCAGCTGCCGAAGCGGTCCGAGAAGTGCCCCAAAACATGCGCTGTGAACGGCCTGTGAACGTTCACCTGCGGTTCAATTTTACAGCCGCCACCCCTGTACCACCCGCTCACGCGGGCATCTGGTGGCCAAACTGTGCGGTTTTTTGAGAGCAGGCCGTTAAGGGCTGAGTTGGGCGCGCGGAACAGGGTGACAGGCACCGTTTCAGCGCGGCCCGCCCCCGTCCCGCCCTCGAAGCACCGCTCCGCCAACCTCACCCCTTCTGAAACGGCTTCAGAATGCGATCCGCTTCCGCTTGCGCGTCCTTCATGGCCTGCGTGGGTGACTTCGTGCCGGTGAGGCCCGCCTGCAGGCCATCATTGAAGGCCTTCGTCACGCGCGAGTTTTCATGGGTCGAGAGCTCGGCGACGGCATGCGGCAGCTGATCGCGCGCAACCACGGCCGCCGGGAATTCCGCCGCG
>JANNEU010000104.1:0-20737 GCA_031379035.1 Hyphomicrobiaceae bacterium | reverse complement strand
GGCAAAAAATACGTAGAGCGCGATGGCGCCGCCGCGGGGCTTGCACCCGCTTCGCTTGTCAGGGCTTTCACCTGCTCGCTGGTCAGGGCTTGCACCTGCTCGCTCGTCGGCGCTTTCAACCGCTTCAGTCCGTGGCCGCCTTTCAGGCCCTTACCGCTTGTCACCGCGTCTGAGGTCGACCGGCGCATTGTTGCGGGCGGGTTCCACCGCGCTGCACGACCGGCAGTCCGGGCTTCGCCGGAGGCCGATCCTTTTCAGTCCACCAGCGCGTTCGCGATCACGCCGCCGGACTAATCTGTTGCATTCAATCTAACACAACTTATGCGAATAAAAATCGTTTCTACACTTTAACGTTAAGGCGTGTCGGATGTTGAGCACGCTCCCTGAGCCAGCGTCAACGCTCAGCAGCGCTCATCAGCGAACACTCATCTTTTTTCGGTTTCATCTTTTTCGTTTTCACCTTTTCTCGGTTTCCCTTTTTTCGTTTTCCCCCTTTTTCGTTTTCCCCCTTTTTCGTTTTCCCGGAATTTGGACAGCGCTGTTCAGCGCGGGCCAAATATCCGGGACCCTCATCTGTCAAAAATTTGCGTGATGGGCGTCGCGTGCACTTCCACACCGCAAGCATCACGCCGCCGGCCGATGATCGAGCGGATTGCTTGTCATCGACACGTGAGGGTGCCGGATATGTGTCGCCCGCCGTCGCGCGCGCCGCATTCCGGGAAAACAAAGCGCACGCCGGCATTACATCAATCGCTCGCCTTTTAAGCTCCGGTGGCCTTGGCGGCCGACGATGATATGATCGTGGATCGTGATCCCGAGTGGACGCGCTGCATCGACAATCATCTTGGTCATGTCAATGTCAGCGCGCGATGGGGACGGGTCGCCCGACGGGTGGTTGTGCACCAGCACAAGTGCGGTGGCGCCGAGTTCCAAAGCCCGTTTGACCACTTCCCGCACATAGACCGGTGTATGGTCGACGGTTCCGGTTTGCTGCACCTCATCGGCGATCAGCTGGTTGCGCTTGTCGAGAAAGAGAATGCGGAACCGTTCGATATCGTCCCAGCCTTGCGCGGCCTTGCAGTAGTCGAGCACAGAGGCCCAGGTCGCGAGCATTGGCCTGCCCATGACTTGGCTTTTCATCATGCGTAACGCTGCGGCGCGGACGATCTTGATTTCATCGACCGCCCGCTGACCGATACCGGCGATTTCTTTTAATCGTTCTGGTGGCGCGTTGATCACTTCATTGAACGTCTTGAATTTGGCAATCAGGGCTTTCGCCAGCGGTTTGGTGTCGCCACGCGGCGCGGCTCGGAACAGCACCATCTCAAGGAGTTCGTAGTCTGGCACCGCATCCGCGCCGCCGTCGCGAAATCGTTCCCGTAGCCGTTCGCGATGACCCAAACGGTCATCGAGCGCTTTGGGTTCGGCTGGGGTCGCGCTTTCCACATTGAGACGCGCGTGCTCGAACAAACCGCCCGCGCCCGGTATTGCATCGGATGGCGCAGTGGAGCTGCCAGTCTTCCTACTTGTCTTTCCGCTTGTTCGTTTTGACCCCGTCACGCGCCGCCTCGCCCCAGCAGTTGTTGCTGCGTCTCCGACGCGCCAGTCCGGATGCAGGCGTTGATTATTTCGCGGCAAATAGCGGCTTGTCGAGTCCTGTTGGCGAGTAGGTGAACACATCGCAGCCGTCATTTGTGACGCCGACGGTGTGTTCGAACTGTGCCGACAGTTCACGGTCTCGCGTTACGGCCGTCCAACCGTCTGGTAGTATCTTTACAAACGCCTTGCCGAGATTGATCATCGGCTCGATCGTGAAGATCATTCCGGGTTCCATGCGGACACCTGGGCCCTGGTCTTCGCCCTTCGTGTTGACGCGATAGTGCAAAATGTTCGGCCGGTCGTGAAACACAGCGCCGAGGCCGTGTCCGCAAAAATCCTCGACCACAGAGCATCGCTCGCTGCGTGCGTATGCTTCAATGGCTTTGCCGATATCGCCGGTCATCGCGCCGGGTTTGACCGCCGCGACGCCACGCTTCAATGCCTCGTAGGTGACGTCGATGAGCCGTTCGGCCTTACGCGGGATCGCGCCGACGGCATACATCCGGCTCGTATCCCCGTGCCATCCATCAAGGATCAAGGTCACGTCGATGTTGAGAATGTCACCCTCGCGCAGTGGCTTTCCGCCAGGAATTCCGTGGCAGACAACGTGGTTGATCGATGTGCAGATCGATTTGGGAAAACCCTTGTAATAAAGCGGCGCTGGATACGCGTTGTGGTCCATCGCGAACTGATAAGCCAATGTGTCCAAGCGCTCAGTCGTGACACCTGGCTTGACGAAGGGTAACAGCATGTCGAGTGCCTCCGCCGCCAGCCGACCCGCACGGTGCATGCCCGCAAACGCGTCGGCTCCGTAGAGCCGGACAGCGACATCCGCGTTTGCAGCGCGGGCCAATCCAAGTGTCGACATGCGCCTGAGGTATCCTAAATTTGGTTGGCTAGACGGAGCCGTCCGCCGTGGCTGCGTTCCTACGCGGCAATCTTTGCGTACATAAGGTGAGATGCTATTGCAATCAAAGAGCTGGCCAAGAGCTGGCAACGCGCTGGCTCCACGACGACGGTGGATTTGGCTTTCGCGCGTTGCAGGAAATGCCGCGCGATGTGGCCTAAGTGCCGCGGATTAACTTGATGATACTCGAAAAGTCCGACCCGCCAGCGCCATGGTTCACGTGCATCGCAAAAAGCTGAGCGGCTGCGGCACCGAGGGGCGTTGCAGCGCCGCTTGCTGCTGCTGCTTCCTGGGATAATTTCATGTCTTTCACCATAAGCGCTGTGGCGAAGCCCGGTTTGTAGCTGTTGTTGGCAGGCGAGGTTGGCACGGGACCGGGCACCGGACAGTAGCTGGTCAGGGCCCAACACTGACCCGACGACGTTGAGGCCACTTCGAACAGCGCTTCATGCGATAGCCCCAGCTTCTCGGCGAGCACGAAGGCTTCTGAGACTGCGATCATGGAAATGCCGAGGATCATGTTATTGCAGATCTTCGCTGCCTGTCCGGCCCCTGCGTCGCCGCAATGCACCAGCTTCTTGCTGACGCCCTCGAGAAACGGACGGGCTTTTTCGAAGGCGGCTTTGGTGCCGCCGGCCATCAGCGTCAACGTCGCTGCCTCGGCGCCGCCGACGCCTCCCGAAACCGGACAATCGAGGCTGAGGACCCCGGCTTTTGCTGCCAGTTCGTGCGCCGTTCGTGCGCTGGCGACATCGATGGTTGAGCAGTCGATGAAGACACATCCCTTGGGTGCCGCTTCTAGAATGCCGCTCTTGGCATAGACCGCTACGGTATCTTTGCCAGCGGGCAGCATGGTGATGACCGCGTCGCAACCTTTCACTGCTTCTGCCGCCGAAGCCGCTGTCTTCACGCCCCTCTTCGCCGCCGCTTCCAGGTTGGCTGCCACGAGATCGACGCCCAGCACTTCGTGGCCCTTCTTGACCAAATTGGCTGCCATCGGGCCGCCCATGTTGCCGAGACCGATGAACGCGATTTTTGCCATGGTGGACATCTCCGAACGTCACATTGAAGGCGATGGCTGGGATATGGCATCGAAACTCAGCGTCGAGCAACAATGCCGCAAGCGCCGCCGCTCTGCGTTGTGCGCAGGCTACATCAGATAGCCTGAGGTCAACTTCTGGGCGCGAGCATGCGACGTGCTCGTTCCAGATCAGCTGGCGTGTCGACGCCCAGCGGCACTGTATACACCACCATCGCATCAATGCGCATGCCGTTTTCCAACGCCCGCAGTTGCTCCAATCGTTCACGCCGTTCCAATGGTGCTGGGGGTAGGGTGACGAACCTGTCCAACGCCGCCCGTCGGTAGGCATAGATGCCGATGTGATGGTAGAGCGGGCCGTCGCCCGTTGGCGCTGTCGCGCGCGTGAAGTATAGTGTCCGGAGCCGTCGCGGCGACCCGTTTGCGGTCCCGTTTGCGTTCTCGGGGGTGCCCGATACGACATCGACCGGCGTGCCGACGGCTTTGACGACATTCGGGTTGGTGCGGTCTGTTGGCTCGTCGATCTCAGCCACCAGCGTCGCTATATCGACCTCTTCGGTTGTCATCGGCTTCAAACAGTCCTGCACCAAGCGTGGCTCAAGCGTCGGCAGATCTCCCTGCAGGTTGACGATAAATTTAATCCGCCCCGTGGGATCGATCTTGGTCAGCGCTTCATGGATGCGATCCGACCCCGTGGTGTGTGTCTCACGTGTCATCACGGCTTCGCCACCCACGCGTGAAATTGCATCAGCGATGGCGGTGCTATCGGTTGCGACAATGACCCGCCCAACTTGGGCCTCGATCGCGCGCCGCCAGACATGGACGATCATCGGTGCGCCATGGATATCGGCCAACGGCTTGTCCGGCAGGCGCGTGGCCTTCAACCGGGCCGGAATGGCAACCAAAGTATCGTGCAAGACCCAGTTTCTCCTGTCAGTGCCGCGCACACCCGCAACGGGTGACAATTCGTCTCGGTCTGCGGTGTTAGAACGGACCCGTCCGGTGTTGCAAGCCAAGGGCGGACCCGTATATTGCGGCCCATGTATCAAGCGGCGTGACGGGCAGCCAACGACAGTGGTGCGGCGGCCAGTGGGCCGCGCGCTGTACGCCCACAAAGACAGCCATCGTCAGACCGTGAAAGCCGGGGAAATAATGAGCGGATCCAGCCAGTTAAACACAATCGCGATGGGCGTGTTGTCAGCCGCATTGTTCGCGTTCGGCGGCAAAACGCTGATCGAGGTGCTGTCAAAAGACAATCATGCTGCAAAGCCCGGGTACGTGCTGCCAGTTGCGAAGGTGGCAGCTATCGGCGGGGCTGCGGCTCCTGCGGGCTTCAGTTTCGCCAAGGTCGCGGATCTGCTCCCCAAGGTGAGTGCTGATGCGGGGGAAGAGGGTTTCAAGAAGTGCGCGGCGTGCCACACCAACACCAAGGGCGGTGATAACAAGGTCGGGCCCAACTTATGGAACGTCATTGGCCGTCCTGTCGGTCAGTCGGCCGGGTTTGCCTACTCGGATGCCGTCAAGGCGAAGGGTGGCACCTGGACATGGGAAACTTTGGCCGCCTACCTCAACGATCCGCGCGGCAATATCCCCGGTAACAAAATGGCGTTCGCTGGCCTGACGGACCCGACCGATCTGGCAGAAATGCTCGCCTATCTTCGCAAGCTGGGTGACAAGCCGGCGGACTTTCCATCAAAGTGATCGCCCGGCTGAGTGACCTGACAACACCATTGCCTCGCACCCCCGCCGTGCGAGGCATTTTTTGTACTGATTTTCGCCCCACCTGCGTGTGAAGAACTTGTAACTTGGAAAGCGGCGGACCTAGACGGCATGCTACGCTGAGGGATGGCTCGTGCGCAGCAGGCGCATGCACTGGGACGCGCCGGTGGTTGCAGCCTAGGGAGTTGGACGCATGGGCAGTACGGCACGGTACACATTGGCCGGTTGGGTTTGTACTTCACTTTTGGGGGCGTTACTGACAGCTGCTGCGGCCGTCGTGGCGCAGGCCCAAGACCAAAAGCGGCATGCCGTTTCGCTGGCGGCACCGCCCAAATATGCAGCCGATTTCAAACACTTCGAATGGGTGAACCCAAGTGCGCCGAAAGGCGGCCGCGTCCGGCAATTCGCGCAGGGGTCGTTCGACAGCCTCAATCAGTTTCCCGTGCAAGGTCAAGCCGCAAGCGGTTTGGCTTTGGTCTACGATCAGCTTTTTGCCGGTAGTCCGGATGAGCCAGTGACCGAATATGGCTTGATTGCCGAATGGGTTTCATACCCCGCCGACTTCAGTTCGGCGACCTTTGGTCTGCGGCCAGCGGCTCGTTTTCATGATGGCAAGCCAGTGACGCCCGAGGATGTGGTTTTCTCGTTCGACACTCTCAAAAAAGCATCCCCACGTTATTCGACCTATTATCAGCAAGTTGCAAAAGCTGAGAAGGCTGGGCCTAACGAGGTCAAGTTTACATTTGACGTCAAAGACAATCGCGAGCTGCCGCAAATTATCTCTCAGTTACCGATCCTTCCCAAGCATTGGTGGGAGGCGAAGAGCAACAAGGGCGAGCCGCGCGATATCACCAAAACATCGCTCGAAATGCCGGTGGGTTCCGGCCCCTATAAAATCAAATCCTTCGACACCGGCCGCACTATTACATACGAGCGCGTCAAGGATTGGTGGGCTGCCGATCTTCCCGTTACAAAAGGTCAATGGAACTTCGATGAGATTGAGATCACGTATTACCGTGATCGCGTTGCGCCGTTCGAGGCCTTCAAGAAAGGCGACCTCGATTTCTGGACTGAAAGTTCTGCTAAGTCCTGGGCAACAGAATACGAATTTGACGCGATCAAAAGAGGCTTTGCGAAAAAGGAACAGGTTCCGGTGGTGCGCGTCGCGCCCATGCAGGGGTTTGTCATGAACCAGCGCCGCAAGGTCTTCCAGGATCCGCGGGTTCGCCGCGCGTTGTGGCTAGCCTTCGACTTTGAGTGGGCCAACAAGAATTTATTCTATGATCAGTACATCCGCCTCAAGAGCTTTTTTGATAACTCAGAGCTGGCGAGCCGCGGCCTGCCAGAAGGTCGCGAGCTTGAACTGTTGAATGAGGTCAAGGCTGATCTCCCGCCGGAGTTGTTTACTTCGGAATGGAAAAATCCGCTCAACGCAACGCCTGAGGATGCGCGCCGCAACTTGAGCACGGCCGTCAAGCTTCTCGCCGAAGCCGGCTACGTCAATAAGAATGGGACGCTTGTTGATGCCGCCGGGCAACCGCTGGCGTTCGAGATATTGCTTGATAACCCGATCTGGGACCGGATCGTGCAGCCCTACAAGGCCACCCTCGACAAACTTGGTATGAAGGTCACGCTGCGTCAAGTCGACAGCGCACAGTATGAGCGTCGTACGCAGGATTTCGAATATGACATGATCGTGCATTCGTTCCCGCAGTCGGAAAGTCCTGGCAATGAGCAGCGTGAATTCTTCGGCACGGTCAGTGTCGATGTGAAGGGCTCCCGCAACGCTGCCGGCATCCGGAACAAGGCCATCGATACCTTGATCGAGAAAGTTATCTTTGCGAAGGACCGGCCGGAACTGGTAGCAGCCACACGGGCGCTTGACCGGACGCTGTTGTGGAACTTCTACATCGTGCCGCAGTGGCACCTCCCGGCACAGCGCATTGCCTATTGGGATAAGTTCGGACGCCCTGTGACGTTGCCAAAAAGCGGTGCGGATTTTCTGCAGGCTTGGTGGTTTGATACGAACAAGGACGCAGCGCTTACTGCGGCGCGGGCAAAGTAATCCGGTGCTGATCTTTGGCCGCGACAGGAGATGGACGTGCTGAACCGCGCCTTTCGATATGCACTCACAGTCAGCGCGTTACTGTTCGGAGTGACTTCACCGGCAAGCGCCGAGCCGCGCCATGGCATCTCAACGTTTGGCGATTTGAAGTATCCTGCGGGTTTCAAGCATTTCGACTACGTCAATCCGGCTGCCCCGAAAGGGGGCCGTATTGCCACCATGGGTACCAGCGCACTCGATACGTTCGATAGCTTCAACGCTTTCATCCTCAAGGGTGACGCTGCGCAAGGTGTCCTTGAGCACGTCTATGATACGTTGATGGTGCGCGCGATGGACGAGCCGGACGCGCTCTATGGGCTTCTTGCGGCAAGTGTCGATCTTGCTGCGGATCAGCGTTCCGTGACGTTCAAGCTTCGGCCTGAAGCCAAGTTCGCGGATGGCACGCAGGTGACGGCGGCTGATTGCGCTTTCTCGTTCACGGCGTTGAAAGAAAAAGGTCATCCGCTTTACAGTTCTGTTCTGCGCAACGTGTCGGGCGTCGTTGCACTCGATCCGCTCACCGTGCGTTACACGTTTGAGGGCGATCAGATCCGCGATCTGCCGAATATTGTGGCAAGCCTACCCGTGCTGCCGAAGGCCTTTTACGACAAGCTGAAGTTCGAGGAGACTTGGCTGGAGAAGCCGCTTGGCTCTGGCCCCTACGCGGTGGGTAATTTCTCCCAGGGCGCGTTCGTGCAGTATGTGCGCCGGGCGGACTATTGGGCGCGCGACCTCAACGTCAACGTGGGCCGCCGGAACTTTGACGAAATCCGGTATGAATATTTCCGCGAACGGACCGCCAGCTTGCAAGCCTTGAAGGGCGGCACGCTTGATCTGCGCGAAGAGTTTACGTCCAAGGAATGGGCGACTGGGTACGACATACCCGCCGTACGTGAGAAGCGGATGTTGCTGAGAACGCTGCCCGACGAAAACCCGTCCGGGACACAGGGTTTCTGGATCAATACGCGTTTGCCGAAGTTTGCTGATCCACGTGTGCGGCGCGCGTTGGACCTCACCTTCGACTACGAGTGGACGAACCGCAATCTGTTCTTCAACGCTTACAAACGGACGACCAGCTTTTTCGAAAACTCACCACTGAAGGCACAAGGCGCGCCGGTGGGTGCCGAGCTTGCACTCCTCGAACCGTTCCGGGGGAAGCTCCCCGCCTCGGTTTTTGGAGAGCCATACATCCCACCGGTTTCTGATGCGAGCGGGCAAGATCGCAAACTCCTGGCTGAGGCCGCAAAGCTTTTGACCGAGGCTGGCTTTGTCGTGAAAGACGGCAAACGACTGACCACGACGGGTGAACCCTTCGCCATCGAATTCATGATCACCGATCCCTCGAGCGAACGGTTTCTTGGTGGCTATGTGCAGAACCTGCAGCGGCTTGGCATCACAGTCACCCAGCGGAAGGTTGATGAGGCTCAATATCAGCGTCGAATTAAAACCTTCGAATACGACATTGTCGGTGGGCGCTTCACGATGCAGCTGACGCCCGGTCTGGAGCTTAAGAACTTTTTTGGCAGTGAGGCCGCTGCTTTCGACGGGAGTTACAACAAAGCGGGTGTCAAGGACCCGGTTGTTGATGCGCTTATCGAACGCGTTGTCTCGGCAAAAAACCGCGACGAGCTGAACACGGCTGCCCGTGCCCTTGATCGGGTTCTGCGTGCTGGCCACTATTGGGTGCCGAACTGGTATAAGGCTGCGCACACCGTCGCGTTCTGGGATAAGTTCGGCTGGCCTGAAACCAAGCCGCCCTTTGATCGCGCGATCCTCGATACTTGGTGGTTCGATGCTGCAAAAGCCGCCAAGTTGAAGCCTGAATGACCTCGAAACCCTTGCGAGCACAGAACTGATGGTCGCCTATCTGCTAAAGCGGTTGCTGTTGATCTTCCCGACGATGCTCGGGATCATGCTGATCAGCTTTACGGTCATCCAGTTCGCGCCGGGCGGGCCCATTGAGCGCATTATCGCGCAAGTCTCTGGCAATGAGGTCTCCGCTGCGGACCGCGTTGGCGGTGGCTCTGGGGATGGTCTTGCGCGCGGCTCGGCGGCAGCAGCCGGCGCTGAAAGTTCAAAGTATCGGGGTGCGCAGGGTCTCGACCCGGCCTTCATAAAGAGCTTGGAAAAGCAATTTGGCTTCGACAAGCCGGCGCATGAGCGCTTCTTTCTGATGATGAAGAACTATCTGGTCTTTGATTTCGGCAAGAGCTATTTCCGCGACGTTTCGGTGCTGCAGCTGATCAAGGAAAAGATGCCCGTCTCGATCTCGCTGGGGATCTGGATCACGCTGTTCACGTATCTGATCTCCATTCCGCTGGGTATCCGTAAGGCCGTGCGTGACGGCGAGAAGTTCGATACCTGGACATCTGGCGTGCTGGTGCTGGGTTACGGCATTCCCGGCTTTCTGCTGGGCGTGCTGATGATCGTGGTGTTCGCCGGCGGTTCATATTTTTCGTGGTTTCCTTTGCGCGGCCTGACCAGCGAGAACTGGTCGCAACTGTCGTGGAGCGGCAAGATCCTTGACTATTTCTGGCACCTTGTGTTGCCGCTGACGGCGCTGTCGCTTGGCGCGTTCACAACCATGACGTTCCTGACGAAAAACTCGTTCCTTGATGAAATCCGCAAGCAATACGTGACGACTGCGCGCGCCAAGGGGCTTGATGAACGGCGGGTGCTCTATGGCCATGTGTTTCGCAACGCGATGCTGGTTGTTATTGCCGGCTTTCCGAGCGCTTTCATCCACGCGTTTTTCTCTGGCTCGCTGCTGATCGAGAAGATCTTCTCGCTCGACGGTGCGGGGTTTCTTGGGTGGGAGAGCGTGATCAATCGCGACTATCCGGTCATCTTTGCGACGCTCTATATCTTCTCTCTGCTCGGCCTCGTCGTGCATCTGATCACGGACTTTGTGTACACGCTGATCGACCCGCGCATCGATTTCGAAAGCCGGGAGGTCTAGGCCATGGACGCCTCTGGCAATCCCGTCATCGCCGATGCGGCACCGGCCGAACGTGCGCAGCCATCCAGGTTGCGCCGGTGGTTTGCGCGAGCGTCGCAGGTCAGTCCGATCAACCAGCGGCGTTGGGCGAACTTTAAGTCCAATCGTCGGGCTTATTGGAGCCTTTGGCTGTTCCTGGGCGTGTTCGGCGTTGCGCTGCTGTCGGATGTTGTCGCGAACGACAAGCCGATTCTGGCTCGCTACAAAGGCGAGCTGCTGGTGCCGGTTCTCGTCAACTATCCCGAGGAGAAGTTCGGCGGGTTTCTCGCCGTGACGGACTACAAGGATCCAGTCATCCTTGATGAGATCAGGGCTCACGGTTGGATGCTGTGGCCGCCGATCCGCTACTCCTTCAGCTCGATTAACAAAGATTATCCCCGGCTCAAGAGCGCCTCAGGGCTTTGTCTTGGTTTTCCGGCACCGCCGACGTGGGCGACCGACAAAAGCTATTGCGACGCGCCGGCAGATCAGGTTCAGCGCTATGAAGCCGTCGGCAATCGCAATTGGCTCGGAACGGATGATCAGGGCCGGGATATTGCCGCGCGCTTGCTCTATGGATTTCGCATCTCGGTGCTGTTCGGGTTGTTGCTCACGCTGCTTGGGTCGGTCATCGGGATCGCTGCGGGGGCCGTGCAGGGCTATTTCGGCGGCAAGGTTGATCTGATCTTTCAGCGATTCCTGGAGATCTGGTCGTCCATCCCCGCGCTGTTTGTGCTGATCATTATATCCTCAGTGCTGGTGCCGGGGTTCTGGACGTTGCTTGGCATTTTGTTGTTGTTTGAGTGGGTCGGGCTTGTGGGTGTCGTTCGAGCGGAGTTCTTACGCGGCCGCAATCTTGAATACGTTACGGCGGCGCGGGCACTGGGGCTCTCTGACGCTAAGATCATGTTCAAGCACATCTTGCCGAACGCGATGGTTGCGACGCTGACCTTCCTACCGTTCAAGCTGACTGGCGCGATCACGTCGCTGACGGCTCTCGACTTCCTCGGTCTTGGATTGCCACCGGGCTCGCCGTCACTGGGTGAGCTGTTGACGCAGGCGACTGCGAACCTGCAGGCCCCTTGGATTGCCCTTGCGGCATTCTTTTCGATTGCAGGCCTGTTGAGCCTGCTGATCTTTATCGGCGAAGGCGTACGTGACGCGCTCGATCCCAGAAAGACGTTTCAATGACTGACGCTGGCAGCCCATCGGATACGCTGATCCGCGTGCGCGACCTGCAGGTCGCCTTTGGGAAAGGTGAGCGGCAGACCCTCGCTGTGAAGGGCGTTTCCTTCACGATCCGTCGTGGGGAGACGGTGGCGCTTGTCGGTGAGAGCGGATCCGGAAAATCGGTGTCTGCGTTGTCGATTCTCAAGTTGCTGCAGTATCCAGCGGCATCGCATCCGGGCGGCGAGATCTTCTTTGAAGGCCGCGACCTGCTCACGGCAACCGAAGCTGATATGCGGAGCATTCGTGGCCGCCGCATTTCCATTATCTTTCAAGAACCGATGACGTCGCTTAACCCGCTGCACACCATTGAGCGGCAGGTCACGGAAGTGCTGAAGATCCATCGCGGGATGGGCGATGCGGCTGCGCGGGTGCGGATGCTTGAGCTGCTAAGACGGGTTGGCATTCCAGAGCCAGAGAAGCGGCTGGGTGCGTATCCGCATCAGTTGTCGGGTGGCCAGCGCCAACGGATCATGATCGCCATGGCGCTTGCCAACGAACCTGATCTGTTGATTGCGGACGAGCCAACAACGGCGCTCGATGTGACTATCCAAGCCCAGATTCTTGAGCTCTTGGCTGAACTCAAAGCAGAGATGGGTATGGCCATGCTGCTGATTACCCACGATCTCGGCATCGTCCGCAAAATGGCCGAGCGCGTCTATGTGATGCAGCAGGGCAAGATCGTTGAAGAGGGCAAGGCGACGCAGATTTTCTCGGCACCCCAGCATCCTTACACGCGGATGCTGATTTCAGCTGAACCGAAGGGTGGCGCGCCAGAGCCGCGACCTGAGGCGCCTATCGTTGTCGAGACTGACAATCTTAAAGTGTGGTTCCCGATCAAACGCGGCCTGTTGCGCCGCACGGTCGATCACGTCAAAGCGGTCGACGGCGTGACGCTCAAGTTGAGACAGGGCGAAACAATCGGTGTGGTCGGTGAGTCTGGATCGGGGAAGACGACGCTGGGCCTCGCCATTCTGCGTCTCGTGTCGTCGGAAGGACCCATCGTTTACATGGGGCAGCGTGTTGATGGGCGCGACAGTGCAGCGATGCGGCCGCTCCGCCGGGAGATGCAGATTGTCTTCCAAGACCCGTATGGTTCGCTATCGCCACGGTTGTCGGTTGGTCAGATCATCGAGGAAGGTTTAACGATCCAGCTTCCTGACTTGGATGCCGATGAGCGCCGACGGCGCGTCTCTGCAACGCTCGAAACGGTTGGTCTCAAGGGAGAAATGCAGGATCGCTATCCGCATGAATTCTCAGGCGGCCAGCGGCAGCGTATCGCGATCGCGCGCGCCATGGTGCTGGAGCCAAAATTCATTATGCTGGACGAGCCGACCAGTGCGCTCGACATGAGCGTGCAAGCGCAAATTGTCGATCTGCTGCGCGACTTGCAACGGACGCGTGACCTCTCCTATCTCTTTATCAGTCACGATCTGCGCGTGGTGAGGGCGCTCGCCAACTATGTGATCGTCATGAAGAATGGGCGGATTGTCGAGGAAGGTCCGGCGCAGGCCATCTTCACATCCCCGCGCGAGGCCTACACGAAAGCGCTACTGGCAGCCGCATTCAATTTGGCAGTCGCCGGCCGGGAGGCGGTGGCTTTATGACGTTGCTGCTCGCGATCAATAGTGCGGACGACAACTGGTCAGCGGCGCGTTGGCAGGCACGGTTTCAGGCCGCGCTGCCTGGACATTCGATCACTCGGAACGGCGTTGAACCTTACCGACCGGAGGCTATTCGTTACGCGGCGGTGTGGAAGCCTGCGCCGGGTTTGCTGGCGTCGCTGCCTAAGCTTGAAGTCATTTTTAATCTGGGTGCGGGTGTCGATGCGGTGCTGGCTGACCCGACATTGCCGCAGGTGCCGCTGGTTCGTGTCGTCAATGGCGATCTCACCAAGCGGATGACCGAGTACGTGACGTTGCATGTTCTGCTGCATCACCGCCGGTTGCCGATGTTGCTGGAGGCGCAGCGCGCGAAGGACTGGTGCGCAAAAGATCAATGGGCGGCCAAGGCCGTGCGTGTTGGTCTTATGGGCATGGGCGAATTGGGACGCGATGCCGCAGAGGTGCTGTTGCGACTTGGCTTCCGTGTTTCAGGTTGGAGCCGCCGCGGGACATCCGTGCCCGGTGTGATGTCGTATGCGGGGCACGCTGAATTGGCAGCGTTCTTAAAAACGACGGACATTCTGGTTGTGCTCATCCCGCTGACCCCGGATACGCGCGGCATTCTTAGCCGCGGACTGTTTCAACAACTCGCGCGCGATGGCGTGCTCGGTGCGCCGGTGTTGATCAATGCTGGCCGTGGCGGTTTGCAAATCGAGGACGACCTACTCGCGTGTCTGGAGGATGGTACGCTGGGCGGGGCGACGCTGGATGTTTTCGAAACCGAACCTTTGCCGTCAACGTCGCCGCTGTGGTCGCACCCCAAGGTGATTGTCACGCCGCACAATGCGGCCGACAGCGATGCTGATGAGATCGCCGGAGCGGTGGCAGCGCAGATTTCGGCCTACGAGCGCGGCGAACCCTTGAAGACTGTCATTGATCGTACTCTTGGCTACTGAGCATGCGTCTTTTTGGAGTTGTCCGATGACTGAAGCCTCCGTCACCCTGTATCATGCCCCCAATACTCGTTCTTCGACGATCCTGCTGCTGCTTGAAGAACTTGGCGCGCCCTACCAGCTGCAAGTGCTCAATCAAAAGAAGAATGAGCACCATGCCCCGGCCTATCTCGCGATCAATCCGCTCGGCAAAGTGCCCGCGCTGCAGCATGGCGATGCCGTCATCACGGAAACGGTCGCGATTGCGCTGTATCTGGCTGATGCTTTTCCGGCCGCGAAGCTTGCGCCGGCGATTGGGGAGCCGCTGCGTGGACCCTATCTCCGCTGGATGACGCTGTACGCAGCCGCCTGGGAGCCGGCTATTGTTGATCGCGCGATGAAACGCGACGTTGGGATGCGTGCGATGTCGACGTACGGAGACTTTGATGCGCTTTTCAAAGCGGTGACCGATCAAATCGGCACGGGCCCATACTTCTTCGGCAATACGTTTACGGCGGCGGATGTGCTGTGGGGGAGCGCGCTGAATTGGATGACGATGTTCAAGTTGCTGCCAGACCATCCTGTTATCGCGCCCTATCTGGCGGGGCTGGCGACGCGGCCTGCGCTGGCCAGAATGCGCGCCAAAGATCAAGACCTGGCCGCAAGCCTGGCCGCAAGCCTGGCCACGTCCTGAGCCATAGCCTGAACTTGATGTGCCGCGCCGACTGCTGTAACGCCCAACGCGTCGTCTGTTTGTCGCGCATTGTGTCGGGTCGTCGTTTCTGACGCTTTTGAATGCAGTGTTCGTGCGCGTGGAACCGGTGCTCTTGATGGGCTGGCGGAGGGTGGATGCAACCGCAAGACGTTTTCAATCGTACGTTCGACGACACAACAGCGGCCATTGATGCGTGGCTTGTTACACTTGCAGGGGAAGCGACGGTTGAGCGTGAGAAGGCAGGTGACTATTGGCGCGTGGGGCTGAGACCGCATCAGCCGAGCGCTTGCCCGGTTGAGCTGTTGCTGTCGCGACATCAAGTCTTTGATTGCGATATTGGGCCAGAGAGTGTGGCTGGGCAGCCGATCACGGATCTGACGCTATTTCTGCCAATGCTGCAGGCTATTGTTGATGGACGCGTGGTGCTGCGTCGTTGGTCAGCGCAGGCGACTGGCAGTGAATTGGTCCGAGAGCTGATCGTGGATGTCAGGCCGGGGCAGAACTGGTCCATGCGACGCCTTGTCCGGGCTGGCACGGCGGCCACGGAAGCGTCCGCTGTGGCGCGTGATCAGGTCTACGTGGCTTATAGGCGTGCTTGACTGTTTCGGGGCCAATAGACCGATGGCTGAAACACCTTGCCCTGGGGCTGCCCCCCGACTACAGGGAATTTATGGACTTCAGCCGGCCCCGGTGCGGACCCGACCACGACGGACCCAACTATGATTAGACTCCTTGGTTTTCTTGACTATCTGGTCTCACTTTACGAATGGATCGTGATCGCAACGATCGTTCTGGGCATGCTGATCCAATTTGGAATCGTGAACGGATTCGTTCCTTTGGTCCGCTCCATCAATGATGGGCTTCGCGCTGTGACCGAGCCATTTCTAAGGCCGATCCGGCGGTTTCTTCCGAACACGGGTGGGCTCGACTTTGCACCGCTGGTGCTGTTGCTCGCGTGTGTGTTTCTCCGATCGGTGGTGATCGGTACGCTTGCAGACCAACTCCGGTGAGTGCCTCTGGAGTCGTGCGCGCAATCACCGATGGCGTGGAAATGCGCATCCGTTTGACGCCGAAGTCGGCGCATGATCGGGTTGACGGGGTTGAGACCCGCGGTGATGAGCCGTTCCTGAAGGTTCGTGTTCGTGCGGTGCCTGAGGACGGGAAGGCAAACACTGCGTTGGAGCGGTTGGTTGCTGATTGGGTTGGCGTTGCGCGCGGTCAGGTCAAACTGACGTCGGGTCATACAGCGCGATTGAAAACTGTCGTTATTTCTGGCGAGCCACTCGAACTGATGCCGGTGATTGAATCGCTCATTGCTGAGCTGACCGACTGAAGAGGTGCGACGGATGCCGGCCCATATCATCGACGGAAAAGCAATTGCGCAGAGCCTGCGGGCCGAGATCGCGACGAGGGTGGCCGTCTTCAAGGCAAAACGCGGTATGGTACCGGGTCTCGCAGTGGTTCTTGTCGGGGAGGATCCGGCAAGCCAGGTTTACGTGCGCAACAAGCATGCGCAGACCATAGAAGCTGGCATGGCCTCGTTTGAACACAAGCTGCCCGCGACGGCGACGCAGGCGGCGTTGCTGGCTATTGTGGCGCAGTTGAACGCGCGGCGTGATGTGCATGGCATTCTTGTCCAGCTGCCATTGCCCACGCATATCGACACCGAGGCGGTGCTGCGGGCGATTGATCCTGACAAGGACGTCGATGGGTTTCATCCAATCAATGTGGGGCGTTTGTCGATCGGTGAGCCGTGTCTGACGCCGTGTACGCCGACGGGTTCGGTCATCCTTGCGAAGTCCGTGCGACCAAAGCTGGCGGGACTTGAGGCGGTGGTGATTGGCCGATCAACGATTGTGGGCAAGCCCGTGGCACAGTTGCTGCTGCGCGAGGACTGCACGGTGACGATAGCGCATTCGCGCACGCGGGATTTGGAAGGCGTGGTGCGCCGTGCCGATCTGTTGATTGCGGCGGTGGGGCGGCCGCAGATGGTGCGCGGATCGTGGATCAAGCCGGGCGCGATTGTGATTGATGTGGGCATCAACCGCGTGCCGGCCGGCGAAGGCAAGACGCGGTTGGTGGGTGATGTGGCCTATGACGAGGCGCTGGCGGTGGCAGGCGCGATTACGCCCGTGCCGGGTGGTGTGGGCCCGATGACGATTGCGTGCCTGTTGCAGAATACGCTGCAGGCGGCGGAACGACTGACGGCTCAGCCGTCATAACCCTCGATAATCACGAGATCGGCGACGGAGGCGGTGATGCGCACGGCAGTGGCGGCTTTGTATTCCGGGCTGTCATAGCAGTCTTTCGCAGCCTGATAGCTTGGAAACTCAAGTACGACGTGGCGGGACTTCAGGGAACCGGCGCGTACCTCGTTGGTACCACCGCGGACGAGGAACTTAGCTCCGTATTTTGCAAATGCGATGCCGTTGAGACGGACGTACTCCTTGTATTTCTCGGGATCTGAGACATCGACGTGGGCGATCCAGTAACCTTTGGACATGGGTGTCTCCGGGATTTTCTGTGGGTCGAGCGTATCGCATCGCCCGTGGCATGGGCGACAGCCCGATGGGGTGCGGTTGCTCCCACGTTACAAGCATGCAACGGCTCCGGCGGTTATGAAAGGGTTACTTGGACATGCCTCTGGAACCTCAGAATGACGGAGATTTGGCGTGGTTGCGTGTGCCCTGTCTGGCACCTTCGGAAGAGCATGAGCGTCGCGCGCGGGAGCGGCAAGATCAGCTGACGAAGCCGCAAGGGTCGCTGGGGCAATTGGAGTTGCTGGCTGTGCAGCTGGCGGCGTTGCAGGCGACCGACCGGCCGCGGGCCAAGGTCGCCCCCATTGTCATCTTTGCGGGCGATCATGGTGTCACGGCGCAAGGCGTGTCGGCGTTTCCGGCCGCTGTGACGGTGCAGATGCTGCAGAACTTTGCGGCGGGTGGTGCGGCGATTGCGGTTCTGGCGCGGAGCCTTGGGGTTGCGCTGTCGGTCGTGGATGTAGGAACCCTGGCGGAGCGTGCTGTTGGGGGGGTGGTGGACGACAAGCTGCGGCACGGCACGCGGGATTTCAGCCGCGAGGCGGCGATGACACCTGTCGAACTTGGGTATGCGTGCGCGGCGGGCGCGCGGGCAGTGGCGCGGAGTGTGGCTGAGGGCGCTGACGTGCTCATCTTTGGTGAGATGGGGATCGGCAATACGACATCGGCGGCGGCGATTGCTGCGGCGCTGCTGATGGAGACGCCGTCGAATGTGGCTGGTGCGGGCACAGGGCTCGATGCAGCAGGGCAAACGCGGAAAGCGATTGTGATTGCGGACGCGCTGCGCTTGCATGGATTTGGTTCGCACTCCCCAGAGCCGAGTGCTGTTCTGGCGGCGGTTGGTGGATTTGAGATTGCAGCCCTGGTCGGTGCGATCATGGCGGCGGCGCAGGCGCGCAAGCCGGTGTTGGTGGATGGTTTCATCGTGTCGGTGGCGGCGTTGGCCGCGTGCCGGATTAATCCGTCATGCAGGCCGTATCTAATGTTTGCTCATCGATCAGAGGAGCGCGGACACCGGCTGGTGCTCGAAGCGATGGCCGCGCGGCCGTTGCTGGATCTGGGGTTGCGGTTGGGGGAGGCGTCGGGTGCGGCACTTGCGCTGCCGTTGTTGCGATTGGCGTGCGAGATACACAACGGCATGGCGACATTCGCGGAGGCTGCGGTGTCGGGTAAGGCAGGCTGATGCTGATCGATCTGATGCGCCATGGCAGTACGGGCCGGAGTGGCTTCCTGGATGGCCGGACTGATCCGGCGCTGACGGACGCGGGTTGGGCGCAGATTCGGGCGCAGACGATTGAGCGGCGGTGGGCGCGAATCGTGGCGTCGCCCTTGCAGCGGGCGCGGGTGGCTGCGGAGGCGCTGGCTGCTGAGACCGGTGCGTCGCTGACGGTTGATGCAGGCTGGGCTGAGTATGACTTTGGCGCGTGGGACGGACGCGCGCGTGCCGAGATTGAGGCGGAACCTGGGGGTGCTGCGGCGCTGGCGGCTTTCTATGCGGATCCGGTTAAGCATGCGCCACCGGGGGGTGAACGATGGGCAAGCTTTGAAATTCGCGTCTTGCAGGCCTTGCGGCACGCCGTGAATTTGGCAGAGGGGCCGGTGTTGGTTGTTTCACATGCGGGGCCGTTGCGGTTGGCGCTGTCGCTGGCAACGGGCCTTGAGCGACATAGTCTATGGGCACTGCGCATCGGCTATGGCACCCGCGTGCGGCTGAACGCGGGGCTGGATGCCGACGGCCGCCTATGGGGTGAGATTGTTGAACTGGTGCAGCCAGTGAGCTCGGAGGGGTAAGCGCGTGAGGTTTTCAAAGCCTGCCGCCAAACATGCGCGTGAACTGATTTTGGCAGTGCAGTTCTTGACGCGCATTCCGACGCCACAGGTGACGGCGTTTGATCCGCGTGAGTTGAGCCGCTCGGCGGTGTATTTTCCGCTGGTGGGGTTAGTGATCGGCGCGGTGGTGGTGTTGGCGGCGATGATGGGATCGCTGATCACGTTGAATGTCGGCACCCTTTTTGCGCTGGTGGCGTGGGTGTGGATCACGGGCGGCCTGCACCTGGATGGGCTGGGCGATATGGCGGATGCGCTGGGCGCGGCGCATTCCAAGCCAGAGCGGTTTCATGAGGTGCTGAAAGATCCGCATACGGGGAGCTTTGCGGTCATCGTCATTGTGCTGCAGCTGATTGCGAAATTTGTGTTGTTGTCGGAGCTGGTCGGTGAGGCGGTACCGTGGGGGCTGGTGTTGGTCCCCGCGTGGGCGCGGTGGGGGACACTGGTGTGGAGCCTGTCGCTGCCGACACTGAAGGCGGGCATGGCGGAACGGTTCGCGTGGGATGTTGGTTGGCTGTCGGTGGGGCTTTGGGCGGTGGCGTTGGGTGCGCTGAGTTGGTGGGTGGCACCGGTGCTGCTGGTGTCGCTGGTGCTTGTGGTGCTGGGGGCCGGCTATTGGCGCTGGCGGCTGGGCGGGATCACGGGTGATGGGTTGGGGGCGAGTATTGAAGTGATGGAGACGGTGTTGCTGGTGGCGCTATTGTCGTTCCGCTCTTGATGGAATCGAGGAACGACCCTCGCCCTTTGTTTGGTCGTGCTTCTTTCGGGAAAACCGCTGCACACCCCCGGATCAAGTCCGAGGGCACACTTTTCCCGGAAGCACTCTAATGGTAGGGGTTACAGGTCTTCAGGGGTGAGACTGCGGGTTTTGGCGGAAACGAATGGCCGCGTGTTGGCCCAACTCTGTATTGCCGCGGTGGTGTTGATTGGGGTGGGGCAGTGAGGGAGGGGCGTCAGACTCCTGCGTCAAAATAAGCCCGCGCGAGGCCGATTTGGAAATCGACGGCTTCGAGGGTGAGGGTGCTGTCCGGCGTTATCAGGACTTCCAAGTCAAAACCGTGCTCGCTGCGTCGGTAGTGTTCGACGCGCATCTGATCTTGATAGGCGAGCACGATGTGGCGGACGGTGGGGAGAGACTTGTAGAACTCCAGCTTGCGGCCACGGTCGATGTCCATCGTGGTCGGCGAGAGCACTTCGACAATGATCAATGGATCGGTGATGTAGGTGCCGGAAGCGCGCGGGCCGCAGCGGACGACGATGTCAGGCTTGGTTTTGTCGCCGTCACGCGGGTTGTCGGATCGCTGCACGCGCATGCCGCCGAGATAGGTGCGGCAGCCACGGGCATCCATGGCGAGCTTCAGGGGTGCACCAATGTTGCTCGCGATTTGCTCGTGCGTTTCCGTCGGGTTCGACATCATGATGATGACGCCGTCGACGAGTTCGAATATCGCCGTGTCGGCCTGCGCTGTGACGAAGGCGTCGAACTCTTCGATGGTGACAGGTTCAGGCAGGCGCAGGGCAGTTGGCATGAAAGTGCGTCTCCGCGGGGC
>JANNEU010000094.1:0-3572 GCA_031379035.1 Hyphomicrobiaceae bacterium | reverse complement strand
GACGACATCGTCTGCTGGCCGGAGCACCGTTATGGCCCGGCGCCATCGTACTTTTCCAAGCACCGCTACTTCTGGGCGGTTTGGACCCCCGACCACAAAGGCCCCTCAGCCTTCTGGTGGCTGTCAGGCGCGGAGTTCCGCGCAGGTCCGCCTTCTCGCAACAGCAACAATAAAAGGAGAACCAAATGAAGAAACGAAACTTTGACCCATTGACCATGGATGAGGCCATTCACACCGCGATTCATGCCTACCTCGCGGTGCTGATTTTGCGGCTGCAGCACGCGGAGAAACTCGCCGTCGAGGCCGCGTCTGCCCTATCAGCACGTCAGCGCAATCTCGCCATCGGCACCATCCTGCCACTCGAACGAATGCTGCCGGAATGTGATGCGCTTTTTCGCGCTGCGCTCATCCTGCATCGCATGGAGCCGCAGAGCAAAGTGGGCGGTGCCGCATGAGCAAAGTATTCACTCAGAAGCGCCACGATCTACGCAACGAGTACGATCTGGCCTGCCCGCGATGCGGGCAAGCCGACACGCTATCGATTGAGATCACCTGCACCGCCAGGCTGTCGATCGATGGTACCGAGCCCAATGGCGATCACTACTGGGATGACACATCGTCCTGCCGCTGCGATGCCTGCGACCATAACGGAACCGTGGGCGAGTTCCGCATCACTTCCGACAAGGCAGTGCGCTCATGAGCCGTCACCGGACATACCGAGTTATCGTCACCAGAACCGAGAGCTATGAGATCGACATTGCCGCTGGCAGCGAGACCACTGCGATCGCCAACGCCGAAACGCTCTGGGAGAACGGGGCGCGCCGCTACTTCCCCCTCGTCGATAAACAGGAAGGGGCGACATTCAGAATTGATGAGCACGCCAGCTCGTTTCTTCGCGATATCTCCAATGAGGATCGCGCACGCTGGGCGAAGAAGGCCCTCCAGACCTTCTCGCAGGAAACCGGCTCCGACATGGGCCGTGAGGCCCTCCACGACCTGCTGAGTGATCTTGGGCACTATGCCCGCAGCATCGGTCTCGATTTCCGCGATGAGATGGGCCGCGCGGCCGATGTCTGCGCTGAGGAAATCGCCGAGGAGGTGCAATCATGAGCACCGCACTCGACACGCTGCTCGAGACCATTGCCCGTGAGGTCTTGACCATCCCGACCTTGGAAATGCGTGGTCGCGACGCGCTCGATTTCCACGAACTCGGTGTCGTCAGCATCAAGCGCGCCCTGCGGCGCGCGTACGTGGCTGGATGCGATGCCACGGCCAAGCAATTCTTGTCCTCACTCACCATCAACAAAGGAGACCGTCCATGAATACCGAGCCTTCGTCACAATCGCCCACACGTCGACAATTCAAACAGCGGACGCGCTGCGGCAGCTGGCGCACGTTTGAAAGCCGCTTCGAGCCGCTGCCAGCACCTGACCATGATTTGCTGTGGGAGATAGGGCAGGTGCCCAAGGGCGCCGACTATCGCTATTGGTGGACCGTCCTCGACGGCGAAGGCCGGCTCTACTTGTCGCCAGGCTTCCGTTTCGTCAATCGCTTCGCATTCATACGTTGCGCCCGGCCATGGACCGACGATGACCAGCGTCAACCCGACTACCGGTACGATTGATGGTCCTGCTGCACGTTCAATTCTCATCCGGGTACGCCACGCACGACAGCCGTCAAGCCCGTGCAGTGCGCACTGAAGAAGTGCTGCACAGCACGCCGTTGGCCAAGGGGGGCATTGACTGCCGTCGTTGGCGCGGCGTGAAAGTTCCACCATGTCATTTATGCGAGGCGCGCTTCGCTTTACTCGCACAAATAACATGATGGAGAACGACCCATGACCACGCCACAAACCACACCCAGCAATCGACCTACCCACAAGCTTTACCGCGTCATCAAAGGCCGCACGAAGGAAGACAAAACCGTCTGGACGCAGGTAGCCGCTTGCTGGCCGCACAAGGACGGCGGCGGCTTCAACGTGAAATTCAAGTTTAACGAAGTTCCTGCGAACGGCGGCGAATACGTCATGCGGCTCGACACGCCGAAACCCATGCAATCGGCATAGGGGGCAGCCATGACAACACGAACCACAACCGCCGAAGCCCAGCCAGCAAAATGGCACAGCAAAGGTAACGCATGGCACCTCATCGGCGCAGACCACACCTATGCCCGCATCGACCGCGATGGTCGCCGCTGGCTGTGCTATGCCCTTGATGAAGGCGAGAACGATACCTTTCTCGGCCAGTCCCGAAGCCTTGCCAGTGGCAAAGCGTACCTCTCATTGAACTATGCGCCTCAACAACCGTCAAAGGCCTTCGCTGAAGAGCTCGCGCCCATGTGAGGGCGCGAGCACCCAGCCGATAAACCACGACCGAAACCAAACAACACGCTATCAACTTGATTGCGGCCAGTGGAGCGCTCGCGTTGGATAAAAACTGTTGAATTTCAACGCCGAAAAATGACGATATCAACTTGTCGCCTATTTCATATCTTGTTGATAGCAAGATAATATCAGACAGATACCAAGTTGCTGGCATGTTGATGGCTTGATGCTGCCTTGTTGGTCGCAACTTGTTTGTTTATTCAAAGCATCTTGGCGACAATATGCGGGAAAGTTGATAGCGGATTTTTTCCTCCGTGATTGTGGTTATATCGACCACAGGCGCGGCCTTTCGAAAAGTACACGATAGCATCTTGCTAGCTCGGAAAAACCAGCCCTTTCCTTGAGCCTCGTCACTCTTGGCACCTGCCTGCTTCCCGCGTTCAATCGCACCGCCGCAGCCCCATCCGCGCAAGCCTTGAGGCACATGCACCACCAAAACGTTCCTGCAAGCACGTCAACCGCACATAATCGCCAGCCCTTGATTTCACACCGGTATTCATTCAATTCAACGGCTTGCAAGGCATGGTCTCGATTTAGTTGATATCACCTAGATTTCTTCCTCTTTAGTTTCATTGATTGCATTTATTCTCTGGTAGCGCGGAAGGGGTAGCAAGATGGGTTTTCGTTGCACGAAAACTCGCCGCTGAAAGCGGCACATCTTGTCGGGGTTACGGACCGAAATCGGTCCCGCACCCCAAGCCCCCGGACGCTGCGCTCTGCTGGAGGAGTGCAATGACCCAACCCAACATCCCGGCGAAGGTGCGCTCAGTCAAAGGGCGGCCCAAAGCAGCACGCGTCAAAGATCACTGGATCAGCTTCCGGGTGACGGCGGAAGAGCATTTCCAACTTATCGACAAGGCACAACGCAGCGGCATGGGGCCTGGTGACTTTGCGCGGTCGCGCGCGCTGCGTGGCATCGCACGGTCGAAGAAGAACGCACCGACGACCGCGCCGATCTTTGGCGACGCAACTCGCGCGGTTTTCCACGAGCTGCGCAAGCAGGGCGTCAACCTCAATCAGATCGCCCACCACTGCAATCGCCACCAGTTGCCGCCGCCGCATGAGGTGAGTGAACTCGCTAAGGTCATCATGGCGCTCTGGGAGAGGCTGCTCCGGTCATGATCATCCGCTTTCAAGCCAACGGCGGATCGTTTCGTGGCGCCGGTCTCTACTACCTCCACGACAAATC
>JANNEU010000058.1:0-3191 GCA_031379035.1 Hyphomicrobiaceae bacterium | reverse complement strand
AGATCATCCGTGATTGCCTAAAGCGCCACGTGCGTGTCCAGCAGCAACCTCACCGCGAACGACCCTGCATCGGCAATGACATCATTATCGCCATCAATGCTCGCGGGCGCGACGAACGTCCCTTTGGCGATGCCGATCCGTAATCCCGTCGCTGCGGGTCCTATGGCCACCAGCCGCGCCACCGGACGGCCGTTGCGCGCAATAATGATCTCGGTCTCGGCACCCGTTTCGACGGCCTCCACGAGCCATGAGAGCTGCGTCTTGGCCTCAAGCATATTTACGGTGGTCATGGCCGCACCGGCTCCTGTCTCAAATGTACAGGCGATCGCTCAAGCTTAGTCAGTCTTAGCTAAAATCAGATTTGGGCAGAGCTTTCAATCGCCCCACCCCGCACCCGCTCGCGATGCCAGGCAAAGATACCCGAGGCGATGATGATCGCCGCGCCAGCGAACGTCCACGCATCTGGCATGTCGCCGAAAAACGCGTAGCCGACCACCACGGCCCACACGAACAAAGTGTAGTTGAAAGGTTGCAGCCGCGACGGTTCGGTCATCCCCAGCGCGCGGATGAAGGCAATGTGCGCGAGACTGCCGAGCAGCGCGATCACGCCCAACAGCATCCAACCGTTCGCATCCGGCCAGACCCACACTGCCGGCCCCACGAGGCTCGTCAGCATCAACCCCACCACCGCCGTCCATAACGACGTCGTCTCCGCGCGATCCACCCGTGCGCATAGCCGCACCATGATCTGGTAGGCCGCCCACATGGCTGCGCCGAGCAACACCAGCAACACCGGCGGCTCAATCTGCGCAAAACCCGGCCGGATGATCATCAACACGCCCACGAAGCCGGCGAGCACCGCGCTCCAACGCCGCCAGCCCACTTGCTCGCCCAGCAACGGCACCGACAACGCCACCACCAGCAGCGGCGCCACCGCGTTAACGGCGTGCACATCGCCGATCGGCATCAGCTTGAATGCCAGCATGAACACGCCGCTCTCGATGATCAGCAGTGCTGCGCGGGCGAACTGCAACCATGGCCGCCGGCTCACGGCGAGCAGCCGGAGCGGCTGCCCCTGCGCGGCCATCATCGAAAGCACCAACGCGGCGAAGACCATGTTGCGCACCCACAGGATCTGCGGAATGGGAATGGTCTGCGAGGCGATCTTGGTCAGGCCGTCCATGACGGCGAAGGCAAACATCGTCGCTAGCACAAGCATGGCGGCGAGCGCTGCGCGGGACGTTTCGGCCGGAGCTATGTGTGTCATGCCACGCACGTAACTGATTTGCGCGAGATTGGGATGAGGCCAAAAGGTGGCTGCTCTCAACGGCGCGCCACACCGCCGCCTGCGTTCGATCACACAATCGTGATGTATTCCGCCATAGTTCGACCGATTCGCGCCGCAAAGTACACGTCAAGCGCGATGGGGGTGCAGCATCGCCGCTTCGGGATCCACGGTGAACCGTAGGTATCCCGCGCCTGGGTTGGCGATGATGCGATCCGGCGAAGTCCCGCGAACCGACGTGGATCTGCATGTTCCGCGCTCACGACATGAGACGCCGGCTGCGTTGAAAACGCCGGCGGGCCTTTGATTTCGAGGCCACTGCATAGGCGACACCGGACCCTGTTCCGTTTGCGCCGCAGTGCATCAGGTGTCCACGCCGCGCGCTTCCCCCTCGCGCCACCCCGCGACCCATTTGGTCCTGGGCTTCTGTTCGATTCTCAAAACTGCCGCGTGACGCCCCATTGGCGTTGCGCTGCCACCGTTGATCGAAGACAAATAAGGAGAACAACAATGACCAACGAGAACAACACCTACAGCTTCGGAATCGAGGAGGAATATTACCTCGTCCACACCGCCTCACGCGCGCTGGTGAAGGATCCGCCGCGCCGCCTGATCAGCGCCCTCAAAACCGCGCACGGCAAGTCCTTCAGCGAAGAGTTCATGCGTTCGCAGATCGAGATCGCGACACCTGTGTGCACGTCTGCCGACGAGGCCCGCGCATCGCTGGTCGATTTGCGCCAATCCATTGCGCGCCTCGCCCGCCGTCATGGCCTCGCACCGATTGCGGCAGCAACGCACCCTTTCACACTCTGGCGTCATCAACGCCATCGCGACAGCCAGCGCTACAACGCCATCGCCGATGACTTCCAGGCGCTTGGCCGGCGGATGCTGATCTGCGGGCTGCACGTGCACATCGGCGTCGAGCGCCCCGATGATCGTATCGCTCTGATGAATGATCTGCGGCCGTTTTTGCCTCTGTTCCTCGCCCTCTCAGGCTCATCGCCGTTCTGGGGCGGCGAGAGCACCGGCCTCAAGTCATACCGAACGGCCATCAACGATGCGACGCCGCGCAAGGGTATTCCTGAACCCTTCGAGAACTGGCACGACTTTGAACGCACCGTTGGAACCCTCGTCGACGCCGGCGTCATCGAAGACGCCACCAAAATCTGGTGGGACGTGCGGCCGTCCGTCCGTTACCCGACGCTTGAAGTCCGCATCATGGACGTGTGCCCTCTGATCGAGGACACGATTGCCATCACCTGTTTGCTGCGCTGTCTGTGCCGTTATCTTGACCGCACCCGTGCCGGTCGCCGCGACACACCGGTGGCCAGTTTGCTCGTCCACGAAAACCGCTGGCGGGCGCAACGCTATGGCCTCTCGCAAGGGCTTGTCGATACTGAGCACGGCGGCCTTGTGGCGATTGGCGATCTGGTCGAGACGATCCTCGACCGCATCGCCGAAGATGCAGAATTCTTCGGGTGCATGGACGAGGTGGAGCACATCCGCACCATCGTCGCCCGCGGCTCCAGCGCCGACCGCCAGCTGGCCCGTTTCGAAACGCTGATGGCCAGCGGCGTGACGCGCGGTGTCGCTCTGGCCGGCGTCGTCGATCAGTTGATCGAAGATACGCTATCCGGCGTCACCAGCGAACACGGCGGCTCGCGCTTGGGTGTCAGCACTGCGGCGGCGGCCATCGCCGCCACGTGAGGCAATGCCCACCAACGCGGGCCAGCTTCGCGCTCCAGATCAGGCGTCCCTGATTGGTCAAGCGTCAGCTGGCCCCGGGGCGGCGTGCCTCGGGCTTGGGTTCAACCTATTCACGATGTCAAAGAGCGCAGTGTTTTTGTGGCCCCGTCTGATGCGGGGCTTGAACGACAAGTGTAACCCCGCTGGAGACAGCGGGGAT